>JADJVQ010000013.1 GCA_016710525.1 Burkholderiaceae bacterium
GGGTGAGCAGGAGCACGCTGTTTGATGACCATCTGATCAGTTTGATCGATGGTTCATTGGCGTGACATGGCGCCGCCGTCAGGCGGCGGCTTGTCAGGTTTCAGAGCCGGGGTTCTCGCCTTTGCGCAGCCACGGCCGGTCGGGGTCTCGGTCTTGGTCGTGCGCGGATTCATGTCGGCGCAGCTGGACGTAGTAGGCCGACTCGAAGTCGGCAACCAGGTCGTGGAGGAAGTCGAGGATGGTTGCGGCTGCCTCGTCGGTGAGCACCGGGCGCGGTTGCGCGATGAGGTCGTCACTCATGGTGTCCGCGTCCCGGGCGCGCACGGGGTTTGGCGGTGGCCGGCCGCTTGGCGTCGGAGAACACCTCGAAGTAGAGCTTCTCGTCGATGACGCTGGCCTGGCGCTGAAGCGCGGCGGCCAGCAACTGCGCGGCCATCGTGGTGAGGATCCGGTAGTTGCCGGCGGCGTGGTCGCACAGCATGGCGCGCAACTGCGCGGTCATCAGGGAGGCGTTGCCGGCGCTCGAGAGCAGATGTTCCAGGCAGGCGGCCAGGTCGTCCCGGCTGGCGTACTCCATGGCCAGGCGCACGCGGATGCGACTGCCCAGGGGCAGCAGGTCGTCGCGGCGCAGCTTCTCGGTGAGGCGGGCGTCGCCTGCCATCACGACGCTGAGCAGGGGCCGCGAGTCGAAGCGCGCCGACGACAGCAGGCGCAGCTCCGAGAGCGTGGCCGGGGTCATCTCCTGGGCCTCGTCGATCAGCAGCACCGGGCGCAGGCGCACGCTCTCCAGATGGGCCAGCCAGCGCTCGCGCAGGCTCTTGAAGCCGCCCCAGCGGTTGTGCGGTTTGAGCCCCACGCCGAACACCTCACCCATCTCGCGGTAGAAGTCGGCCAGGTTGCTCTGCGGGTGGTTCAGCGCCGTGACGCTGACCTCGGCGATGCGCTCGAGCCGCTCGGCGAGCAGGCGCAGCACCACGCTCTTGCCCGTGCCGGGGTCGCCGTGGATCATCGCGAAGCCGCCCTCGCGCACCAGGGTCTGCTCGACGCGCCACACGAAGTCCTCGGCCGCGGGCGTGAGTCGCAACGCCTCGGCGGGCAACTCCGGCGAGAAGGGGTTCCACTTCAGCCCGTAGAGGGCCAGCAGCGACGGGTTCATGGGCGCGGTTCCTGTTCGGTGGGGATGAACGGCGGGGGCAGACCGGTGGCGGCGAACTCGGCCATCAGTGCGCGCAGCAGCGGGGCGATGCCCGATTCGGTGGGTACGGGTGGCGCAGTGTTCTCATCGCGGGCGATCGCGCGGCGCCGCCCGCTGGCGTTGGCGCAGCGGTCGATCGGGTACAGCGCGCACAGCACCGTGCCGTGGCGGGCGTCGATCAGATCGACCGCGCTCAGATCCCAGCGCGCGTAGCGCAGGTGCACGCGCTCGAGGTGGCGGTAGCGCGCCGGGATCTCCAGGCGCCGGGTTGCTAGGCTGACGGTGCCGTCGCTGCGCCGCTGGGTGCGGGTGGTCTCCAGGCGGAAGGCGGCTCGCAGCGCCTGGCTGTCGGGCGATTCGCGCAGCACCTGCGGGCCGTCGAGCCAGCGCGCCAGGGGCGTCTGTCCGGTCTCGCTGTGGTCGCTGCGCTGGTACTCCTGCTCGACCCAGGCCGCGGTGGCGGTGTTGAGCAACGCCAGGCGCAGTTCGGTCACGCCCTCGAGCATGGCCATCAGGCGGCCCTCCAGACGCGCCCAGAACACCTCCTGCTTGCCGTTTTGTTGCGGCGAGTACGGCAGCGTCGTCTGGTGCACGATGCCCAGCGCGTGCAGCCCGCCGGTGAACTCCTCGGCCATCATCGCCGCGCCGTTGTCGGTCATCAGCGCGCGCGGCAAGCCGCGCCGCTGCAGCGCCTGGGTGAACCCGTGCACCAGGCTCTCGGTGGTCTCGTCCAGGTACCACTGGACGTGGCAGGCCAGCCTCGAGCGGTCGTCGAGCACGGCCAGCGCGATCGGCTTGACCCACTGGCCCTCGCGGCTGAGCACCTGGCGTGAGCCATGATGGAAGTCAAGATGCCATAGGCCGCCGACGTACTCGACCTCGAAGCTGCGGGTCTCGCGCGACTGGCGATGGGTCTGGGCGGCCGCCTCGCCCGGGCGCAGCGCGCTGCGCACCGGCGCTCGACGCACCAGGGCCTGCGCCTTCATGAACCGACGCAGCGTCGCGTACGAGGGCAGCGCCACCGCCTTGCCCAGCGCGGCCCCCAGGTTGTCGTAGTGCAGTTGGCACGTCCACCCCGGGTGGTCGCGGTACTGCGCGCGCAACGCCTCGATGACGGGCGCGCTCATCGCGCGCTGCTGGCCGGTGTCGCTGCGCACCCGGGTGGCGAGCGCGCCGACCGGATCGCGTCCGGCGCGCCGCGCCGCGTAGAACCAGCGCTCGATCGTCGAGACTCCGAAGCGCACCGGCTGCAGCGTGCGCGGATGCTGCCAGGTGCGCGCGGCCAACTCGCGCAGCCTCGGGCCCAGTTCCCCCGGCGCCGGCGGGGCCGCCAGCAGCGGGCCAATGATCGCAAAGCGCAGCCGCGCCCAGCGAGCGCGCTCTCGCGCATCGTCGCCTGTTCCCATGCGAGCTCCCATCGCGGGCGGCGAGGCATTCGCTACCCAAGGGGACTCAGCCTACAAAGCGGCCCGTACGCTGGCGACACCCAAGTTCTGCGGGGACCCCGCGCCGGCCTACCGGCCCTCGGTCACCGTGCTCAGCGGCGCGATCAGCCGCAGCGCCTGCGACAGCCGCGAGGCCGCGTCCGGCCAGGTGAATCGCACCAGCCAGCCACCGGGCATCGGGTCGGTGATCGGGGGCATCAGCTGCGCGCGCAAGGCCTGCCATACACGCGTTGCCAGGAAGTCCTCGTTCCACCAGCGCCGCCACCGATCCAGCGTCACCCGCGGCACGCCCAGCACCGCGCACAACTCGCCAAGGCCGCGGCCCGACAAGGACCCGCGCAGCGCCGATCCCAGCAGCACCATCGCCCCGACGTAGACCCGCCGACCGAGGTACAGCACCGAGCGCGGCGTGTGCCGGCGTCGGCATAGATCGCAGCAAAAGCTGCGCCGCGTTTGATCGTCGTCGCGCAAGCCGCGCGGGATCCCGCGCGGCTTGCGCGGATAGCGCGCGCTGTGCAGAACGCCTCCACACGAGCATCCGGCCGCCCGGACCTCCTGGGCACGCTCCTCGTCGATCAGTTCCAGCAGTTCGTAGAACTTGGGGGTTCGCAAAAGGTCATGGCACACTGGATGCGCCTCCCTTGATCTTGGTCGATTGTTGCGGGGCACCGCCTTCGGGGATTTGCAAGATCCCCGAGGGCACCTCACCCTGCTCCCATCAACCAATTCGATCAAGACTCAGCGTTCCGCCATCGGAATGTCTGCTCGTGCTCACGCCGCAGGGGTATCGCTGCCCATGCGCGTTTCGAAGTGCAGGGGCGGCGCGCCTCAGCGCCAGGTGGCGGTTCGGCCCGACGATCAGGGGGGCGGTTCTTCGTCGCGACGGTCGTCTAGGTGCGCATGGCAGACCGATGCGCTGCGCGGGACCCGGGGTCCTGGGGCCGGGGGCCGGGGCGCCGGGTGGCGGCGGGGGCTTACTATGCGGCCGGGCCCCGCCTTTGCACAGTTCTGCAGCACTGTCCGCCACTGCTAGGGTTGACCAGGTGGATCCTGGGTTTCGTGGCGCATGGCTGGCGGCGATGGTCGGCAAGGCGTCGACCATGAGGTTCGAGCCGATGTGGCCGTGGGTGCTGCTCCTGGCTGTCGCCTTGGCAGTCGTGTGGCATCTGTTTCGGCGTCACCACGCACGCGTTGCAGAGTGGAGGGACCGACCGGCCGCTCTGCGGGATGCCGAATTGATCTGCGTGGAGGCGCAGTTCAGGTCGAAGAGCCGCTGGCCCATCGTGGCCAGGGTGGACAGGGCCTATCGGCTGCCGACCGGTCTGGTCGTGCTGGTCGAACTGAAGACGCGGTCGGCCCCAGCGGTGAGAACGTCGGATGTCATCCAGCTCTCGGCGCAGCGGGTGGCCGTGGAGGACGAACTCCGTGTTCGTGTGTCTGACGAGGCGTTCGTGATGTTCCCCGGCCGGCACTCAGCGCCGCCGACCTCACGAGCGGTCCGCTTGATGTCGCGGGAGCAAATCGAAGCCGTTGCAGCGAGGCGCCGTCGACTGATCGATGGACTCGATCGCCCGCAGTGGCCCGACAGCGAGCATGTTTGTCAGGGCTGTGGGCAGCGAGCGGCCTGCGGCGCCGCTGGCGAGCGCCTGGTGGGTGTGGTCCGGAGGCGCTAGAATGTCCAAAATATTCGACAATTCTTCGGACCAAGCTGTGGACCTCTCCAACCTGGGCACCATCATCCGCGAGCGGCGCGAGGCGCTGGGACTGACGCAGTCCCGGCTTGCGCAACTGAGCGGGCTTTCGCGGCAGACACTGGTTGGTCTGGAAGCGGGCGCTCTGAGCGATCTGGGATTCAACCGGGTCGCGCAGGTGCTGGCCGTGCTGGGGCTGGACCTCGATCCGCCTAGCCAGGCAGCGCGCGCTCGGAAGCGGGGCCTGTGGATGGCGGCGAAGAACGCCAGCGTGAGCTACGTCCAGGAGGTGCCGCCCGACACGCTCGGCCATGCGCTGGTCAGCGGCAGCGTACCGAAGGGCTACGCGGCCCACCTGACGCACCTGCTCGACGAGGCGCCGGTGCCCCTGGTGGTGATGGCCGTGGAGGAAGCCGCCGCGAACGAGGGCGTGGCGCCCAAGGCTGTGTGGCGCAACGTCGCGAAGCTCGCCAGGTCACTGGCGGTGCACCGGCAGGGCTTGTGGGCGTGATGAGAGCGTGATGAAGTCGCTGCCGTCCGGCCCCTGGGAAGTGCTGTTCCAGCGAGCGCTGCAGCTTGTCGACAACATCCAGCGCCATGGGGGGCTTGCGGACCCGTTCTGGACCTTCGGAGGCGGGACCGTCCTGATGTTCAGGTACGGACACCGCCTCAGCAAGGACATCGACATCTTCGTGCCGGATCCGCAGTACCTCGGCTACGTGACGCCCCGACTCAGCGACACGGCGGCATCCCTGACCGAGGAGTACACGACAGATGCCGGGCTCGTTCGTCAAGCTGCAGTTCGAGGAAGGCGAGATCGACTTCGTGGCCGCACCGAACCTCACCGACGCGGCATGGGAGCGGTGGGACATCCAGGGTCGGCCAGTGCGAGTCGAGACGGCTGCGGAGGTGATCGCCAAGAAGATGTACCACCGCGGGGACCGTGCGACGGCGCGCGATCTGTTCGACCTCGCCATGGTGGTCGAGCGGGAGCCGGATGCGCTGGCGGCAGCCGCGCCTTACCTCGTGCGGCACCGGGACAGGTTCCTGGAGCAGATCGGGCAACCCGGGGCAGGATTCGTGGCAACTTTCGAGGCGATCGCCGCGACCGGGTATCGACCGACGCTGGAGCACTGTGCGGAAGTCGCAGCGGAGTACCTCTCGCGATTGGCTGATCCCGACGAACGAGCGTAGTGTCCGTAGGAGACAAGTCTGCGGTTTGGTCATCGCCCGACGCCCAGAGGTCAACGGCGAGATGATCCCTTGAGCAACGTTGGACGTGGCCGGCCGTCCTGCTACATTGGCAGCGATCCTGCTCAGTGTTCGGCCAAGTGACAAACGTGCATCTGGCCCCACCTATGAAAGTTGGAGGACTTCCGATGGAGGGTCCTTTGACGGGAGATGGAGGGTGCCAGCGGGGCCGGAGCGTTATGCGACGCGGACTTAGGTGCGATTTCCATGTGATGATCGACCATATGTGACAACGCTCGGGGGCGTTCCCGGCCGTCCCGTCGTGCTTGGCGCAGAGCCCCGGATATCGACGATCCCGACCAACGCAACCCGAACTTCGCCACCATGCACGATCTGCTGATCCGCAACGCCCGCCTATACGACGGCAGCGGCCGTCCCGCCGTGACGGGCGACCTCGCCGTCAAAGACGGAACGATCGTCGCCATCGGCAGCATTGCCGGCGAAGCCCGCGAGACCCTCGATGCCGACGGGCCTGGCGCTGATGCCCGGCATCATCGACAACCACACCCACTACGACGCGCAGATCACCTGGGACAGCGCCTTGAGCCCGTCGCCTGCGCTGGGCGTGACCACCGCCATCATCGGCAACTGCGGCTTCACCATCGCGCCGTGCCGGCCGGCGGACCGTGAACTCATCATGCGCAACCTCACCCAGGTCGAAGGCATGTCGCTGGATGTCCTGCGCCAGGGCATCCGCTGGGACTTCGAAAGCATCCCGCAGTACCTGGCGATGCTGGATCGGCAGGGTGCGGCGGTGAACATCGCCGCCTTTGCCGGCCATTCGTCCTTGCGCACCTGGGTGATGGGCGAACAAGCGCCCAAGCGCGCCGCCACGCCTGCGGAAGTGCAGGAGATGAAGCGCCTGCTGCAAGAAGCCATGCAGGCCGGCGCGATCGGATTCGCCACCAGTACCTCGCCCGCGCACAACGGCGAAGGCGGCATCCCGATGCCCTCGCGCCTGGCCGATGACGACGAACTGCGTACCCTGGTGGGCTCGCTGAAGGAGTCCGGCAGGGGCGTGTTCATGCTCACCAAGGGCGGCCAGACGAAGATCGATTTTCTCGAGGAACTTTCGGCCCTCTCCGGGCGGCCGGTGATCATCGCCGCCCTGCTGCACAACAAGACCAACCCGCACGCGGTGTTCAAGGAGCTCGAGGCGATCGCACAGGCCAACGCGCGCGGCCGCAGGCTCGTGGGCGCCGTGTCCTGCTGCCCGCTCACCATGGACTTCACCCTGCACTCGCCCTACCCGGTGGAGGGGCTGGAATCCTGGAAACGGGTGCTGGGCTTGAAGGGCGAGGCGTTCAAGGTGGCCATCTCGCACAAGGACTTCCGTGACGCGATGCGCGCCGAAATCGCGGCGCCCGCCGTGTTCCGCCTCTTCAACGGCGAATGGGACCAGGTTCAGGTGGTCCAGGTGGCCGCGCCCGAACATGCGCGCTACGAACAGCGCAGCATCGCCGAACTGGCGCGCGAGTCGGGCGTGGATCCGCTCGATTTCATGTTCGACCTGGCCATTGCCGAGAACCTCGACACGGTATTCACCGCCACGATGCTCAACTCGGACGAGGAGGCGGTGGGCCGCATGCTGAACCACCCCAATACCCTGGTGAGCCTGTCGGACGCCGGCGCGCACCTCACCTTTTTCAATGACGCGGCCTTCGGCCTGCACCTGATGGGGCACTGGTCGCGCGAGCTCGGCAAGATGCCGCTGGAAGAGGCGGTACGCCGTCTCACCGGGCAAACCGCCGCCTTGTACGGCTTCACGAATCGCGGCCTGCTCAAGGTGGGCCACGCCGCCGACCTGCTGCTGTTCGACCCGGCAACCGTCGGGCGCGGCCCGAAGCGGCGCGTCAACGACCTCCCCGGCGGTGCCGCCCGCCTGCACACCGACGCGGTCGGCGTGAAGGGCGTCTGGGTCAATGGCGTCAAGGTGGCGGACGGCAGCGGCATGCTCGCCGGCAGCCCTCGTCCGGGCGTGCTGATGCGCGAGTTCGCTGCCTGATCCCGGGAGGAGGCCGATGATGGATTCGCCCGGGGCACTGGTGACGGCGGCGGCGGGGCCGTGTTGCGCGCGCCGGCGTGCCAGCCTGCTGATGCTCGTGGGTCTTGGGCCGGCGCTGGTGCGAGCCGGTACGCCCGCCGCGCCGCCGGGCGGGGCGGGCGGCGTCGATCGGGCCGAGAGCGCCGTGCGGGCGGCCATGAGCCGGGCCTTTGCCCTGCGCGACGAAGCGGTGCGTGCCGGCGATCAGCCCTACGGCGCGGTGGTGCTGTGCGGCGAACGCATCGTCGGCGCCGCGCCCAGCCAGGTGGTCACCGCCCAAGATCCTTCGGCGCACGCCGAGACGCAGGCCATCCGGGACGCCGTGCGCAACCTGGGCCGCGATGCATTGACCGGCTGCTGGCTGATTTCCTCGTCCCGGCCTTGCCGTGCCTGCGAGACGAGGGCATGGGCGGCCCGCATCGAACGCATGATCCATGGCGACGCGCTGACCGATGCCGGAGCCCCGACGTGAATCGACGGGTCGCGCTGGCCAGTCTGCTGGCCCTGCTGACCCGCCATGCGGATGCCGCACCGGCGCTCGTGGAGGCTGCGCTGCGTGGCGACACCGTCGCCCTGCGCCGGCTGCTCGCGGCGGGTGCACCGGTCAATCAGCGCGACGAGCGTGGCCGCACGGCGGCGCTGGCCGCCACTCAGGCCGGGCACGTGCAGGCGGCGATACTGCTGATCCGTCATGGCGCCGATGTCAACGCGCAAGACGACAGCCGCGACAGCGTTTTCCTGCTGGCCGGCGCGCGCGGCCACACCGACATCGTCAGGGCCGCGATCGCCGCGGGCGCCGATTTGAAGAGCACCAACCGGTATGGCGGGACCGCCCTGATCCCTGCCTGTCACTATGGTCACCTCGACACGGTTCGGGTGCTGCTCGACGCCGGGGTGGCGGTGGACCACGTCAACAATCTGGGCTGGACCGCCCTGCTGGAGGCGGTGATCCTGGGTGATGGCGGCCCGACGCACACGGCGATCGTGCGCCTGCTGATCCGTCACCGCGCCAACCTCGACCTGGCCGACCGCGATGCCGTCACGGCGCTGGCGCATGCCGAGCGGCGAGGGTTTCGCGAGATGGCCGAACTATTGCGCGCGGCGGGGGCCCGAGCGGCACCCTGACGGAGGCCGGCGCTTCGCTCCTCAGTTCGGTCAGACCGCCAGGCCGAAGCCTGGGCCCTCGGGCAGGCCGACCTGACCGTCGACCAGAGGCGGCAGGGTCGCGCCACTGGGGAAGGTCACCCCGTGGGCCAGCCAGGGCAGTTCGATCCAGCCGGTGGCGGGCGACGACAAACCCCAGTGGATCGAGGCATACAGGCTGGGCCCGATCCGGAAGTTGTGCGGCGCCAGCACCACGTTGTGCAGTTCGGCCAGTGCCGAGATCCGGCGCGCCGCGGTCAGTCCGCCGATCTTGGCGATCTCGGGCTGCAGCCAGGCGATCGCGCCGCTGGCCAGCAGGCGCTGGAAATCGGCCGGCGAATATTCGTTTTCGCCGGCGGCCAGGGGCAGCGGGCTGGCGGCGGCCACCCGGGAAAGCGATGCAATGTCGCGCATCGGGCGCACCGGTTCTTCCAGCCAGAGCACATCGTGGCGGGCAATGGCGTGGGCAAACTGGATCGAATCGCGCACGTCGAAGTGTCCGTTGCAGTCGACCATCAGCGCGATGTGGGGCCCGACCGCCGCGCGCGCGCAAGCCACCGCCGGCGCGGTGACTTCATGCAGCTTGATGGCCAGGAAGCCGGCATCGACAGCGCGCCGGCATTCGCGCTCGATCGCTTCCTCGATACGCAGTGCCGGCAGGGAGGCGTAGGCAGGCCGGCGTTCATGGGCGCGGCCACCGATCAGCTGGTTGACCGGCACACCGAATTGTTTGCCGAGCCGGTCCCAGAGCGCCAGATCGATGCCCGACAGGCCCATGGTGATCACTCCGCCGTCGCCATATCGCGACGCGAAGTCGCTCATGTCGAACCACAAGGCCTCGATGTCGCCCGCGGGACGGCCAATGCAGCGCGGCTCGAGCACGCCTTCGATCGCCGCCTGGATCGTCGCGTAGGGCGCGTGAGGCAGCCGGGCAGCGGGCGGCTTCGCGCCCGCGCTGGCGCTCGCCGGCACGCCGTGCGAGGCCGCGCCGGCGCTCGCCGATCGACCGGCGCCGGCGATTCCCCACCACGCCTCGCCGGTGCCGATCAGCCCGTCTTCGGTGATCACGTCGACCAGCAGCTGAGGCAGATGCGGATGGTCGAACCCGCGGGTTCGGATCGCCTCGATGCGTGAAGATGTCCCGCGGGGCGCCTGCCACGATGCCGATGTGCTCATGAGAACCGTCTCCCGCGCGAGCAAGGCGGCCCGCCTGAGTTGCCCCGGCGCGCGTGCGGCGCGCCGGTGAAGGAGAATTCTAGAACACAGGATGCATAGCGGGCCTGGCTGGCACCCCCCGGAGGAAGGCCCCCGCGAGCGCTCCCGGGCGGACAGAGCCAAGACGATCGGCGCGGGCCCGCGCCGCTGCCTAGCGGGTTGCCGCCTCGCCCAGCCGGCGGCCCTGCGACAGCGCATACGGGGCAGGGCGGGCCAGCAGCACAGGGTCGCTCGACGGCCTGATGCCAGCGGGCAGTGCCAGCGGATTGAAGCTGATCTTGTCGCAGGCGCCGCCGGCGCCAGGCTCGACGCTGTCGATGACCAGGCGCCCTGCGGTCACGACGGGCCGCTCCGGTGGCCACGCCTGCGTCGGATCGTCGATGGTGTCTGCCGGCCGGGCCAGTTGGAACTGCAATGCGAAGCTCGCTGCCGCCGCTTTCACCCGCAGGCGCAATTCATCGGCAAGAAAATCGTCGGGTCGTGTCTTGAGCTCGTCATCGGTCAGGCCCGTCAGCCCGGCCTCGGGGACAAATTGCCAGCGCGCGAACTGCGACTCGCCGCGCGCGTTGACCAGCTCGAAGGCGTTGGTGCTCCAGTACTGAGCGCTCGCGTAGCTGGCGGGTACCGGTGCTTTGGACAGGTAGGCGGCCTGCCGCAAGGTGTCCGGATTGGCGTCGTTGAACGCCTTCAGGCGTTCGGGATTCGGTTTGCCCGTGGCAGGGTCGGGCGTGCGCGCCTGCAGAAACGGCGCGAACTGCTCGGGCCTGGAAACGAAGAACACCGGTGCCGAGACACTGGAGCCTTGCCATTGCTGACCGTCGGGCGTGCTGATCGAGAACGCGAGTCCGCGCACCGAACGGCCTTTGTCACTGGCCTTGGGGCTGCCGCCGCCCACCGAGAAGCGTGCGACGACGGGCAGGCGCTGGCCGCTGAAGATGCTCGATGGGGCGAGCGCCATGCCCTGGGCATTGCCCACGAAGTAGCCGCTGGCGCACACCCCCTTGGCGCCCGAGCGGCGGAACGTGGGCTGGGCGCCGAACAGGCCTTCGAGCGCGTCAACCTGCGCGAGCGCTGGCGGTACCTGGGCGAGCGTGCTGGCGGCGGGCAGGCCGAGCGTCAGCAGGGCGGCAGCGCACAAGGCGTGCTTCGGTCGAATCAAGACGGACATGGGAAGCTTCTCCTGAGGGTCGAAAGAGGGGCCGTTCCGTGTCTGTCAGACCGCGGTTCGACCCTGAAGCTCCTAGTTCGCCGAAACAGGCCATGCGGTTACGGCGAACAGTCCGCTGATCTCAAGGAATCCCGATCGACCCGTGTTCGGCTGTTTTGCGCCCGCACCCTCTAGAATCCGGTCATGCCCCTGCTCTCCCTCCCCCGCATCGAACAGCGACTTCGCGAACACCAGCCGATGGTGCTGGATACCCGACAATTCTCCCGCCAGGCCGCGGTCGCCGCGATCCTGCGCGACGACGGGGAAACGACCCAGGCCCTGTTCATCAAGCGTGCCAAGCGTCCCGGCGACCTCTGGTCGGGCCACATGGCTTTTCCGGGCGGCCACTGGGAGCCCGGCGATGCCGACCTGGCGGCGACCGCGGTGCGCGAGACCCGTGAGGAGATCGGCCTGGACCTCGATCGGTACGGGCGTCTGCTCGGGCACCTGGACTACATGAACGTCAACCCGATCGGCACGAGCATCGACATGCTGATCGTTCCCTTCGTGTTCGCGTTGGATCGAGAGCCGCCGCCCTACCGGCCCAACCACGAGGTTGCCGCCGTGCTGTGGGGCTCGATTCACGACATGTTCCACGGCCGTTCCGCCACCCGTCGCGACATGCACGTGGGCGGCGGGGCGCGGCCCTTTCCGGGGTACGGTGTGCAGGACGAGATCGTCTGGGGGCTCACCTACCGGATGCTGCACGGATTCTTCGCGGTGCTGGACCCGGCCTGGCGCATTCCCGAGGATTGAGAGGCATGCTGATCATGCATCGCCGCGCGCTGGTGCTGATCTGGGTGGTCGCGGCCCTGTTCGTCATCCTGATCGTATCGGGCGCGGCGCAGATGCTCAGGCACCGCCAGCAGGATGCGATCGGTGCCGGGCAGACGCGTGTGGCGGCGGTCGCGCGCGCGGCTCAGACGGCACTCGACCTGAATCTCCAGAGCATCGAGCGGCTGTTGACGCGGGTCGAGCCTGCGCTGCGGCTGAGCATGCGCGGCGACGGTACGGTCGAGATGTCTCGCTGGCGCGATCTTCGGCCGGTGATCCTTGCGCAGCACCCGCTGGTGGAGAGCCTGAGTCTGGTCGATGCCGCGGGCCGGCCGATGATTGCTTCGGAGTTCGACGTCCCGACCAGGGGGAACGAACTGCCCCAAGGTCTTGCGGCGGCGTTCGCCGATCAGAAGGCTCCCGCCATGAAGCTGATCCCCGTGCCGCGGGTCGACCAGGGCCGGGAACCGGTGCTGCTGGCCGCCCGCCCGATCCGCCTGCCCGATGGCACGCAGTGGATCGCCTGCGCGCGGGTTCCAATCTCGGGGCTGGCTGCGGTGCTTGCGCCATGGGTGGCGACGGATGCGCTGACGATCACCCTCGAAGGCGATGACGGGCGCCTGCTGCTCAGTGTGCCGATGCGCGCCGATCTGATCGGCGCGCGCCTGCCCCTGCCACAGGCGCAGGAAGGCGCCGCCCGGAGCACGCAGTGGCAGACAGGCCGCCTTGATCCGGTCGATTCGCTGGTCGCTTCCGGGTTGCTGGTCGATCGAGGCCTGCGAATCACCTCGGGCCTGCCGGAGTCGGTGGTGCTGGAATCCTGGCGGCAGAATCGCAATCTTGTCATCACGGCAGCAGCACTGTTCAGTGTGCTGGTGCTCCTGGCCTCGGGGCTGGCACACGGGCATCTGGTGCGGCTGGCGCAGGCGCGCGCCGCGGTCGACGCCACCACCGAGAGGCTGCGCAGCGTGAACGCGGAACTGCAGGACGAATCGCGCGCGCGCCAGACGGTAACCGCCAGTCTGGCCGAATCCCAGCGCCTGATGTCCGAACTGCTGATCAACACGCATGAAGGGTTCTGGTTCATCGACGGTCAGACGCGAACGCTCGATGCCAATCCCGCGATGTGCGCGCTGCTGGGAGTGCCGCGCGAAGCGCTGGTCGGCCGATCGATCTACGATTTCGTCGACGACGACAACGCCGCGATCTTCCGGCGTGAAATCGCCGCACGCCGCGAAGGTGCTCGCGGTTCCTATGAAATCCGTCTGCGCCGCGCCGACGGGTCTCTGGTGGAATGCATCAATTCGGCCACACCGCTGCACAGCGAAGCCGGAGAACTGATCGGCTCGGTCGGACTGTGGACCGACGTATCGCGGATCAAGGCCACCGAGCGCGAACTCGCGCAAGCCAAGGCCACGCTGGAGAGCGCGCTGCGCTCGATGGCCGACGGCTTCCTGTTGCGCGACGCTCAAGACTGCGTGGTGACCTGGAATCCCCGCTATCTGGAAATCTACGAGCATCTTCGCGGTGTGCTGGCGCCGGGAGTGCATGTCACTCGGCTGGCCGAGGAGGCAGCGCGGGCGTGGCTGCCCGAGGGCTCCGAGGCTGACCGGACCGCCTGGATTGCGTGGCGCAAGTCCCAGGCGGTCAACGGCAATGGCCGCTTCGAGCAGGAGCTGCCCGGAGGCCTGCGGATTCTGGTGAGCGAGAGCCGGATCCCAAATGGCGGCATCGTGTCGGTGCATCACGACATCACGCAGGCCCGGCTGGCCGAACAGGCGGTGGTGCGCGCCAGGGACCTGTTGGATCAGGCCTTGTCATCGATGCCCGATGGTGTGCTGATCTCCGATCCCAACCGCCGGGTGGTGACCTGGAATCCGCGCTATCTGTCGCTGTATCCGTACCTGGGCGAGGTGCTGGCGCCCGGGGTTGCACTGTCGACGCTCGGCGAAGCGGCGGCCCGACGGCTGCTGGCGGGCGCGAGCGATGACGAGCGTTCGGCCTGGATCAGAGCCCGCATGAGCCAGCAGTCCAGCGGCGACATCGGGTTCGAGCAGGAACTGCCCGATGGCCGGATCGTGCACATCCAGGAGCGCCGCACGCCCGATGGCGGCATGGTCTCGGTGCATCACGAGATCACCTCGATCAAGCTGACCGAGCGCGAACTGCGCCAGGCGAAAGTCGCCGCCGAGGACGCGAACCTTGCGAAGTCGCAGTTCGTGGCGGCCATCAGCCATGAGATCCGCACGCCGCTGAACGGGGTGCTGGGGATGAACAGCCTGCTGCTGAAGACCGTACTGTCCCCGGAGCAGCGCCGGTATGCGGAGATCATCCGCACGTCCGGCCAGAGCCTGCTGGCGCTGATCGGCGACATTCTCGATCTGTCGCGGCTGGAAGCGGGACGGATGGAACTGGAAATCGGCGAGTTCGACCCCGCAGGCGCCATCGACGAGGTGGTGAACGTGCTGAGCGAGCGCGCCCGGGCCAAGGGGCTGGGCCTGCAGGCGACGCATCGAGCCGGATTCGACCGGCCGCTGATCGGCGACCGAGCGCGTCTGCAGCAGGCCCTCTTCAATCTGCTGGGCAATGCGATCAAGTTCACGGAGCGGGGTGGGGTCGAGCTCGATTGGGGCGCGCAGGCGCGCGACGACGGACGCCCGGAACTGGCCATCGAGGTTCGCGACACCGGTATCGGCATCGCCAGCGAACACCTGCCCAAGCTGTTCGAACGTTTCACCCAGGCCGACAGCGGCATGGCCCGCCGGTTCGGCGGCAGCGGCCTGGGGTTGGCGATCTCCCGGGAAATCGTTCAGCTGATGGGCGGGCAGATCAGCGTGCGCAGCAGCCTGGGCGTGGGCAGCAGCTTTCGCGTCAGGATTCCGGTGACACTCGGCGCGGCTGAAGTCGAACCTGGTGCAGCCCATCCGCGGGTGCAGGCCCCGAACGCGCCGCGCAGGGGCCTGCGCATCCTGGTCGCGGAAGACAATCCGATCAACCAGATGGTGATCGAAGCGATGCTGCTGCAGATGGGGCATCTGTGCGACCTGGTCGGCAACGGGGCCGAGGCGCTGCAGCAGGTGAGTCGGGGTCATTACGACCTGATCCTGATGGACGTGCAGATGCCCAACATGGACGGCGTGAGCACGACGCGTGCGATCCGGGCACTGGAGGGCCGCTGGCGCGCATTCCGATCGTGGCCCTGACAGCCAATGCGATGCTGCAGGATCGCGAGCGTTACATCGCCGCCGGCATGGACGGATATGTGTCCAAGCCGATCGACGAATCCCATCTGGTGGCGGCCATCGAACACGCGGTGTTGCGCACGCCCGCTCCGGTCGGGCCGCCGGATACCTGAGGCGAGCGATCGAGGAGCGGGTCGATCCTTTGGACGCGCCCTCGGCCTGAAGTCCACGGTCGTCGATCTCCTCTCGATCACCGACCGTTCCGGTTCTGCCATCACGACCTCGGTGTGAAGCCTGATCGGCCTATGTGGCCGACGCAGCCTGGGCTTGGGCGGAACACAGGAAATCAATCAGGGATGCGGCGTGGGACGTGAGTGCGCCGCGCAGGTCGTGGTCGCCGTCCACCAGCAGCAGCCTGGCGCGAGCGGATGAGGTCGATAGCGCAATGGCCTCGCTGACCGGCACCACGGTGTCGGCGCGGCCATGCACCAGCAGGACCGGACATTGCACATGGCCCAAGGTGCTGATCGGTGCGATCTCATCGAAGGATGCCCCGATCACCCGCTGCACGTGGCGCATCAGATACCAGCCCAGCACCGGATAGGGCACCCGCTTTTCAGCCATGAAGCGGCGCATCAGCGGGCGCGGATGGGCGAACGCCGACACGCTGACCACTGCTCGAACGTCGCGATGGTGACAGGCGTGCAGCAGGGCCGCGGCCGCGCCCACGGAATGGCCCAGCAGCGCCAGTCGGTCTGGCGCGATCTCGGGCTGTTGCCTGAGCCAAGCGAGTCCGGCTGCAATGTCTTCAGCAAAACGCGGCATCGACGAAAAGGCCTCGTCGCCACTGCGTCCGTGGCAGCGCGCGTCGATCAGCAGCACGGCGAATCCGGCCGCGTACAGCGGGCGCGCCGCGGGCCACATCATGGCGGCGTTGGCGCCCCAGCCATGCATGGCGAGGACGGCGGGCAGCGGTTTGTCGTCGACTGCTGGGGGCAAGACCAGCCAGGCGAACAGCGGCCGACCGCCTGGGCCCGGGATGTGCACTTCCCGTACCCGGTCGGCTCCGAATCCGTGGTCGCCGGGACCTTGCGCGTGCCCGAGCCGAGGCGCGCGCAGGCCGCGCAGGATGGCCAGGTGCGCCAGCCTGCGCAATGCCCACACCCCGGCGATGCTGGCGGCCGCCTCGATGATCACGGCGTGACCACCACTCGATCGAATCTCATCCGCCGGTTTCGACGGGCGAGTTCACAATGGCATCGAACTCGGTCTGACTGATGTATCTGGGTACGTAGGTTCCGCCCATTTGGGTCAGCACCTTCATAAACGCGCGCAGATGGTTGCGCGAGCCACGCACCAGGTTGCCGTACACCGTCTGGATGTCGGGGTTGTCGATGGCGGCGAGTTGTTGCGTGATGTCGCGAATGTCGAGTTCCTCGATCTGCAGGCCGACCTTCACCGCCTCCAACGCACTGACCCGGCTGGCGAGCACCAGTGCGTCGTATAAGGCCTGAAATGCCGGAGCCTTGAAGCTGCCGTTGGGCAGCCCTGCCAGCGGGTCCGTCAGCTGATACCGGTCGAGCAAGGCTTTTACGGCGGCTGAATGGGTTGCCTCGCTGGCGGTGATATTGGCGAAGACCGGGGGCGTCCAGAGGGTGGCGCTTACGGCGTAGACGTCATGCGCGAGTTGCTCTTCCTGGCGCATGAAGACCAGGCTGTCGGCTTCGGCGCCCGACAGTTGCGCCAGCGGATAGGTCGCCAGCTGGCCGGCGAGCGACGCGGAGTCGAACGTCGATGCGCCGGTGCTGTCAACGCTCATGACTGGGCTCGGATCGCCGCCTCCCCCGCAGGCGAGGAGTCCGCCGATCAACAGACCCGCTACGCTTGCACGGAACACGCGTCGGCTCATCGTGTGCTCGCCAAGCCAGTGGCGGGCGCTCATGGCTTCAGGCCAGTGCAGGCATCGCGCCGGGGTTGTGCCAATGCCTTGCTGCCGCGCTCCTTGGCGCGTGCCGCCATCTGTTCGTGATGCTGAACCTGATAGGCATGGCACTCTTCATAGGTCTTCATGGTGCGCAGGCGGCCGCGGTGCTCGTTGCGCTCCTGCCGGGTCATCAGCGCCCAGCCTGCCGTGTAGTCGGACCCCGTTCGTGCCGCACCAGGGCGGCTGGCCGGATTCGTGCCCGATGCGTTGGCCGGCGGCGCGCCACCCATCGGTCCGGCCCCCGGGCCAGACCCCTTGCCGCTGCCTGGTTGAGCGAGTGCGATACCCGCTGATAAGCCGATAAGCGAGGCGAGCAAGAGTGCTTGCACGGATTTCATCATGCATTCCTTGGAAGTGGGCGACTTCTTTTAATATACGGTATGGGGTATAAGAGAGCATTGCGTATGCGCAAGACCGCGTCAAAACCCAAGGGTCGGAAATCGCCCGCGACAGGCGCCTGTCCAGGTCAACCCGCAGTAAGGTCTCGGATGCCGATTCCTTCGCCACGCTGCTCGTGGGTGCTTCCATCGCGGATCTGATACAGGCGTTTGAATGTCGGAATGATCTTCTCGTCATGCGTGACGACGATGATGGCCGTGCGGTACAGCGCGGCCATCTGGTTCAGGATGCGCATCACGGCCAGCGCCCGCTCGCTGTCCAGCGGAGCAGTGGGTTCGTCGGCCAGGATCACGGGCGGGCGATTGGCCAGAGCCCGGGCGATCGACACCCGCTGCTGTTCACCGCCGGACAGCTCCGAGGGCTGGGCATGGGCGCGATGCCCGATATCCAGTGCTCCCAGCAGTTCGCGGGCACGCTCGCGCGCTTCGGCGTTGGATTGGCCCGCCAGCATCGGCAACAGGGCGACGTTGTCGGTGACATCCAGGAAGGGGATCAGGTAGGGCGCCTGGAAGATGAAGCCGATGCGATCGCGCCGCAGCGCGCGCAGATCTGGGGTCTTCCAGCCGTCGTCGTAGATGGTCGTGTCTCCCAGAACCATCTTGCCCCCGGTTGGCTCGATGACCGCGCCCAGGCATTTCAGCAGCGTGCTCTTGCCGGAACCCGAGGGGCCGATCAGGCCGACCACCTCGCCGGGAGCCACGGTCATGTTGACGTCCTTCAACGCGTCGACTGCCGTGTCGCCTTTGCCGTAGCGTTTGCGCAGCCTCTCGATGCGGATGCCGAACTCGTTCACCTCAGCCTCCTATCGCCGCGGCCGGGTCGATCTTGAGTGCCACCCGTATGGCCAGCGTGCTGGCCAATGCACAGATCACCATGACCGCCGCCAGACCGCGGACCGCGTCACCAGACTCCAGCAGCACGTACTTCGGGAAAACCGGCGCCCATGCGGTCGCGGCCACCTTGCCGACGATGAAACCGATCAGACCCAGCCCAAGCGCCTGTTGCAGGATCATTCCGGCAATCGTGCGGTCGCGCGTGCCGATCAGCTTGAGCACCGCGATTTCGCGGATTTTGCCCAGGGTCATCGTGTAGATGATGAAGGCGACGATGGCGGCGCTGACGATCGCCAGGATCACCAAAAACATGGCGATCTGCCGGGCTGAGGTCGCAATGAGCTTGCTGATCAGGATCTCCTCCATCTGGACGCGCGTGTAGGCCTCGAGGTGCTTCCAGCGGCGCACCGGGGCGGCCACGGCTTCGGTGTCGAACTCGGGGCGCACCTGCACGAGGATGGCGTTGACGAATCGGTTGTTGCCCTGTGAAGCCTGTACGGCCTCGAGCAGCCCGGGCACGCCAGGGCGGTTCAGGGCGGGGTTGGCCGCCGTGCGCGCACGTTCGTTGACGATGGCGTCGTTGTCTTTCAGGAACTGGGCCTCCTGGGCATCTTTGAGCGGTATGAAGACCATCGGGTCACCGCCGGAGGACACCATGCGCCGCGTCAGCCCCACGACGGTGTAGTCATGGCGCCGGATGCGGATGCGCGCTCCCAGGGCGAACCCGGTGCGCACGTCCGCGACGGCTTCGTAGTGGCTTTGCGTGATGTGTCTGCCGGCGACCAGATAGCCTGGCTCGCCTGGCTGACCGGGTTCGAAGCCAACGACCATGGCGCGCACATCGTCGACTCCCGGCACCACGGAAGGCACCCCGGTCGTCGGTGTCGGCTGCACCTGCATCGTCAGGTAGGTGACGTTGGCTGCCCGCGCTACCCCGGGCATGCCACGCACACTGCGCACCACGTCATCGCGCAGGCTAGACGACTCCGCATAAGGTCCCTGCGTATCCCGTTGCACAACCCACAGGTCGGCACCGCTGTTGTTCAGCAATGCCCGTGCGTCATCGACCATGCCGCGGTACACACCTGCCATGGTCAGGGTTACGCCGATCAGAAGCCCCAGCCCGAATCCGGTCAGGACGAACTTGCCCCACGAGTGGACGATGTCCCGGCCGGCCAAGCTGATCATGGCTGTTGTCCGGCGAGTGCGTCGACGACCTTGACCCGCCTGCCGGTGTCGAGGTCCGCCTCGCTGTGAACGATGATCGTCGAACCCACCGGTACGCCCTCGAGCACCTGCACCTGCCCGTCCAGGCTGCTCTGGCCGAGCCGAATCGGCGTAAAGCGTGGTGCGCCGTCTTCGATCGACCACACGCCGATGCGGCCCTTGTGTCGCCTGATTGCGGCATTGGGCAGCAGCACGGCGCGCGCCGTGGCCGGCAGCGACAGCGTGACTTCGGCCAGTTCGCCGATCGACAGACTGGCGGGCGGCGGTTCGAAGCTCACCTGTGCGACGCGTTCTTCGGTCACGCTGTCGCTCAAGACTTCGACACGCGCAACCTTGCCCCGGAGGGCCTGTCCCGGGTTGGACCTCAGGACTATCTGCGCAGGCAGACCGACAGTCAGCCCGCTCGAGCGGCCCTGGTCCAGTCGCACCCTGACCCACGAGGAGGATGGCTCGATCACCCGTACCACTGCCTGTCCGGCGACGACAGTCGAGCCGACCTCGGCATCGCGGCCAACGACGACACCGTCTCTGGGCGCCAGCAGGCGCACATTGGCGCGCTGCTGGCGCAACCCGGCCCGCTCGGCCATCAGCCGCTGCATATCCTGTCTTGCTGCGGCAAGGTTGGCCTGCGAGGCGGCGATTCCCGCATCTGCGGACGCGAGTTCCTGGCGCCGGGCCTCGACCGCGCTGGCGCTGACGAAATTCTGCGCCACCAGGGCCTCATAGCGGCTGGCGTTGAACGCTGCCAACGCCTGCTTGGCCTGCGCGTCGCGGCGCTGCGCGTCCGCTGCGGCGATGGCGCTGGCGGCGCGGGCGATCGAGGCGTCGATCGCGGCCGCCCGTTCGTCCATGTCGACGGGCTCCATTTCGGCGAGGAACTGGCCGCTCTTGACGATATCGCCCACATCGACGGCGACCGTTCGCACTCGTCCAGACACGGTGGGACCGATCAGATAGCTGCGCCGCGCTTCGACGGTGCCGACGCCGAAAAGCGCTGGCGTCAGCTGACCCTCGGTCGCCAGGACGACCGTCACACGCGTGGGGGCCAGCGGGCCCGTTCGCATGGCGACGAACGCCAGCGCCGCCACCAGAGCACCGGCGAGCAAGCCCAGCATGAGGCGGCGGATCCCGATCGAGGTGAGCTTCATGTCGTTCCCTCGAGGCCGCGAAGGTAGAGATCCAGGACCCGGTCGGCTTGCCCGCCCGCCGAGTCTGGCCGCTCGGCCAGCATCGATTGCATTACCAGACCCTGGATCAGCCCGACGAACGCAGTGGCTGCAGCCTCCTGATCGAGGTCCGTTCGCGCCTGCCCCTGGCGCACGGCCTGCCCCAAGTGGTCCAGCAGCAGCGCTCGGTAACTCTGCAGAACTGCGCGCACTTCGCGTTTGGCGGCCGAGTCGCCCGGTTGTTGAAGTTCATGAAAGATGATCCGCGGCACTCCGGGATGCGCGGTGACGAAGTCGACGTGTGCGCGGAACATCGCGGTCAGCGCCTCCCGGGGTGTAGCCGCCCGGGAGGCGGCATCGTGCAGCGCTTCCAGGAGCGCCTGGTGCACCCAGCGCATCGCAGCCAGCCAGATGGCCTCCTTGCTCGGGAAATGTTTGAAGAGGGCTCCCTGCGTGACGCCGATCGCTGCGGCGATGTCGCTCGTGGTAATCATCGGCGCGCTGGCGCCGCGTGCCAGCCGCAATGCTGCGGCCACGATCTCCGCCTGTCGTTTTGCGGTGGGTAGGCGCGTCTGCTGCATGCTTTGTCCGAATTGGTAAGTAATTAACTACTTTCTATTATAGATCGGATTTCATATACCCACTACCGTATAATTTAGAACCCGATTCGGCATCAGCGGTCCGCCACATGGCGGGTCGTTCGGGCTCGGCTCGCCGTACCGGATCTCCCGATACCCTGGCGGGATTGGCCGCCCGGATTGCGTACACTCGAAAGGTATCCGCCATGTATGGATTCACCACCACACTCACTGGCCTGTCGTTCGACCAGGCCATCGACAAGACCACTGCCGCACTGAAGGCCGAGGGCTTCGGTGTCCTCAGCGATATCGACGTGCAGAAAGCCATGAAGGACAAGCTCGGCGCCGATATGCCGCCCTACCGGATCCTGGGCGCCTGCAATCCGCCCCTGGCCCACCATGCGGTTCAGGCCGTCCCCGACATCGGGCTGCTGCTGCCGTGCAATGTGATCGTTCGCGAGGAAGTGCCGGGCCGGGTGGTGGTCGGCTTCCTGGATCCGCAGATCATGGTCGGCCTGGTGGGCAAGCCCGAGGTCAAGGCTGTGGCCGACGCGGCGGAACAGCGGCTGAGGCGTGCCTGCCTGAGCCTGGGCGGCAGCAGCGTGACCTCGGTCTGAGGCGGCGCCCGGAACCCACTGTCTGGCGGCAATCGCGGGCTTCGTGCGCCGACGAACAGACAGTCGTTGCGAACGCGCCGAATCTCGCCGCCAGGCGGCCGCAGTCGGTGGTTTGCCCCAGGTCAGCCAAGGATCGACACAATGGCACGAACAATGGTGATCATCGGCGGTGACGCCGCCGGAATGACCGCTGCGGCCCAGGCGCGGCGGATGAAGACTGTCGACGAACTCGGAATCGTGGTCTTCGAGCGCACGCGCAGAACTTCATACGCCGCTTGCGGCCTGCCTTACCTGGTGGGCGGCTTTGTCGCGTCGCCCGACAGTCTGATCGCGCGCGCGCCGGCGCAGCACCGTGCTAACGGCATCGACGTCCGAATCCGCCACGAGGTCACGGCCATCGACGTGAAAGCAGGCGCTGTGATCGTGCGTGACCTCGATGCGGGGCTGGAATCCTCCCTGCACTATGACGAACTCCTGATTGCCACCGGCGCATCCGGCGTTTCGCCGCCGTGGCCGGGCATCGATGCGAAGGGAGTCCTGCAACTGCGGACACTCGATGATGCCGCCGAGGTCGAACGGCTGATCACTGCCGGAGCGCGCCGAGCGGTGGTGGTCGGTGCGGGTTACATCGGTCTGGAAGTTGCGGAAGGCCTGCTCGAGCGCGGCCTGCACGTGACCGTGCTGGAACGGCTCGCAGCGCCCATGGGCGCTGTGCTGGATGCAGATATGGCCGAGGATGTCACTGCCGCCATCCGGGCAGCCGGCATCGATCTGCGGCTGGAGACCTCGGTGACCGGCTTCGCGTCGGTCGGCGCGAAGGTGTCGGCCGTTGAAACCACCACAGGGGCCTTTGAGACCGACTTCGTGGTGATCGGACTCGGCGTTCGCCCGAACGCCGAACTGGCCCGAGCAGCGGGAATCGGCGTCGGCGAGGCAGGCGGCATCCGTGTCGACGACCGCATGCGCACCGGCACGCCTAACGTTTGGGCTGCCGGAGACTGCGTCGAATCACGTCATCGGATCACAGGTCGATCCGCCGTCGTGGCGCTCGGCACGCATGCCAACAAGCAGGGCCGGGTTGCGGGTACTAACATGGCAGGCGGCAGTGCGACCTTCGGCGGCGTGCTCGGAACGGCGATCACCCGGTTCCAAACGCTGGAAATCGCCCGTACCGGGCTGTCCGAACGCGAGGCCGCCGCCGCCGGGCTCGACGCGTTCGGCGTGATCACCGAGGCGTCGAGCCGGGCGCACTACTACCCTGGTGCGGCGCCGATGAAGATCAAGATGGTCGTCGAGCGCAAGACCGGCCGCCTGCTGGGTGCGCAGATCGTGGGGCGGGCCGAATCAGGCAAGCGCATCGACGTTCTGGCCACCGCGCTTTGGAACCAGATGACCGTGGGGGAGGTGGCCGGCATGGACCTGTCGTACGCACCTCCGTTCTCCCCCGTATGGGATCCGGTCCTGCTGGCCGCGGGCAAAGCCTCCGCGATGATCTGATCTGCCGGGCATCAGGGCACGATCCGGACGCCCGCCCTAACCTCAGGGGGATCCGGGTCAGGCGGGCAGGGGCTCGTTCAAGGTCGCGCAATGCGGGCCCCCGCCCACCCAGTTGGCACTGATCGCATCCACGAACTCGATCCGACGTCCGGCAAAGGTCTCCGCAAACAGGCGGCGCACGCGTTCCTGGGTGGCGCGCGACGTGCCATGGGCCAGATAGCTCGGCAGCACCACCACGCCGTTGGCGATCACGAAGTTCAGATAGCTGGCCGAGGCCACCTGGATCACCGGATCGCCCTCGCGCCGGCGTTCTCGCGGCGGGAAGAACTCCGCGGTCCATTCTTTGGACTCGGCGTGATCGGCCGAGGCCGAGAGAAACACCCGCCGCTCGATGATCCTGGGCATCGGCACTTTCAGCAGCCTCAGGGGCCGGCCCTGCGCGTCGCTCGCCTTCGACAGGATGTCGGCATTGCGCTGCATGCGCTGGCGATTGAGACGGGCCACCGGATGGGCGGCCGCTTCCGCTTCCTCGGGCCAGGCCAGCAGCACGGTGCGGGCGTCGGCGAAGCGCACGAACTCGTCGGTATGGCCGCCAGTGCCCCAGCCGACGTAGTTGCCGACGATGGTGCCGCGCAGCAGCGGGTCTTCCGCCAGACCTTCCGGCAGCCAGATGACCTTGCGGATGCCCGGAAGCGCGAGCTGCGCCCGCTCCAGTTCCTCGCGCGATCGGCCGGGGTTGCGCTGCATGACCAATGCTTCGTTGGCGATCATCAATCCCATGCCGTTGGTCTCGATCCCGCCGCCCTCCATATACAGCTCCGACTCGAAAACCTGCGCGTCCGTCATCTTCGCAATCGAGCGGTCCAGGTCATTGCGCATGTCGTCGCTGCCGGCCGTGCAGGCGACGGCGCGCGCCGGGTTCCGGGGATGCGTTTGGCGGCACCAGCCGGGCAGTCCATACTGGTTCCATTGAAAATCGACCACGCCCAGCGCGCGCTTCGGGCCGGTCGCGAAGACAGCGGCATCGCGCAGGAAGTACATCGCGGACGGTTCGACCGGAAACTCGATGCCGTCCAAGCGGATCCCGTGTTCCCGCAGAGACTGGCGTGCCTGCCCCGAGGTGGGCTCGTCGGCGACCAGCAGTTTGATCGACACGTGTCCTTGCAGCGCCCGCACGAGCGACGCGGTCAGATCGGCATGGCCGGGGTGATAGCTCAGCCAGATCGCACGCGTCGGCTCGAACTCACCGGGGATCCGATAGCCTGCCGAATCGGCCGCAGGCAGTCGCGCCCGGGTGCAGGCCGGCGTCAGTGCGCCCAGCCCGGCGAACGCTCCGAGTCCGGTCAGCACGCGACGGCGGGATTCCTGGTTGAGATGAATCGGATCGGTCATACGGTGCGCGGAGTCCAAGCCGCTGGCAGTATGCGCGATGCGCGACGACATCGCAGGCACCCGTCGCATCGACCGCCGCGCCGCCGCGCTGGCCGGCTTCTCCAACCCCTCTGCTGGAACCTCCGATGTCCGTTGAACTGAAGAGCAAGCCCGCCGCGGGCGCCACGCCCATCCACACCACCGACCGTGTCACTTTCAAGGCCATCGTGGCCGCGTTTCCGGCGGCCACGCGCCGCTGGTTCGCCACCGTCGGCTTCGACGGTGCTCCGGACTCCCAGGTGCTGCTGCCCGACGACAAGGGAGCCCTGAAGGAGGTTTGGGCGGGCGTTCACGCGGCAGCTCATCCCTTTGCTCTGTCGGCGCTGCCGCGGGCCCTGCCAGCCGGAAACTACCGGCTGGACGACGGGGCTCTGGCGATGGACCCGCAGTCAGCGGCCCTGTCGTGGTCGCTGGGCTGCTACAGCTTCAACGCCTACAAGTCGCCCAAGCGCGCTCCGGCAACGCTGCAGCTGCCGATGGGCGAAGCGGCGGCTCGGGGCGTGCGCATCGCGGCCGCACTCTGCGCGGCCCGCGATCTGATCAACACTCCGGCCGAACACCTCGGCCCGGCCGAGCTCGCGCAGGCGGTGCAGCGTGTCGCCCTGACGCACGGTGCCAAGTTCAAGCAGACGGTGGGCGAGGCGCTGCTGGCGGCCGGATTCCCGGCCATCCATGCCGTGGGGCGAGCGGCAGCGCGCGAGCCTCGACTGGCCGAACTGACCTGGGGCAATCCCCGGCACCCGAAGCTCACGCTGGTGGGCAAGGGCGTGTGCTTTGACAGCGGCGGGCTGAACATCAAGGGCCCGGAGGGCATGCGCCAGATGAAGAAGGACATGGGCGGCGCGGCCGCCGCCCTGGCCCTGGCCGACCTGGTGATGGGCCTGAACCTGCCGGTGCGCCTGCATCTGCTGATCCCGGCCGTCGAGAATGCGATCTCCGGAAACGCCTACCGGCCGGGCGACGTCATCAAGACCCGTGCCGGGGTGAAGATCGAGATCGGCAATACCGATGCCGAGGGCCGGGTGATCCTGTGCGATGCGCTGGCCTATGGCGCGCAGGCGAAACCCGAGCTGATGATCGACATGGCCACACTGACCGGCGCCGCACGCGTGGCTTTGGGTCCGCAGCTGCCCGCCCTGTTCAGCCGCAGCACGGACCTGGCGCGCAGCCTGGTCGACCGCGGCCTGCAGCTGCACGACCCGATGTGGCACATGCCGCTCTGGCAGCCCTATCACGCCGGCATCGAAAGCGATGTCGCCGACATCGTCAACACCGGCAAGGGGCCGATGGCGGGCGCCATCAATGCGGCGCTCTTCCTGGCGGACTTCGTGCCGGAGACCGTGCCTTGGCTGCACATTGACCTGTATGCGGGCAACGAGAGCTCGCGGCCGGGTCGTCCCGCTGGAGGCGAAGCCCAGACGGTGCGTACGCTGCTCGACTACCTGGAGGAACGATTTGGGCGTTGAGTCGCTGCGGCGAGCGCCAGCGTGGCGGCTGCGCAACGCAAGCCTGGCGGGGCCAGGCCCTTGTGGCGACCGGAAGATGTCCGACCAATGGCGGTTTGGCTGGCACGCCGTGTGCTTGCTCTAGGAGACTGGAGCGCCCGAATGTCGATTTCCCGCCGTCATGCCGAACCGTCGCCCTGCCTGTCTGTCCTGCCAATCGGGGATGTCAGGCGAGGTCTGTTCGGAAACAGGCGACACAGACAGCGCCGGCCCTTGGTGCAAGCGACGGCGCATCAACCGACCAAGGCCGCAGGTGCGCGGCCGTACCCTGAATCGCGAACTCGACGGCTGTGCTCGCGTGGGATCCAGCAGAAAAATCCGTGCGGACCGGCGGCCACCGGTCCGCAGGCGTCCAGCTCAGCCCGCCTGGATGTTCGAGGCCTGCTTGCCCTTCGGTCCGCTCACGATTTCGAACTGAACCTTCTGGCCTTCCTTGAGGCTCTTGAAGCCATTCATCTGAATCGCGCTAAAGTGCGCGAACAGATCTTCTCCGCCGTCATCAGGGGTGATGAACCCGTAACCCTTGGCGTCGTTGAACCATTTGACAGTACCAGTTGCCATTTCCAAGCCATCCCACGAAAGACACCCCATGATCCGCACCACTTGATGGATGCTCAGATCGCCCTCACTTCAGAATTGTCCGTCCCGCAAGACCGCTACATCTTTGATCAAACGATCAGCGGTATAAAGGTCAAGCTAATCCCCTAGTGAACTCATGGATTCTTTTTCAAAGCCGATACAAAGTCAAGCGGGATGGTCAACGCGATGTGTAAGGCATGTCATCAAGTCCTGTCGGTTTTTGGAGCGATGCGCTTGAACAATCGTGATCCCCTTCACGTTGGCCCCCACTCTTCGTCGGGTTCGTGTTGCAGTACTCGGCTGACTCGTTAGAATCGTTTCATGGCGACTAAGCACGATCCCTCCACCGTGGCGGAACGGCAGGAGTCCAAGCTCAAGCCGCCGCCCATGTATCAGGTCATGATTCTGAACGACGACTACACTCCCATGGAGTTCGTGGTCAGCGTGTTGCAGCGGTTTTTCGGCATGGGCCGAGAGAAGGCCACCCAAGTGATGCTGAAGGTGCATCGCGAGGGGCGCGGGGTGTGCGGCGTCTATCCCAGAGATGTCGCGGCAACGAAGGTCGAACTAGTGTGCAGTTATTCGCGCCAACACCAGCATCCGCTGCAGTGCGTGATGGAGGAAGCATGATCGCCCAGGAATTGGAAGTCAGTCTGCACATGGCCTTTGTCGAGGCCCGTCAGCAGCGACACGAGTTCATCACCGTCGAGCATCTGCTTTTGGCGCTGCTCGACAATCCGTCGGCCGCCGAAGTGCTGCGCGCCTGCGCGGCCAATATCGACGACCTGCGCAAGAGCCTGACCTCCTTCATCAAGGAGAACACGCCGGTCGTGCCGGGCACCGAAGAGATCGACACGCAACCCACCCTCGGGTTCCAGCGGGTGATCCAGCGCGCGATCATGCATGTCCAGTCCACGTCCAACGGCAAGAAGGAAGTGACGGGCGCGAACGTGCTGGTCGCGATCTTCGGCGAGAAGGACTCGCACGCCGTGTACTACCTGCATCAGCAGGGCATCACACGGCTGGATGTGGTCAACTACATTTCGCACGGCATCACCAAGAACCCGCAGCCCAAGGAGGCTCCCAAGGAGGAGGCTCCCGAGGCCGAGCAGGAGGCCGGTGGCGGCCAGCAGAGTGCGCTCGAGCAGTTCACCCAGAACCTGAACGCGATGGCGCGCGAGGGCCGGATCGATCCCCTGATCGGACGCGAACTCGAGGTCGAGCGTGTCATTCAGGTGCTGTGCCGCCGGCGCAAGAACAACCCGCTGCTGGTCGGCGAGGCCGGGGTCGGCAAGACCGCGATTGCCGAGGGTCTGGCCTGGCGCATCACCCAGGGCGACGTGCCCGAGGTGCTGGCCGATGCCACCGTGTATTCGCTCGACATGGGTTCGCTGCTGGCGGGCACCAAGTACCGCGGTGACTTCGAACAGCGCCTGAAAACCGTGCTCAAGCAGCTGAAGGCTGCCCAGCACGCGGTGCTGTTCATCGACGAGATCCACACCCTGATCGGCGCCGGATCGGCTTCGGGCGGCACGCTGGACGCGTCCAACCTGCTCAAGCCGGCCCTGTCGTCGGGCCAGCTCAAGTGCATCGGCGCCACCACCTATAACGAGTACCGCGGCATCTTCGAAAAAGACCATGCGCTGTCGCGCCGGTTCCAGAAGATCGATGTCAATGAGCCCTCGGTCGAGCAGACCGTGCAGATCCTGCGCGGGCTGAAGACGCGCTTCGAAGAGCACCATGGGGTCAAGTACTCGGCGTCGGCGCTGTCGGCAGCGGCTGAACTGGCCGCCAAGTACATCAACGACCGGCACCTGCCGGACAAGGCCATCGACGTCATCGACGAGGCCGGTGCCGCGCAGCGCATCCTGCCCAAGAGCCGCCAGAAGAAGACCATCGGCAAGCTCGAGATCGAGGACATCGTCGCCAAGATCGCACGCATCCCGCCGGCCTCGGTTTCGTCGGACGATCGCAGCAAGCTGCAGCATCTCGACCGCGACCTGAAGAACGTGGTGTTCGGTCAGGAGAAGGCCATCGAGGCGCTCGCCGCCGCGATCAAGATGGCGCGTTCCGGGCTGGGCAAGCCGGACAAGCCCATCGGTGCGTTCCTGTTCTCGGGGCCCACTGGCGTGGGCAAGACCGAGGTCGCCAAGCAGCTTGCGTTCATCATGGGCATCGAGCTGATCCGCTTCGACATGTCCGAGTACATGGAGCGCCATGCGGTGAGCCGGCTGATCGGCGCGCCTCCGGGCTATGTCGGCTTCGACCAGGGCGGCCTGCTGACCGAGGCCATCACCAAGAAGCCGCATGCCGTGCTGCTGCTCGACGAGATCGAAAAAGCGCATCCGGACATCTTCAACATCCTGCTCCAGGTGATGGATCACGGGACGCTGACCGACAACAACGGGCGCAAGGCCGACTTCCGCAACGTGATCATCATCATGACCACCAATGCCGGCGCCGCCGATCTGCAGAAGCGCTCGATCGGCTTCACCGACAGCCGTCAGCTGGGCGACGAGATGGTCGAGATCAAGCGGGTGTTCACGCCCGAGTTCCGCAACCGGCTGGATGCCATCATCAGCTTCCGCGGGCTCGACCAGGACATCATCATGCGGGTGGTCGAGAAGTTCCTGATGCAGCTCGAAGAGCAGCTCCACGAGAAGAAGGTGGAGGCCATCTTCACCGAGCGCCTGCGCGCCATGCTCGCCGAGAAGGGCTTCGATCCGCTGATGGGCGCGCGCCCCATGCAGCGCCTGATCCAGGACACCATCCGCAAGGCGCTGGCCGACGAACTGCTGTTCGGCAAACTGCTGGGCGGTGGCAAGGTCACGGTCGATCTCGACGACAAGGGTGAAGTCTTCCTGTCGTTCGCCGATGCCGGCACGCCGCCGGTCGCCGGCGACGGCGAGGAGCAGGTCGAGGTCGTGCAGGTCTGATCGCCGCACGGCGGCACCAGCCACACGCAGCGGGCTGCCGGGGGTTTCCCCTCCGGCAGCCCGCTGTGCGTTACGGCGTTTTTTTCCGGTTCGCGTATCTTTCGGCACTGACGGACAATGCCGGTTGAACCCATGACGACACAGGAGGGGCGATGAGACATTCACGGGCGGCCGCCTTCGCGGCCGGATTGCTGGGACTGGGCTTCATCAGTCAGTCTGCGCTGGCTCAAGACGCGCGCTACCTCGCCGGCAGCTGTGCCAACTGCCATGGCACGGACGGTCGATCGTCCGGAAGCGGCGGGATGCCCGGTCTTGCCGGCTTGTCGCGACCCTACTTCATCGAGCAGATGAACGCCTTTCGAAGCGGAGCCCGGAAGGCATCGGTGATGCACCAGATCGTCAAAGGGTATACCGACGATCAGGTCTCGCGCCTGGCCGATCACTACGCGCCGCTGAAGTCCGGCAAATAGGAGGCTCTGCCATGAACACTTCCTTCGGGAATCGTCGCCGCGCGCTGCAATGGCTGGGATCGGCCGGTGCCAGCGGCGTTCTGGGCGCGTGCGCGATGAGCTCGCCATCGTCCGATCTGCCGGCCAAGAAGCTCGGGCGCGTGCTGGTGGTGGGGGCGGGATTCGGTGGCGCCACCGCGGCCAAGTACCTGAAGTATTGGGGCGGTCCCGGGATCGAGGTGGTGCTGATCGACCGCAGCCCGCAGTTCTACTCCTGCCCTTTGTCCAATCTGGTGCTGGGCGGCTCGCGCACGCTCGCCGACATCACTGTCGGCTACCAGGGCCTGCGCGAACTCGGTGTGGTCGTGCTGACCGACGAGGTGGCGTCGATCGACACGGCCCGCAAGAAGGTCGTTCTGACCAAGATCGCCGACCAGAGCTATGACCGGCTGATTGTCGCTCCAGGCGTCGATTTCAACTTTGGCGCCATCCAGGGGCTCGACGCGCAGGCCCAGACCACCGTTCTGCACGCCTGGAAAGCCGGCCAGCAGACGGTCGATCTGCGCCGCCAGCTCGAGGCGATGCCCAACGGCGGGGTGTTCGTGATGACCATCCCGCAGGCGCCCTACCGTTGCCCGCCCGGGCCGTACGAGCGAGCCTGCCAGGTTGCCCACTATTTCAAGACCCGCAAACCGCGCTCCAAAGTGCTGGTGCTCGATGCCAACCCCGAAATCATGTCGAAGAAGGGCCTGTTCACCAAGGCCTTCAACGAGCAGTACGGGGGCATTGTCGAGTATCGCGCCAACAGCAATGTGACCGAGATCGATGCGCGCAGCCGCACCGCGATCACCGAGGTGGGCGAGCGCGTCCGTGCCGATGTCCTGAACGTGATCCCTCCCCAGGGAGCGGGCGAGATTGCCCGCAAGACGGGTCTGGTCAATGCCAACAACCGCTGGTGCCAGGTCGACTGGGTGACGATGGAATCAACCGCCGCGCCGGCTGTGCACGTGCTGGGGGATGCCACGTTGTCGGCGCCGGCCATGCCCAAGTCGGGCCACATGGCCAACCAGCATGGCAAGACGGCGGCGGCGGCCATCGTCGAACTGCTGGGCGGGCGTGCGCCGCAGCCCCAGATGATGACGAACACCTGCTACAGCTTCATCGACGACAAGAACGTGGTGCACGTGGCATCGGTCCATCGCTACGTTCCGGAGAAGAAGACGATGGAGATCGTGCCGGGATCGGGCGGCCTGTCGGCCGCCCCGAACGAGCTCGAGGGCGTCTATGCGAACGCCTGGGCGCAGACCATCTGGCGGGACATGTTCGCGTGATCGCCACTTCTCCTTTGAGCCCGGGCCTGCGATGAGCCTGGACGGATCCGTATCTCCGCCGCTTCGGGCGGCGCGCGAATGGCTGATGGCCTGTGCCATGGTCTGTCTGCTGGCGCTGATCGCCGCGCTGCTGCTGCAGCACGTCTGGGACATGCAGCCCTGTCCCTGGTGCGTGCTGCAGCGCCTGATCTACCTGGCGATCGGGCTGGTCTGCCTGGCCGGGGCGCTTCGTCGCGAGATGGCCCTGCGGCTGACGGCGGTGGGCGCCGGCCTGGTGCTGTCGCTGGCCGGGCTGTGGGCGGCGCTGTATCAGCAGCTGGTGGCTGCGCAGACCGACGCGTGCGGCCTGACCTTCGCCGACAAGCTGATCATGGCACTGCACCTGCACGAACTTGCGCCTTGGATGTTCGTCGCCTACGCCTCCTGCGATCGTGCCAACGTGCCGCTGCTGGGGATCCCGTTCGCGATCTGGAGTGCCACCCTGTACGTGCTGCTGGGCCTGGCGGTCGGCATGGCCGGCCGCGCGCTGCTCAAGTCGCGGCGTGGCCTGTTCGGTTGACCGACAGAAGATCGTCCAGCGCGTGTTCCCAGGCGGGCAGGGCGATGCCCGCCTCGCGCAGCAGCTTGTCGTTGGCCAGCACCGAGTTGGCCGGACGCCGCGCCGGGGTCGGGAATTCAGCAGTGGTGATGGCGGTGACCGTGGGTGCCGGCAGTGGCGAGTCGGGCATGCCCAGCGCCGCGCGAACCTGCGGCAGGCGCTTGACGATCGCCCGCGCGAATCCGCACCAGGATGTCCGGCCGGCACACGTCATGTGATACACGCCGGGCGCGACACTGGCGCCGCGGATCAGCTGCTCGATCAATGATTGCGTACCGTGAGCGATGGCCACGCTGGTCGTCGGCGCGCCGATCTGGTCGTCGACCACCCGCAGTTCGGGGCGCTCGCCGGCCAGCCGGGCCATCGTGGCCAGGAAGTTCCTGCCCCTCAGGCTGTAGACCCAGCTGGTGCGCAGGATGTAGTGGCGTCCGCCGGCCGCCTGGACCGCGAGCTCGCCATCGCGTTTGGTGCGGCCGTATGCGCTGACGGGTGCACAGGCATCGTCCTCGCGGTAGGGGCCTGCCGCATTGCCCTCGAAGACATAGTCGGTCGAGAAGTGAATCAGCGGTATGCCACGGGCGGCGGCGAATTCGGCCAGCACGCCCGGTGCGATCGCGTTGATCGCGCGGGCCAGCGGCTCTTCGGTCTCGGCGCGGTCGACGGCGGTGTAGGCGGCCGGGTTGACGATCAGGTCGGGGGCCAGCCGGCGCAGCGTGTCGCGAATCACCTGCGGTTCGCCGGCCAGGTCGAGCGCCGATCGGTCGGCCGCGATCACCTCGCCATCGCGCGCCAGCAGGCCGGCCAGCTCATGGCCGACCTGGCCGCTGACTCCGGTCACCAGGATTCTCATGGGTACACCGGCGCGTCGGCCAGCAGCAGGCCCAGCCGGTCCTTGCCCGAAAGGGTGGGTTCGCCGCCCGATAGCGGCCAGGGCACGCCGACAGCGGGATCGTTCCAGAGCACGCAGCGCTCGTGCTGGGGCGCGTAGTAGTCGGTCGTCTTGTAAAGGAAGTCGGTTGACTCGGACAGCACGTAGTAGCCATGGCCGAAACCCGGCGGCACCCAGAGCATCCGCTTGTTCTGCGCCGACAGCACGAAGCCCTCGCACCGTCCGAAGGTTGGCGAACTGCGCCGCAGGTCGACCACCGCGTCGTAGACCTCGCCGGTGACCGCGCGGACCAGCTTTCCCTGGGCCTGTTCGATCTGGTAGTGCAGCCCGCGCAGCACACCTTTGGCCGAATGCGAGTGGTTGTCCTGAACGAACGGGGAACTGATGCCGGTGGCCTGAGCGAAGGCCAGCGCGTTGAAGCTCTCGAAGAAGAATCCGCGCTCGTCGCCGAACACCTTGGGTTCGATCAGCAGCACGCCGGGCAATGTGGTCTGGATGATGTTCATGACGGTCGGTGTTAGAACACCCGTTCGCGCAGCACGTCCAGCAGGTACTGGCCGTATCCGCTCTTGATCAGCGGGCGGGCGAGCGCTTCGAGGGCAGCGGCATCGATGTAGCCCATCCGGAAGGCGATTTCCTCGGGGCAGGCAATCTTCAGGCCCTGGCGCTTTTCGAGGGTCTGCACGAACAGCGACGCTTCGATCAGGGATTCGTAGGTGCCGGTGTCCAGCCAGGCATGGCCGCGGCCCATCACCCGCACGTCGAGTTCATCGCCTTCGAGGTACACCCGATTCAGGTCGGTGATCTCGAGTTCGCCGCGAGCCGACGGCTTGAGCGACCTGGCGATCTCGACCACGCGGTTGTCGTAGAAGTACAGTCCGGTGACCGCGTAGCGGGACTTCGGCTTGGCCGGTTTTTCTTCGAGGCTGATGGCCCGCCCGGCCGCGTCGAACTCGACCACGCCATAGCGTTCCGGGTCGGTGACCGGGTAGGCGAAGACGGTCGCGCCTGTGGTCTTGGCGGCGGCGCCCGCGAGTTCACGGGCCAGGTCGTGGCCATAGAAGATGTTGTCGCCCAGCACCAGCGAGCAGGGAGTGTCGGCGATGAAGTCTTCGCCGATCAGGAAGGCCTGGGCCAGGCCGTCGGGGGACGGCTGCACCGCGTAGCTGATCTCGAGCCCCCAGTGCCGGCCGTCGCCCAGCAGCTGCTCGAATCGCGGGGTGTCCTGCGGGGTCGAGATCACCAGGATCTCCCGGATGCCGGCCAGCATCAGGGTGGCCAGGGGGTAGTAGATCATCGGCTTGTCGTAGATCGGCAGCAGCTGCTTGGACACGACCTGGGTGACCGGGTGCAGCCGCGTGCCGGAGCCGCCGGCCAGGATGATGCCTTTCATGGGGGAGAGTCTTTCTTGGTCTTGTCGTGCTGTCAGCGGGCCGCGTAATTGGCGGAAATCCATTCCTTGTACTCGCCCGAGAGCACCCGGCCGACCCACGGCTGGTTCTCGAGGTACCAGCGAACGGTCTTGCGCAGGCCGGTGGCAAAGGTTTCGGCGGGCTGCCAGGCGAGCTCGCCGGCGATCTTGCGGGCGTCGATCGCGTAGCGCCGGTCGTGGCCGGGGCGATCCTTGACGTAGGTGATCAGCCGCTCGCGCGGACCTTGGGGGTCGGGACGCATCTCGTCGAGCAGCGCACACACCGTGCGCACCACCTCGATGTTGGGCATCTCGTTGTTGCCGCCGATATTGTAGGTCTCTCCCGGGCGGCCCGATTCCAGCACCCGCCGGATGGCGGCGCAGTGGTCTGCGACGTACAGCCAGTCGCGCACGTTCATGCCGTCGCCGTACACCGGCAGCGGCTTGCCGGCCAGCGCGTTGGCGATCATCAGCGGCACGAGTTTTTCGGGGAACTGGTAAGGACCGTAGTTGTTCGAGCAGTTGGTGGTCAGGACGGGCAGGCCGTAGGTGTGGTGGTAGGCGCGCACCAGATGGTCGGAAGCCGCCTTCGAGGCCGAATAGGGACTGTTGGGCTGATAGGCGGTGGTCTCGGAGAATGCCGGGTCGTTCGGTCCGAGCGAGCCATAGACCTCGTCGGTCGACACATGCAGGAAGCGGAAGGCCTCGCGCTCGCCGGCCGGCAGGTCGCCCCAATAGGCGCGAGCCGCCTCGAGCAGCGCGAAACTGCCTTCGATGTTGGTGCGCACGAACTCGCCCGGCCCGAGAATCGAGCGGTCGACGTGGCTCTCGGCGGCGAAGTGCACGATCGCGCGGGGCCGGTGCGCGCGCAGCAGTGCCAGCACCGCGTCGCGCTCGCAGATGTCCAGGCGCTCGAAGCGGTAGCGGGCGTCGGCAGCCACACTGGCGAGGTTCTCGAGGTTGCCGGCATAGGTCAGTCGGTCCAGATTGATCACCGGCTCGCTGCCGGCGGCCAGCCAGTCGAGAATGAAATTCGAGCCGATGAAGCCGGCACCGCCTGTGACAAGGATCATTCGAAGGTCCGGGCTATTCAAAACCCATTATTATCCGCGAACCCGGCCCCGATAACACGCCGTCCATCCCATCGACGCCCCTGGCCATGAACGCACTCGAGCAGCTCAAGCAGTACACCACTGTGGTGGCCGACACCGGCGACTTCCTGTCGATGCGTGCCTACGCGCCGCGCGATGCCACCACCAACCCGTCGCTGATCCTCAAGGCGGTTGCCAAGCCCGACTACCGGGGACTGCTGGAGGAGACCGTCGCCGCGCATCGTGCGGAGCCGGTCGCCGCGCTGGGCGACCGGCTGATCGTGCGCTTCGGCTGCGAAATCCTGAAGATCATCCCGGGGCGGGTGTCCACCGAGGTCGATGCGCGGCTGTCGTTCGACGTCGAGGGCACGCTGACCAAGGCGCGGCGCCTGATCGAGCTGTACCAGGCCGCCGGCGTGCCGCGCGAACGGGTGCTGATCAAAGTGGCAGCCACCTGGGAAGGCATCCGTGCGGCGGAGCGCCTCGAGAACGACGGCATCCACTGCAACCTCACGCTGCTGTTCTCCTTCGCGCAGGCGGTCGCCTGTGCGGACGCCGGCGTGACGCTGATCTCGCCGTTCGTGGGACGAATCTACGACTGGTACCGCCGCCGCGATGGCGTCGACTACTTGCCCGACGAGGATCCGGGCGTGAAATCGGTGCGGCGCATCTACGAATACTTCAAGAAGTTCGGCTATCCGACCGAAGTGATGGGTGCGAGCTTTCGCAACGTCGGCCAGATCACGGCCCTGGCGGGCTGCGATCTGCTCACCATCAGTCCCGAACTGCTGGCCGAGCTGCAGGGCTCGCAGGCTACGGTGCGCCGCCGCCTCGACCCGACGGTCGCGCAGACGCTGCCGATCGAACGGATCCGCTTCGACGAAAAGCACTTCCGTTTCGACATGAACGACGATCCGATGGCCAGCGACAAGCTCGCCGAAGGCATCCGCCAGTTCGTGACCGACGCCCGCAAGCTCGATGGCCTGGTCGCACAGGCGCTGGCAGCGCTGGCCCGCTGACACTGACTCGAGCTGCTGACTCGAGCTGTTTCGCGCGGGCTCGGTTCCGGTCACACAGGTCGCGCGGGTTTGCCCGCTCCAGTTCAGCGCCCGGTGCTGCCGAACCCGCCAGCGCCGCGCACGCTCGAATCGAACTGTTCGACCACGGTGAAGTTCGCCTGCAGCACCGGCACGATCACCAGTTGGGCAATTCGCTCGAAGGGTTCGATGGTGAAGGCGCCTGCGCCCCGGTTCCAGCACGAGACCATCAGCTGGCCCTGGTAGTCGGAATCGATCAGGCCCACCAGGTTGCCCAGCACGATGCCGTGCTTGTGGCCCAGGCCCGAGCGCGGCAGCACGAGCGCGGCATAACCGGCGTCGGCGATATGGATGGCCAGTCCGGTGGGCAGCAGTTCGGTCTGGCCAGGTGCCAGCGTCAGCGCGGCGTCGAGGCAGGCGCGCAGGTCCAGGCCGGCGCTGCCCGTGGTGGCATAGGCCGGCAGCCGATCGCGCAGGCGCTCATCGAGGATCTTCAGTTCGATGTTCATGCCTTGGCTGTCAGCAGGCGCGACACGAAGCGCACGACGAAGCCGACGACCAGGAACTGCACGGCGGTGTCGAATTCGGGCTTCCAGGGCACGTCGTCCATCAGGGTCAGCCCGATCAGCACCACGCCAATGAGCACCAGCACGGTGGAAATTGCGCTGGCCAGCTTGCCCAGCGCGCTGCGCGCATTGCTGGCGATCTCGGCGCGTTCGACCGCCCCTTTGCTGGCGCCGCCCGTGCCACTGGCCGCACGGCCGAACAGGCTGTCGGGCGCGCCGGCCAGGGCCTGCTGCTTGCGTTCCTCTAGGGCCTTGCGCAAGGCCTTCAATTGCTCGCGCCGCGGCTGCGCGTCCTCGTCGCTCTGGCTGCCCGGCGCGCGCGGACCGATCACCTGCCCCTGGCCGGGCGGCAGGCGGCTCAGGTTCTCGACATAACGGGCGAAATCGCCGTTCTTCGGCTCCTGGGTGTCGATCATCATGACCTCGCGATGGGATGAGCAAGACGCGCCGCCAGTTCGTTGACCAGCGAGGCGGCCAGCTCGGTCTTGCTGGCACGCGGCAACCGATGGCTGCCGCCGGCATCGATCAGCAGCAGCTCATTGTCGTCCATCCCGAAGGTCTCGTGGCCAATATTGGCGACCAGCAGCGGCACCCCTTTGCGCTCGCGCTTCTCCTGGCCATGGCGTTCGAGATCCTCGCTCTCGGCGGCGAAGCCGACGCAGTAGGGCGCGCCGGGGCGCGCGGCCACGCTGGCCAGGATGTCGGGATTCTGGGCGAACTGCAGCTGCGGCGGCGCACCGTCGGCCGTCTTCTTCAGCTTGCTGGTGCTGGCGTTGGCGATCCGCCAGTCGGCGACCGCCGCCACCGAGATGAAAACGTCGACCCGGGCTTGCGGTCCGTCGAGACGGTCCATGACCGCGTCGTGCATCTGGCGTGCGGTGCGCACATCGAAGCGGCGCACGCCGCGCGGTGTCGGCAGCATCGTCGGTCCGGCCACCAGGGTGACCTGGCCCCCCGCCTGGCGGCAGGCGCGCGCGATGGCAAAGCCCATCTTGCCCGACGACAGGTTGGTGATGCCGCGCACAGGGTCGATCGGCTCGAACGTGGGGCCGGCGGTGATCAGGATTTCGCGCCCGGCCAGCCGCTGGGCGGTGAAGAACGCCGCGATGTCCTCGGCGAGCTCATCGGGTTCGAGCATCCGGCCCATGCCGGTTTCGCCGCAGGCCTGGTCGCCGCTGCCAGGCCCCAGCAGGCGCACGCCATCGGCCGTCAGCTGCCGGACGTTGCGCTGGGTGGGCGCCTGCGCCCACATCTCGCGGTTCATGGCAGGGGCGGCCAGCAGCGGGCAGTTGCGCGCCAGGCACAGGGTGGAGAGCAGGTCGTCGGCCAGGCCATGGGCGAGCTTGGCGAGGAAGTCGGCCGATGCCGGCACGATGACGATCGCGTCGGCGCGCCGGGTGAGTTCGATGTGCGCCATCGAGTTGTCGATGCGCGGGTCCCACTGGTCGGTGAACACCGGCTGACCGGTGAGCGCCTGGAAGGTGGGCGGGCCGATGAAGCGCGTCGCGGCCTCGGTCATCACGACCTGGACCGTGGCGCCGCGCCGCTGCAGCTCGCGGGAGAGTTCGGCCGCCTTGTAGGCGGCCACGCCGCCGGTGATGCCCAGCAGCAGATGGCGTTTGGCGAGTTCCATGCCCGCTGTATAGCACAGGCCCGCCGCCGTCGCCGCTGCGGGGGCTCGGGCCGTTCAGCGGGCGCGCCGCACCCGGCTCAGTTCGTCCAGGATCAGCAGCACCGCGCCCACGGTGATCGCGCTGTCGGCCACATTGAAGGCAGGAAAGAAGTAGGTATTCCAGTAGACCAGCAGGAAATCGACCACCTGGCCACGCCAGATCCGGTCGATGATGTTGCCCAGCGCGCCGCCCAGGATCAGCGCCAGGCCGGTGGCGAACAGGCGCTGCGAGCCGTGCCGCCAGAGCAGGTACAGGATGAAGCCGGCCGCGGCCAGGCCTATGCCGACAAAGAACCAGCGCTGCCAGCCGCCTGCCGAGGCCAGAAAGCTGAAGGCAGCGCCGCGGTTGTAGAGCAGCGTGAGATCGAACCAGCCGGCCACCACCGGCAGCCGTTCGCCCAGCGAGAACATTCGAACGACGACCAGCTTGGTGAGCTGGTCGGACAGGATCACCAGCAGGGCCAGGGCCAGCCACGGGGTGATCGAAGGGGATGTTTTGGATCGGGCCAAGGAGGGTCCTCGAGAAGGCGGCGAGGCCGGCCGGCAGCCCTTGTCGGGTGCTGCAGGCCGGTGCGGCGGACTCAGGCGACGTGCCGGGATTCGCCTGCGCCGAACAGGTTGCTGGTGCAGCGCCCGCACAGCGTGGGGTGCGCCGGATCGTGGCCGACATCGTCGCGAAGGTGCCAGCAGCGCTCGCACTTGGCATGGCCGCTGGCGGCGACTTCGACCGTGATCGGGGCCGCGCCGGGGGCCGCCTTCAAGGTGGCCTTGGAGGTGATCAGCACGAAGCGCAGGTCGTCGCCCAGCGTGGCCAGCAGCGCATGGTCCTCGGGGCTCACGGTCAGCACGACTTCGGCCTGCAAAGAGGAGCCGATCGCGCCGGTCGTGCGGCTGGCCTCCAGCTCCTTGAGAACCAGCGCGCGCACTTCGCGGATCCGTCCCCACTTGGGCAGCAGCGCGTGGGCGTCGTCGGGCTGCGGGTAGACGTGATACGTCTGGGTGAAGATGGTCTCGCCGTGCTCGCGGTGCAGGTCCGGCGCGAACAGCGGCCAGGCTTCTTCGGCGGTGAACGAGAGGATCGGCGCCATCAGACGCAGCAGGCCGCTGGTGATGTGGTGCAACGCGGTCTGGGCTGAACGCCGTGCGGCGCTGCCGGTGGCCGTGGTGTACAGCCGATCCTTCAGGATGTCGAGGTAGAACGCGCCGAGATCTTCCGAGCAGTAGGTCTGCAATCCTGCGACCACCGGATGGAACTCGAACCTGGCCAGCGAGGCCTCGAGGCCGGCCTGCCACTGCGCGGCATGGGCCATCGCGTAGCGGTCGATCTCGAGCATCTGATCGACCGGCACCGCGTCGCGCGACGGATCGAAGTCGGCCACGTTGGCCAGCAGGAAGCGCAGCGTATTGCGGATGCGCCGGTAGCCCTCGACCACGCGCTTCAGGATCTCGTCGGACAGCGACAGCTCGCCCGAATAGTCGGTGGAGGCGACCCACAGCCGCAGGATCTCGGCGCCCAGGGTGTCGGAGATCTTTTGCGGCGCGATCACATTGCCCATCGACTTGCTCATCTTGCGGCCCTCGCCATCGATGACGAAGCCGTGCGTGAGCAGCGCCTTGTACGGCGCGCGGCCGTCGGTCATCGAGGCGGTGAGCAGCGACGAGTGGAACCAGCCGCGATGCTGGTCGCTGCCTTCCAGGTACATGTCGGCCGGGAAGTGCGACTGCGCCTGATGCGAGCCGCGCAGCACGGTGAGGTGTGTGGAACCGGAGTCGAACCAGACGTCGAGAGTGTCGCGGTTCTTCTGGTAATGATCAGCGTCGTCGCCCAGCAGTTCGCGCGGGTCCAGGCGCTGCCAGGCCTCGATGCCTTCGGCTTCGATGCGCTGGGCCACGACTTCGAGGAGTTCGGCAGTGCGCGGGTGCAACTCACCCGTCTCGCGGTGCACGAAAAATGCCATCGGCACGCCCCATTGCCGCTGGCGCGACAGCGTCCAGTCCGGCCGGTTGGCGATCATGCCGTGCAGCCGGGCCTTGCCCCAGGCGGGATAGAAGTCGGTGGCCTCGACCGCCTTCAGCGCGGTCGCCCTCAGGGTGGCGGCGCCGTCCGTGGGCGTGACATCCATGCCGGCGAACCACTGGCTGGAGGCGCGATAGATGATGGGCGTCTTGTGGCGCCAGCAGTGCATGTAGCTGTGCACGTACTTGGTCGCCGAGAACAGGTTGCCCTGCGCGCGGATGTGCTCGACGATGGCCGGATTGGCCTTCCAGATGAACTGGCCGCCGAACTGCGGCAGCGAGTCGGCGTACACGCCGTCGCCCATGACCGGCTGCAGCACCTCGCTGTCGGTCATGCCATAGCGCTTGCACGACAGGAAGTCTTCGACGCCGTACGCCGGCGACGAATGGACCACGCCCGTGCCGGTGTCGATAGTGACGTATTCGCCCAGGTAGACCGGCGAGGCGCGGTCGTAGAACGGGTGTTTGAATCGGATCAGTTCCAGCGCGCTGCCCGGGCAGGTGGCCAGCACCTTGCCTTCGAGCTTCCAGTCGGCCAGGCAGGCCTGCACGCGCTCTTCGGCCAGCACCAGCAGCGCCGGCGCGCCCTGCCACTCGGTGGCGACCAGTGCGTAACGGATCTCGGGGTGCAGGTTCAGCGCCTGGTTGGCCGGCAGCGTCCAGGGCGTGGTGGTCCAGATGACGGCAAAGCCGCGCTCGATCGGCAGTGCCGGCAGGCCGAAGGCCGTGGCCAGCCGCCCGATCTGATCGGGCATGAACGGGAAGCCCACGTCCACCGCGATGTCGGTCTTGTCGGCGTACTCGACCTCGGCCTCGGCCAGCGCCGAGCCGCAGTCGAAGCACCAGTTCACCGGCTTCAGGCCCCGGAACACATAACCCTTCGCCAGCAGGCGGCCCAGCACACGCAGTTCGTCGGCCTCGTTGCCCGGCGCCATCGTCAGGTACGGGTTGTCCCATTCGCCCAGCACGCCCATCCGGATGAAGTCCTTCTTCTGGCGGGCAACCTGTTCGGTCGCGTAGGCGCGCGACCGCGCCTGCACCAGTTCGGGCGGCTGGTTCTTGCCGTGCTGCTTTTCGATCTGGATCTCGATCGGCATGCCGTGGCAGTCCCAGCCCGGCACGTAGCGCGCATCGAAGCCCGCCATCTGGCGGCTCTTGACCACCATGTCCTTCAGGATCTTGTTGACCGCATGGCCGATGTGCAGGTCGCCGTTGGCATACGGCGGGCCGTCGTGCAGGACCCACATCGGGCGGCCCAGCGAGTGCTTGCGGATGCGGTGGTAAGTGCCCTTGTCCTGCCACGACGCGGTCCAGCCGGGCTCGCGCTTGGCGAGATCGCCACGCATCGGGAAGGGGGTGTCCGGCAGGTTCAGGGTGTCCCGGTAGGACTTGGTGGCGCTTTTTGCCTTGTCGTCGGCCATGGGTGATTCCTGGGTCAGATTCCGAAGTGGTCACGCGCGGCCCGCGCATCCCGATGGATCTGCTCGACGAGCAGATCGAGGTTCTCGTAATGGCGCTCCTCGCGCAGGCGCGACAGGATTTCCACCCTGACCAGCGAGCCGTAGACGCTGGCGTTGAAGTCGAACACATGGACCTCGAGCAGCAGCCGGCCGTCGCTCTCGACAGCCGGGCGGGTGCCCAGGCTGGCCACCGCGGGCAGCGGCCGGTCGGCCAGCCCGTGCACCTGGACGATGAAGATGCCGGCGATGGCGGGGTTGTCGAACGGTATCCGGATGTTCAGCGTGGGAAAGCCCAGCGTTCGACCCAGTTTGCGGCCATGAATGACATGGCCGGAGATGAAATAGGGCCGGCCGAGCAGGCTGCGGGCCTGCGCCAGATCGCCCGCGGCGAGGGCGCGGCGCACCGCGGAGCTGGAATAGCGCTCGCCGCCATGGGCGACCGTGGGCATGCGCTCCAGCTCGAAGCCGCGGCGCGCGGAGTAGTCTTTCAGCATGTCGAAGTCGCCGCGGCGCCGTGCACCGAAGCGGAAGTCGTCGCCGATCATCAGGTGGCGCGCCTGCAGGCCCTCCAGCAGGATGGACTCGATGAAGGTTTCGGCCGGCATCGACGCGAGGGACGCATTGAAGTGGGCGATGCAGACCCGGTCGACGCCGCAGTCGGCCAGTGCGCCGAGCTTGTCGCGTTCGGTCAGGATGCGCGCGGGCACGGTCGCGGACGCAGCCTCGCGGGCACCCAGCACCGAAGCGAAGTATTCGCGCGGATGCGGCTCGAAAGTGAGCACGCAGGCCGGCAGCGCGTGCGTGCGGGCGGTGGCCGCTAGGCGGGCAAGCACTGCCTGGTGACCGAGGTGGACCCCATCGAAATTACCGATCGTGAGCACGCAGGGCTGGCGCTCGGCGACCGGGGGCAGGCGGCGGAAGACTTTCATGGACGAATGCAATCGAAGGCTGGACAGCGCAGGAATCTGGTAAAACTTTGAATTATAAGGCTTTCCGGCATTCCATAGGCGCGCCGATGCTAACATTGCGGCATGCAGATGCCCGAACAGGCCGCCGTGCCCGCACCACCTTCCCGCAAGCTGGCCATTCTCGTGTCCGGCAGGGGGTCCAACATGGAGGCCATCGCCCGGGCCATCCAGTCCCAGCGCTGGCCCGTGACCGTGGTCGCGGTCATCGCCCATCGCGAAGCCATCCCCGCGGTCGCCTGCGCGCGAGCGCTGGGTCTGCCGGTGCGCATCGTGCCGCTGAACAAGGCGCTTGATCGCGCCCAGCAGGACGCCGAACTGGACCGATGCCTGGATGAAGTCGCGCCCGACTGGATTGTGCTGGCCGGGTACATGCGCATCCTGTCGGCGGGTTTCGTGGCGCGGCACGAAGGCCGCATGGTCAACATCCATCCGTCGCTGCTGCCAGCCTTTGCCGGCTTGGACACCCACCGGCGCGCGCTGGCCGCCGGGGTCAGGGTGCATGGCGCCACCGTCCACCTGGTCACTGCTGACCTCGATGCCGGGCCCATCATCGCCCAGGCGGTCGTGCCGGTGCACCCCGACGACGACGAGGCCACGCTGGCCCAGCGCGTCTTGCAGGCCGAGCACCGTCTGTATCCCCTGGCGCTGCGGGCCCTGATCGAAGGCCAGATCGCGCTGGATGGCTGCCGGGCGCGCTGGCGCGACCCGGCGCCGGATGCGGGCGGCGCCGATCCCCTGCTGCTGCTGCCGGAGCCGGCATGAAAAAAGCCCTGCGGGGGGCTGCCGAACGCGCCGAGGCCCGGATCGACGACAAGAAGAAGGCCAGGACCGAGAGCAGGCACAAGGCGGCGGGTCCGCGTGGCGTGCGCCGCCTGGGACCGCCCGACGAGAGCGCCGCATCGCTGGCCGAGTCCGCACTGGCCGCTCTGCTGAAATTCGCCGAGCCCGCCGATGTCGTCCTGCGCCGCTTCTTCGCCGCGCATCCGCAGATGGGCCGCACCGACCGCGGCCGGGTGGCCGAGCAGATGTACGACATCCTGCGCCATCGGCGCCTGTATGCGCATCTGGCCCAGAGCGGGCAGGGGACCTTGCCGGCACGCCTGATCGCGGTCCACGAGGCCCGTGATCGCATCGACGCCCAGGGCATGCTGCCCGAGGTGCGCCTGAGCCTGCCCGCCTGGCTGGCCAGCCGCCTGTCGGCCACCCTGTCGCCGGCCGAGTTCGAATCGCTGGGCCGCGCACTGCTCGAGCCCGCGCCACTGGACTTGCGGGTCAACCTGCTCAAGACCGATCCGGCTGCAGCGCGTCAGTCGCTGGCCGACGAAGGCGTGCCCAGTGCGCCCTTCGCGCTGGCACCGCTGGCGCTGCGCGTGCACGGCAAGCCCGCGCTGGAGCGGACCCAGGCCTTCGTGCAGGGGCATGTCGAGGTGCAGGATGCCGGCAGCCAGTTGCTGGCGCACCTGGCGGCGCCGCGGCGCGGCCAGACGGTGGTCGATTTCTGCGCCGGCGCGGGCGGCAAGACGCTGGCGCTGGCGGCGCTGCTGCGCGGATCCGGGCAGGTTTTCGCCTGTGACATCTCGGCCGCGCGCCTGGCGCGCCTGCGCCCCAGGCTGGCCCGTTCGGGCGCGACCAACGTCCAGCCTTTCGGCATCGACAACGAGCACGACGCCAAGCTCGATCGCCTGGCCGGCCGTGCCGACGTGGTGCTGGTCGATGCCCCGTGCAGCGGCACCGGCACCCTGCGCCGCAATCCCGATCTGAAGTGGCGATTCGATCCGGCCAGCCTCGCCGCGCTCGGGGCCACCCAGCGCTCGATCCTGGCAGCCGCGGCGCAGCTGGTCCGCCCCGGTGGCGCGCTGGTGTATGCCACCTGCAGCCTGCTCGACGAAGAGAATGACGCGGTGCGCCGCGACTTCGAGCGCGATCATCCGGGCTGGCAGGTCGAGCCGGCGGTCAGTGTCCTGGCCCGCCAGGGCATCGAGCTCTCGCCGGTGCTCGATCCCCAGGCGCTGGTGCTGCGCACCGACGTGCATGGTACCGACGCGTTCTACGCGGTGCGCTGGCTGCGCCCGGCCTGATACACGATACTGACCTGGGCAGCTTAGACCCGCTGGCAGGCGGCGGGCGCCCGACCCTCGAGGATCCGGCTTGAAGACCGAGACGCTCCTGAATTCCCTGCTGCGCGACCTGTGGGCGGACCTGCAGCAGCCCGATGTGATGTGGCAGCTGGGCACGGTGGCGCTGTGCCTGCTGGCGGCCTGGCTGCTCGAACGCTGGGCCATTGCACGCTGGTATCGCAGCGAGCAGGCATCCGGCCGCGCCGCGCAGCCGCCTTGGAACGCACGCGATCGGGTGACTCGGCCGGACACGGGTGCGGACACGGGCGCGGACACGGGCGCAGGTACCGCTGCGGGAGCGGCTTCGGGTGCCGCTGCTGCATCAGCCGCGTCACCCGAACCGGTGGTCCGGCACGGCCTGCTGTCGGTCCAGGCTGCGCGCGACGCGCTGGGCCGTGTGGTATTCCCGGCCTTCGCTTCGACCCTCGTGATGGCCGCACGGCCGGTGCTGGGTTTGTGGCACCACACCCATCTGCTGCACGTTGCGCTGGTGCTGCTGGGGGCCCTGGCCGTGGTGCGCGGCATTGTCTACGTCATTTCCAAGCTGGCTAGAACGCGCTCGATCACCGCTTTCGAGCGCCTGCTGGTGCTGCTGGTCTGGATCACCGTGGCGCTGTACATCACCGGCTATGGCAGCGACGTGATCGCGCTGGCCGAATCCGTGGTGTTTCCGGTGGGCAAGCAGCGCATCTCGCTGTGGACGGTGCTGTCGGCCAGCTTCTGGGTGATGGCCACGCTGCTGGCGGCCCTCTGGCTGGGCGGCGTGCTCGAGTCCCGCCTGCTGTCGGTCGACACCGGCGACATGAGCGTGCGGGTTGCCCTGGCGCGTGTCCTTCGCGCCGTGCTGCTGCTGCTCGCGGTGCTGGTCGGGCTGTCGCTGGTGGGCCTGGACATCACGGCGCTGTCGGTGTTCGGCGGGGCGCTGGGCGTGGGGATCGGTCTGGGCCTGCAGCGCATTGCCAGCAGCTACATCTCGGGATTCGTGGTGCTGCTCGAGCGGCGGGTGCGCCTGGGCGATTTCGTCACGGTCGACAAGTACCACGGCCAGGTGACCGAGATCCGGACCCGGTTCACGATCGTGCGCTCGGGCGAGGGGTGGGAAGCCATCGTGCCCAATGAAATGCTGATGGCCAACCCGGTGCAGAATTTTTCGAAGCAGGCGTCCTCGCGCCTGAAGAACCGGGTCACGGTGGCCTACGGCACCGACCTCGATGCGCTGCTGCCCAAACTGATCGGGCTGGCGGCCGCTCATCCCCGGGTGCTGGCCGAACCGGGTCCGGCAGCCTTTCTGGTGGCGTTCGGCGCCGATGGGCTCGACCTGGAACTGGGCTATTCGATCGCCGATGCCGAGACCGGCCGGCAGCAGGTCTCATCCGAGATAAACCGTTCGATTTTGGCGACACTGACGGCCGATGGGATTGAAATACCGTATCCGCAACGCGAAATCAGGGTACTTAACCCTCCCCCGCCAGGTGCGGGGTACACTTCGCCCCAATCTTGACTGGGCATTTCGGAGGCAACACTTTGGTCGATGCAGTACTGTCGTTTCTGGACACGGGTTTGCTCGATTTTGCCTGGTGGCAGATCGTGATCTACACGCTGGTGGTGACGCACATCACCATCGCGGGCGTGACCATCTATCTGCACCGGTGCCAGGCGCACCGTGCCCTCGACCTGCATCCGGTCGTGTCGCACTTCTTCCGGTTCTGGCTCTGGTTCACCACCGGCATGGTGACGCGCGAGTGGGCTGCCATTCACCGCAAGCATCACGCCCGCTGCGAAACGCCTGACGATCCCCACAGCCCCCAGACGCGCGGCCTGCGCAAAGTGCTGCTCGAGGGCTCGGAGCTGTATCGCGAAGAGGCGCGCAACCGCGAAACCATCGAGAAGTTCGGCCATGGCACGCCCGACGACTGGATCGAGCGCCACCTGTACACGCCTTATTCGTATCTGGGGGTGTATTTCACGCTGGCGCTGTGCGTGACGCTGTTCGGCGCCATCGGCCTGACCGTGTTCGCCATCCAGATGCTGTGGATCCCGATCACCGCCGCGGGCATCATCAATGGCGTGGGCCACTACTATGGATATCGCAACTGGGATTGCCCTGACGCCAGCACCAATGTCTTTCCCTGGGGAATCCTGATCGGCGGCGAAGAACTGCACAACAACCACCACGCCTTCGCCAGTTCCGCCAAGCTGTCGGCCAAGTGGTACGAGTTCGACATCGGCTGGATGTACATCCGGATCATGAGCCTGCTGGGCCTGGCCACCGTGCGCCGCCTGGCGCCCAAGCCGAAGTTCGCGCAGGCCAAGCCGGTGATCGACGTCGATACTCTGCAGGCCGTGATCGCCCATCGATACGACATGATGGCGGCGTTCGCCGATTCGCTGCGCCGTGCCTGCGCCGAAGAAGCGCGTCGTCTCGGGTCGAACAATGGCCGCGAAGTGGCCGCGCTGACTGCCGCGCGCCGCTGGCTGGTGATCGATGCCGGCAAATGGACCGCAGAACAGAAAGCGCGCGTCGGCGAGGTCTTTGCCGCCAGCGACAGCGTGCGCAAGCTGGTCGAGATGCGCCAGGAACTGGCCTCGATCTGGGAGCGTTCCACGCTGAACAAGGACCAGCTGCTGGTTCAACTGCAGCAGTGGCTCGCACGGGCCGAAGCCAGCGGCATGCGCCCGCTGCAGGACCTGGCCCTTCGGGTTCGACGCTACGCAGCCTAGATTGGCGGCGCCGCGTTGGCGGCGCCCGATCTGACACAGGCCGGCTCCTGAGGGCCGGTTTTTTTTCGGCGTCCGCGGGTCAGGCAGGCCGGCTCGTCAATCGAGGCGCAGGACGCGATACGCCTCGGTGCGATACGGAAAGCGGATCTCGGCCTGTCCGGCCAGGGCCGGGTGGGTGTCGACCAGCGCCTGCAGGCGGGCGGCCACCCGGGCTTTTTCTTCGGCGGCCAGCGCGGCGATGAAGCTCACCGACAGGAATCGATCCAGAATGACCTGCTGGGCCGACCCCACATGCTGGTACTCGAAGCCGCTCAGCTCCAGCGGCGCGAACCGTGCGTGCGCGAACGGCTTGCGCCAATCCCCCTTGTAGTAGCGCGGCGCATCGCCCTCGTAGGGCGTGATGATGCGGGTGATCTCGGCCACCCAGTCGACCGATTCGTCGCGCACGTTCCAGACCAGCCCGAGGCGCCCGCCCGGCTTGAGCACTCGATGCATGTCGGCCAGCGCCGCATCGTGGCGAACCAGTGGAAGGCCTGGGCGCAAACCAGCACATCGACCGAGGCCGGCGCCAGTGGCATCTGCTCGGCAACGCCAGCCAGCAGGCGTACCTGCGGCAGCGCCTTGCTGAGCTGGGCCCGCATCGCCGCCACCGGCTCGATCGCGGTGACGCTGGCGCCGGTGGCCACCAGCAGGCGGGTGAACTTGCCCGTACCCGCGCCCAGGTCGACGACCGCCGTGCCGGCGCCGATCCCGAGGTCATCGGTCAGCCAGCGTCCCATCGCCGCGGGATACTCCGGGCGGCCGCGTTCGTAGGTCTGCGCTTCGCCTGAAAACCCGCGTCGGGCCGCATCATGCAATTCGGACATCCTGAAACCTCCGGGGTCGGGGCGGGTACCGGGTGCGGCACTCGGCCAAAAAAAAGCCCCGCATCAGCGGGGCTTCGAGGGTTGTGCATCCGTTGGCGCGAAGCGCGCGGACAGCGGGCCCTGTGAATACCGGGTCGTACTTATTTGATCTTGGTTTCTTTGTAGGCAACGTGCTTGCGGGCGACGGGATCGAATTTCATGATCTCCATCTTCTCGGGCTTGGTGCGCTTGTTCTTGGTGGTGGTGTAGAAATGGCCGGTGCCGGCCGTCGACTCGAGCTTGATCTTGTCACGCATGGCGCATGGCTCCTGGAGGGTGGGTGACCTAGACGGGCTGACCGGCGGCGCGCAGGTCGGCGAGCACCACTTCGATGCCCTTCTTGTCGATCAGGCGCAGTGCGGCATTGGTCAGGCGCAGGCGCACCCAGCGGTTTTCGCCTTCAACCCAGAACCGGCGCGACTGCAGATTGGGCAGGAAGCGACGTTTCGTCTTGTTGTTGGCGTGTGAGACATTGTTGCCAACCATCGGCTTCTTGCCGGTCACCTGGCATACGCGGGCCATGATCAACTCCTTGGAAATGCCGCCACCGAGAACGGGTCCCTGGAGGGACCGCTGCACATCGGATGGGGCTGGCGTGGTGGGTATGTGATTGGGGCTGGCGATCGAGGGGGGCAAAAATGGCGTTCAGATCGTGCCGAGCCAGCGTGATGAACCATCCCTAAACGCCGGGATTAGTTGCAAAGCCCGCGATTGTGCGCTGAATTTTGCCGGATGTCCAGTTGCCGGGCCGGGCCCTAGAGCCAGCCGCGCTCGGCAAACGACACGCACTGGTTGCCGGCGACGATCAGGTGGTCGAGCACCCCGATGTCGAGCTGGCCGAGGGCCGCGCGCAGGGCGTCGGTGAGCAGGCGGTCGGCGACACTGGGTTCGGCCACCCCGACGGATGATTGTGCGCCAGGATGACCGCGGCCGCATTCAGGCCGAGCGCCGCGCGTGCGACTTCGCGCGGATAGACCGCCGTCTGGGTCAGGGTGCCGCGGAACAGCTCGCGCGCCGCGATCACCCGATGCTGGCTGTCGACGAACACCCCCACGAAACATTCGGCGGGCCGGTCGCGCAGCCACAACAGCAGGAAGCGGCGCACCGCGGCCGGCGAGCTGAGCACGTCGCGCTCGGCGAGCTCTTCGAGCGCGGCGCGGCGCATCAGCTCGGTCATGGCGCGCAGACGCTGCCAGCGCAGCGTGGGCACGCCGGGCGGCGGCTCCGGCCCGAGCAGCCGGCGCAGGCTGCCGCAGGCGGCCAGCTCGCGCCCGGCCCGGCCCAGCGCGGCCGGCCCCTGGCGGCCATCGAGCGCCAGCGCGAGCAGCTGCAGGCTGCTGGGCGATGCGGTGACGCGGCCCCGTGCGCGCAAGCCCGGGGGGGGGCCCCGGGGGCGGGGCCCCCGGGGGGGCCCTGCGGGGGGCCCCCCCGCGGGCGGGCGGGTGCCGGCGGCCCCGCCCCCGGCGCCGGGGCCCCCGCCCCGGGCGCGCCCGCCGCCGCCGCGCCTGACTTACAATTCGATGCACCCATGAACACCCCTCCCGTTCTCGTCACCGCGGATTCCCATCTCACGCTGCACTACCGGATCAGTCTGGCGGACGGCGCGGGCGATGTCGTTAGCACCTTTGGCGGTCCGCCGGCCACCTTGCAGATGGGCTTCGGCCAATTGGCCGAGCCGCTCGAACAGTGCCTGCTGGGCCTGGCCCAGGGCAGCCGGGCGGTGTTCGATCTCGAGCCGGCGGCCGGTTTCGGCGAGCGCAATCCGGCGCTGCTGCAGCGGCTCACGCTGGCGGCGCTGAAGTCCAATGCGCCGGAGGGCACCACCTGGGAGCCTGGCGATCTGGTCGACTTTCCGGCACCCGATGGCAGCCGCTACACCGGTGTGCTCAAGGAACTCGACGAGCGATCGGCGCTGTTCGACTTCAACCATCCCCTGGCCGGTCATCGCGTCTGCTTCGAAGTGCAGATCATCGCGGTGCTCTGAACCGTCGGCCCGTTTGTCGCTCGGAGCCCCAGACATGCAAGCCCTGCTCGCCCAACCCCGCGGATTCTGTGCCGGCGTCGATCGGGCGATCGACATCGTCGAGCGGGCGCTGGCGCTGCAGGGCGCCCCCATCTATGTGCGCCACGAGATCGTGCACAACGACCACGTGGTGGCGGACCTGCGCGGCAAGGGCGCGGTATTCGTCGAATCGCTGGACGATGTGCCTGCGGGATCGACGGTCATCTTTTCGGCTCACGGGGTCGCCCGATCGGTGCGCGACGAGGCGCAGGCGCGCGGCCTGAAGGTGTTCGATGCCACCTGTCCGCTGGTCACCAAGGTCCATGTCGAAGTGTCGCGGATGCGCCGCGAGGGTCGCGATGTGGTGATGATCGGCCATGCCGGTCATCCGGAGGTGCAGGGCACGATGGGTCAGGCCGACGACGGCATTCATCTGGTCGAGTCGGTCGCCGATGTGGCGCGTCTGCAGGTGGCCGATCCCCGGCAGCTGGGATATGTCACCCAGACCACGCTGTCGGTCGACGATTGCCGCGAGATCATCGCGGCCTTGCGCGAGCGCTTTCCGGGCGTGGCCGAACCCAAGAAGCAGGACATCTGCTACGCCACCCAGAATCGCCAGGATGCGGTGAAGTTCATGGTGCCGCAGTGCGATCTGGTGCTGGTGATCGGCTCGCCGACGAGTTCCAACAGCAATCGGCTGCGCGAGGTCGCTCAAAAGATGGGCTGCGAGGCGCATCTGATCGGATCGGCTCAGGAGCTGCAGCCGGCCTGGCTCGTCGGGCGCCGGCGGGTCGGCATCACCGCGGGCGCCTCCGCGCCCGAAGTGCTGGTGACCGAGCTCCTTGCGCGGCTGCGCGAGCTCGGCGTGAACGGCGTGCGCCAGCTGCCCGGCGTCCAGGAGGACACCGCTTTCCCCCTGCCCAAGGGACTGTCGGCGCCTGCGCCCTGACCGACGGTCGATTGCGAGCGAACGCTCGCTCGCAGATCGCGCCGCCTGTCCGTCCTCGTTAGCGTTCGTCGGTCAGTGATCGCTCCACCTGGGGGCACTGCCTAGACTCCGTCGCAAAGGAGTCGACCAATGAACGCCCGAGGATTCTCGCTTATCGAACTGATGATCGTGGTGGCGGTCGTTGCGATCCTGTCGGCGGTCGCCATACCGTCCTACCGCGATTACACGATCCGCGCCCAGCTCATCGAGGCCACCAATGCCCTGTCCGACACGAGGGTGCGGATGGAGCAGTTCTACGCCGACAACCGCACCTATGGCGCGGGCGCCTGCGGGATCGCGATGCCGGTCCTCGAGCGCTTCACGCTGGCCTGCGCCACGACAGCGGCCGGCCAGGGTTACACGATCACCGCCGACGGCAATACGACCGTGGCCGGCTTCCGGTTCAGCATCGATCAGGCCAATACCCGTTCGACGCTGGCCTGGGGCGCGTCCTGGGGTGCCGTGCCGGCGACCGGCGCGACCCGCTGGCTGATCCGGAAGGGCTGATGTGACGACGCGGCGGTTCCCCAGGCGCCGGCTGGCCGGATTCTCCATCGTCGAACTCGTGATCGCGATGCTGGTCGGGGCGATTCTGCTGCGGCTGGCGGCTCCTTCGTTCGCCAACTGGATCGCCAATCAGCGCGTGCGCAGCACCGCCGAGGCGCTGCTGCACGGACTGAACGTCGCGCGCTCCGAAGCCCTGCGCCGCAACGCCCGGGTGCTGTTCAGGATGCCCGGCGCCAATGGCGGCGAAAGCGCCTGGCAGGTCTGCCAGGTGGTTCAGGGAGGCTTCGGCTGCGACGGTGCCGTGCCGGTGATCCAGGTGCGCGACGGTGGCGAAGAATCGGGCAATGCCCGGGTCGGGGCGACCAACGATGTGGCCCTGGTGGCGCCCGGTGCGTTCGCCGGCGCCTTGTCTGCAGGCGCCGGTGTGCCGGCGGCCGTGATGTTCGACGGCCGCGGCCGTCTGGTCAATGCGATCGGCTGGGCGAACACCCTGCGCATGGACGTGCGTGACAACACGATGAGCACTTCCGATGAACGGCGTCTGGTCGTGGCGGTGAGCGCCAGTGGCGGGGCCCGCATGTGCGATCCGCTGGCTGGTGCCGGCAATCCGCGAGCCTGCTGAGGAGACGGCGAGTGCAACATTTTCCGATGCCATGGCGCAGCGCGCGGGCGAGATCCCGTCATCGGCGCGCGCTCGCACACTTCGTGCGCAGCGGCCAGCGCGGCGTCGTCCTGGTCGAAGCGCTGATCGCGATCCTGATCTTCTCGCTGGGCATCCTCGGAGTCGTGGGCATGCAGGCGCGATCGGTGCAGGTGATGACCGAAGCGACGTTCCGCGCGCAGGCCGCCCAGCACGCCTCCGAACTGCTGTCCGAAATGTGGACCGCCGATCCCGGCCAGCGCGCCAATCTGTATTCGAGCAGCGCTTCCTCGCCGATCCGCTACACGCAGTGGAAGACCCGCATGACCACCGGCTCGCTCGCGCTGCCGGGCGTGGCGGGCAATCCGCCGCAGGTCACGGTGAACACCCAGCAGGTTGCCTATTCGGCGGTCGGAGCCGGCAGCCAGACCGTGTCCGCGGTGACGATCACGGTCTTCTGGCAGCCCCCGGGTGTGTCGACGCCCAGCTCCTACACGACGACCGCGATGATCATGGAGCCGCAGTCATGAGCGCGCATCGCACCGGCGCAACCCTGCGCCGCCCGCAGCGGGGCTTTTCGCTGCTCGAGCTGATGGTCGCCACGGTGATCGCGCTGATCGCCTCGCTGGCCATCTTCCAGACCGTCTCGGTCAGCGAGGAGCGCAAGCGCAGCACCACCAGCGGCAGCGAAGGCCTGCAGGCGGGCGTGTTCGGGCTGTCGTCGCTCGAACGCGCGGTGGCCAATGCCGGCTACAACCTGATGGTGATCAGCGACCCCGGCTACACCTCGCCGACGCGCCTGGTCACCCCCGGCACCGGGTACACGTTGTCCAGCACCAATCCGCCGCGCCCGGAATTCAACATCGGCTGCAACTTCGTGGCCAGTGGCATCACCTATCGCTTGGCCGGTCTGATCGCAACCGACGGCGGCGGCGGACTTGCCTCGGATTCGATGATCGTGTTTGCGGGCAGCAGTTCCAACGTGCCGATGCCGGCGCTGGCCGAGACCGGCGGATTGGCGGCCGGATCGAACACCATCCGCCTGCGCTCCAGCTACGGCTTTAACGTCGGCGACTGGGTGCTGGCGTACGAGCAGGCCAGTGCGGTGAACGTCGGCACCACCCGGCCCAGCAATTGCACGCTGGCGCAGGTGGTCGGCCTGCCGATGGCGCCGGCGATCAGCCCTGCCGACATCGTGCTGAGCGTGCCGACGGCCGCCTTGTATGTCGAACCGGTCGTGCTCAACCTCGGGCAGAACCCCGCGCTGGAACAGTACACGGTCGATGCCAACGGCCGCCTGCTGGTGCGCAACCTGCTGACCAACGCACCTGCCCAGGTGGTGTCGGAGAACGTCGTGTCGATGCAGCTGCAGCTGGGCATCGACGTCGGCAACGACGACGTCATCGACGAATGGATCAATCCGCCCGCGGCGGCGGCGAACTGGCTGAATCCGCCCAATCCGCTGCCGCAGAACGCGATCAGCGCACTGCCGGTGGCGGCCGGACCGCGGGCGCTGCATCAGATCAAGGCGGTGCGGGTGGGCCTGCTGGTGCGCAGCCCGCAGTTCGAGCGCCCCGATGGCTCGGGCAACTGCACGACCACGCCTGCCGGACCGTTCGATGTCCTGCCTGCCCGCGCCGGCAATTTCGCCAGCCGGCTGCCCTCGATGCCCTCCAGTGGCAACTACAACCTGGCCGGCGACCAGCGCTGCTTCCGTTACAACGCGGTGACGGCGGTGGTAACCGTGCGCAACGCGATCCTGAGCGAGATGTAGTCGCCATGCCCATGCCCGAGACCCGATTGACGAGAACCCGAGTCGCCGCCGCTGTCTTCGGCGGGCGGCGGCAGGCCCAGCGTGGCGCTTCGCTGATCGTCGCCCTCGTGTCGCTGGTGGCGATGATCTCGGCCGCGTTCGCGCTGTTCCGCTCGGTGGACAACGCCAACATGGCCTCGGCGAACTACCAGTTCCTGCGCAGCGCCGAGCAGAACACCGACCTGGCGATGAACGAGGCGCTGCTGGCCTACATGCAGTCGCACCCGACGGCCGGCTTGAATGTGATGGACCGCAACACCAACCAGGCGGGTATTTCCTACTACGCGATCCTGCAGCCGCAGACCGCCGACGGGGTGCCCCAGCTGCTGGCCGGCCTGCCGGCGCCCACCTGGAGCGGGTCGGGCCCGACCCCGACCGGCTGGCCGGGCGAGCAGATCGATCCGCAGTCCCGCCAGCTGCGCCGCTACGTCATCGAGCGGATGTGCGACACCGCGGGCCCGGCCACGCCGAACGCCTGCCGGCTCTACGAATACACCTTCCCCAGAAACTGCCAGAACAACTGCAGCTCGGGCACTTCCGAGTGGCTGCCCTTCGTACGGATCACCGTGCGCATCGACGGGCCCAAGAACGCCACCGCCTATTCGCAGCTGTTCATGAAGGGCGATTGACTGGCCAGGGAAGTCCAGACAATCGATGTATTGAGGAGCCCGACCATGGCCCGTTCCAATCCCACGCACCGCAAGGCGCTGGCGCTGCTGCTGATCGTCACCCACGAGCTGATGCCGGTGTCGATCGCGTATGCGCAGACCGTTCCGGTCCTGCAGGATCAGCCGCTGTTCACCGTGTCCACCGTTCAGCCGAACCTGATGCTCACGCTGGACAACTCGGGTTCGATGGCCTGGCAGTTCGCGCCGATGAGCACCTCGTCCAAGCAGGGCAGCAACTGCTTCCAGAACGCCAACTACAACCGGCTGTACTACAACCCGAACGTCACCTACATCGCCCCGATCAAGCCGGATGGCACACGCTATGCCGATGCGAGCTATACGGCGGCGTGGCGCGACGGATTCAACACCGGCGCGGGCACCCTCAACTTGAGCACCGGATTTCCGGCCGTGGGCAATTACGCGGCCGCCACCCAGAGCAACAGCAACACCGAGCCGCGCGAGAGCAACACGCCGGCCAACCGCGGCGCCTATCATCACGCCTACACAGGCGCGTCGCCGGCCACGCCGGTGCTCGGCACCTGCTATGCGAATGCCAGCTACACGCTGGTCGACATGAACGCGGCCACCGCGGCCCAGAAGACCAACTTCGCCAACTGGTTCAGCTACTACCGCACGCGCATCAATGCGATGAAGACCGCGGCCGGGGAAGCCTTCCGAGTGGTCGACAACAGCTTCAGGGTGGGGCTGCACACCATCAACAATCCGAGCGCAACGGGCAGCACCGGCGGTTTCCTGCCCCTGGCCACGTTCGAGACGACCGCGCGCACCACCTGGTACAACCGCTTCTATCAGCTGCTGCCCAGCGGCAACACGCCGCTTGCGCGAGGCGCAGCAGCGCATCGGCGAGTATTACAAGGCGGGAACAAAACCGGGTGGCGGCGCGGTCGCAGACCCGATCCAGTACAGCTGCCAGCAGAACTACCACCTGCTGACCACCGACGGTCAATGGAACAACACCGGCGCATCCGGCACTGTCGGTTCGACCAATTACGACAATACGCTGCCCTCGACCAACCCGGATCTGCTGGCGGCACTGAACGCCGAGTTCGGCACCACCTTCACCGCGGGCGGCGCCTGGCCCAGGCCCTACCGCGAGAAGCCCAGCACCGGATCGGTGAACACGCTGTCCGATCTCGCGGCCTACTACTGGTTCACCGACCTGCGCCCGGCAATGACCAACAACGTGTTCACCTCGTCGTCCAATCCGGCGAGCTGGCAGAACATGGTGACCTTCGGTCTGGCGTTCTCCGAGCAGGGCACGATCGCGTATCCCAGTGGGCTGAACGCGATCGTCGCCGGTACGGCCGACTGGCCGGTTCCGGTCGCGGACTCGGCCTCGGCGGTCGATGATCTGTGGCATGCCTCGCTGATCGGCCACGGCGACTTCTTCAGCGTCTCGTCGCCCGCCGAGCTGATCGATGCGCTGGGCCGCGCGATCACCGAGATCCAGGCGCGCCAGGGCTCCAATTCCGGCTCGGTGCTGACCGGCAGCGATTTCGCGCTCGGTGCCCCGGTGGCCTTCCGTGCCCAGTACAAATCGGGCGAATGGATCGGCGACCTGCAGGCGCGCAATGTCGACACCAGTACCGGCGTCATTTCGCCGGTGGCGGTGTGGCAGGCGCAGACCAAGCTCGAGGCGCAGGTGCTGCCCTCCGGCACCGGCGGCGGCTGGCTGACCAATCGCAAGATCGTGACCCGCACCAGTTCGGGCACCACCGGCACCGCCGTTCGGTTCCGCGAACCGGGTGCGGCGGGCGCCGGCGGCTCGATCACCGCGGCGCAGGCGACCGCGCTCGACGCCAACTCGGTCAAGGCCAAGCAGGTGCTCGAGTACTTGCGTGGCGACCGGACCAACGAGGACACCATTGCGGTGCCCAAGATGTTCCGTCGCCGCTCGTACGTGCTGGGCGACATCGTGAACTCCGAGCCGCGTTACGTCGGCAAGCCCAACGAGTCGTTCTCGGATGCCTACCATCCGGGATATGCCAGCTTCCAGTCCTCGAAGGCCGCGCGCACCCCGACGGTCTACGTCGGCGCGAACGACGGCATGCTGCATGCGTTCAAGGGAACCGTCGGCGACGCCGATTCCGGCCAGGAGAAGTGGGCCTATGTGCCCAGCTTCCTGTTCACCAATAACGTCGAGGGCCTGGTCGGCCTGACCTGGCGCCCGGCCGATCCGCTGCCCGCCAAGTTCCAGCATCGCTTCCGGGTCGACCAGACACCCACGGTTCGGGATGTGGACTTCAACCGGGTGGGTTCGACCAGCGGCAGCGGCGACTGGCGCAGCCTGCTGGTGTCCGGCCTGAACAAGGGCGGCAAGGGCTACTTCGCGCTGGACATTACCAATCCGGATGCGGCCAGCGAGGATGCGCTGCGCGGCAAGGTGCTGTGGGAGTTCGACGGCAGCCAGACCGGCGACCAGTCGCGGGTGGGCTACAGCTTCGGCCAGCCGCTGGTGATCTACACCAATGCCGGCTGGATGGTCGCGGTGTCCTCGGGCTACCAGAACACCACCGGCACCGGCCACATCTGGCTGCTCGATCCGCGCACCGGCAGTGTGATCAAGCGGCTGGATGTGCCGGACAACGGCGGCGCGTCGGCGGCCAATCCGATCGGCCTGGCGAACATGGAAGTCTTCTTCCAGAGCGACCGCGAGCAGCTGGTCCAGCAGCTGTACGCCACCGACCTGCGTGGCAATGTGTGGCGCTTCGATTTGTCGGCCGCGGCGATTGCCAGCTGGCCGACCAACGCCACCAAGATCGCCGCGGTGGGTGCGCCGATCACGTCGGCGCCGGCGATCGCGATCAATCCGCGCGACCGCTCGGAGCGCTGGGTCTATTTTGGCACCGGCCAGGTGCTGGCGACGGCCGACTTGAGCTCGGGCGCGGTGCGCACGTTCTATGCCGTCAAGGACGGCGGCCCGGCGATTCCCGGCACGTTTGCCACGCCGGTGACGAGAACCGACCTTGAACCCGTCACGCCCAGCGGTTCGGCGCCGCAGGGCGCGGCGATCAAGGGCTGGTACATGGACATGACCTCGGGCGGCGGCGGTCAGATCTCGGTCTCGCCGCATGTGGCGCGCGGCGTGGTCATGTGGGCCAGTACGGTGCCGTCGACCGATCCGTGCACGCCTGGCGCGACCGCGGTGTTCTATGCCCGCGAAATGGGTGCGGCCACCAACCGCATCGCCAACGGCAGCACGTACGTGACCATGAATGCGCCGGTGACCAAGCTGCAGGTCGCCCAGAGCACGCAGGCGGCCGGCGGCACCAGCACGCAGCGCAAGCAGCTGATGATCGCCTCGACATCGGGTGCGGACATCGTGGTCGATGTGAACCTGCGGGTCGTGCTGACAGGCGGGCGCAGCAACCTGAGATTCGTCACGACGCAATAGCGGGGCGGCGTGGCGGGCCGCGCTGGCGGGCCGGCGCGCGGCTACCCCCGTGGCGGGCCGCGCTGGCGGCCCGGCGCGCGGCTACACTTGTCGGCCCGATCCCCACCGAGCCGACGAGACATGCACGCGATCGACGAAACCCATTCCCCGGCCCTCGTGAGCTGGCTGGCGTCCGCCAACCAGGCGGGCGCCGACTTCCCGCTGCAGAACCTGCCGCATGGCGTGTTTCGCCGCCAGGCCAGCGGCGAGGCTTGGCGGGGCGGCGTGGCCATCGGCGACCAGGTGCTCGACATGGCCGCCGCGCATGCTGCGGGGCTGTTCACCGGCGAAGCGGCGGTGGCCGCCGGGCACGCCGGCGCACCCGCCCTGAACGGACTGATGGCGCTCGGACCGTCGGCCTGGCAGGCGCTGCGGCTTGCCCTGTCGCGCGGATTGCGCGAAGGGGCAACCGACCAGGCGCGCTGGCGTGCCTGCCTGGTGCCGCTGGCCGAGATCGAAATGACCGTGCCGGCCCGCATCGGCGACTACACCGACATGTACGCCTCGATTCATCATGCGGGCAATATCGGCAAGCTCTTTCGTCCGGACAGCCCGCTCACCCCCAACTTCAAGTGGCTGCCGATCGGCTATCACGGAAGGGTCAGCTCGATCGGCGTGTCCGGTCAGAGTTTTCCCAGGCCCCGCGGCCAGATCCTGCCGCCGGGGGCTGCCGCGCCGGTCTTCAGCGAATGCAAGCGGCTGGACTATGAGCTCGAGCTGGGCATCTGGATCGGACAGGGCAATGCGCAGGGCGAGCCGGTGCCGCTGGCCGATGTCGAGCGCCATCTGTTCGGAATGTGCCTGCTCAACGACTGGTCGGCCCGCGACATCCAGGCATGGGAGTACCAGCCGCTGGGCCCGTTCCTGGCCAAGAGCTTTGCCACGACCGTCTCGCCCTGGATCGTCACCATGGCCGCGCTGGCGCCGTATCGCGGACAGTGGATCCGGCCCGAGGGCGATCCCCAGCCGATGCCCTATCTGGACGACCCGGCCATCCGGGAACGCGGCGCATTCGACATCACGATCGAATCCTGGCTCGAGTCGGCGACGATGCGCGCAGCCGGCCAGAACGCCGCGAGGCTGTCGCACTCCAGTTTCAGGCATTCGTACTGGACCGTCGGGCAGATGGTGGCGCATCACACGGTCGGTGGCTGCAACCTGCAGCCGGGCGACCTGATCGGCACCGGCACGCAGTCCGGACCGGGCGAAGGCGAAGCGGCGGCACTGATCGAACAATCGGTCGGTGGCAAGCAGCCGGTGAGCCTGGGCAACGGCGAAACCCGCAGCTTCCTGGAAGACGGCGACACCGTGATCCTGCGGGCCTGGTGCGAGCGGCCGGGGTTTGCGCGGATCGGCTTTGGCGATTGCCGGGGCACCGTGCTGCCGGCCCGCTGACCGGACCGCCGCCATTCCCGGGAGATCGCCCGGGGATGCGCGCCGTGCGCTCAAGTCCTGGGCGTGCCGGCCGATAGCATGGGGACTGGACCCCGGTCCGAAGGAAGTCCCATGCTGTTCGAAACCGATGATCTTGCCGACCCTGTCGAACTCGCCCGCATGCTGGCGGTGCAAGCCGAACTCCTGGCCCTGAATGCGGCCATCGAAGCGGCGCGCGGCGGTTCCCGCGGCGCCGAGTTGTGCGCACTGGCCGAAGACGCGCGACAACTGGCACGCGCCGGCCGCGAGGCGGCGGCGCGCCACGAAAGAATGGCACGGGCCGAGTCGGATGCCGGCAGGATCCTGGATGCCGGCCTGGCCGGCGCGCCGATTGAACTCGACGACGCCGACACGCTGGCGCGACTGAGCGCCGCCGCGGCCGGACGCCTGATCCGCGGCGCCGAGCGCGCCGAACGAAGCGTCCTGCTGGCTCATTGAGCCTTTTCCGCGGGCCCTCCCCGGCGTCGGCCGGGCAGGGAATGACACCGGCCGGTGACGCTTTCGTCACCGGGTTTTTTTTGCGCGGCCCGGCGCGCCCATGCGGCTGACAGCCGCATCCGGGCCACGGCCTGCCAGCGCCGGATTTCACGCGCAACGCGGCCATTCATGATCTCCCTACGCGCAGTCCAGAAGGCCCTACAAACCTCGGTGTAGGGTTATCTTGCGAGCAGAAAATCGCGGCAGATAAGCGCCGTTGTTCTCCGATAGGCGCGTGTTTTCGGGGCGTAGTTTCCGGGGGTGACAGCCGATAACTCAACTGTCATCAACGAGAAGCGAATGAATCAGCCAAGCATTCTGAATCGATGGGACGTCGCGATCCTCGCGAGCGTGCCCTGTCTGTGGGCCGGCCAATGGTGGATCATCGGCGGCGCGGCGGCCTGGTCGGGCGTCTGGGTCGCACTGGTCGCCGGACTGGTCGTCGCAGCGGCACGCCGGCGCCGCCAGGAGGCCGCGGCCCGCGGGGACGACGCCGCGTACTGGACCTCGCTGCTGGGCGAAGTCTCCCCTGTCTGGCAGCATCATCTGCAGGCAGCCAGCCGGCAGGCCTCGCAGGCCACTGAACAGCTGATCGGCCGCCTGCACGGCGTCATCGATTCGCTGGGCCGCGCGGGCCTGAGCCAGGGGGCTGACGCAGGCGTGGAGGTCGGTGGTTCGGCCGGCCTGCTCGCAGCCTGCGAGACCGAGCTCGATCCGCTCACCCAGGTGCTCAAGCAGATCATCGAGAGCAAGGCGTCGCTGCTCGAGGGCGTCAAGCTGCTGGCCTCGAGCACCTCCGAATTGCGTGCCATGGCCGACGAAGTCGGCAAGATCGCCTGGCAGACCAATCTGCTCGCCCTGAATGCGGCGATCGAAGCGGCGCGCGCCGGACAGCACGGCCGGGGGTTCGCCGTCGTCGCGACCGAGGTGCGGGCCCTGTCGACGCGCTCGGCCGATACGGCCAAGCAGATCCTGACGGGCATCGATCGTGTGCTCGATGGCGTCCAGTCGACCCTTCGATCGGCCGAGCAGATCAGCGTCCAGGACCGCGGGTCGGTCCAGAGCTCCGAGCAGTGCATCCAGGATGTCATGGGCAAGATCCACGACGCGGTCGAGTCCCTGCACGGCGAGTCGGCGGTCCTGCGGACCCGCGCCAGCGAGATCCAGAGCGACATCACGTCGATGCTCGTGTCGTTCCAGTTCCAGGACCGTGTCACCCAGATCCTGTCGGTGGTCCGCGAGGACATCGATCGCCTCGATCAGCTCGCCCGCCAGCCGCCCGCGCTGGATGCACGCCCGACACCGCCGCAATGGATGGAACAGCTTCGCGCCACCTACACGATGTCGGACGAAGACCACGCCCACGCCGGCACCACGGCGCCGACCGCAGCGCCCACCCTGACCTTCTTCTGACCGGAGACGTTTCTTGGCCAAGACCATTCTCATCGTCGACGACTCTGCCAGCTTCCGGCAGGTCGTGGCGATCACCCTGAAGTCCGCAGGCTATGACGTGATCGAGGGTTGCGACGGCAAGGACGCCCTTGAAAAGATCGCCAACAAGCGGGTGCACCTGATCATCAGCGACGTGAACATGCCCAACATGGACGGTTTCGCCTTCCTGAAGGCAGTCAAGGCGAGCGCGGTCCACAAGTTCACGCCGGTGATCATGCTGACCACCGAGAGCAGCGCCGCCAAGATGAGCGTGGGCAAGGAAGCCGGCGCCAAGGCCTGGATGACCAAACCCTTCCAGCCGGCGCAGATCCTGGCAGCGGTCTCGCAGTTGGTGCCGCAATGACGTCGCCGGCCGGTCATGCCGGGCAGGCAGCGGCAATGGCCGGGCCGACGGGGCGCGCGGCGCACTGCGCGCTGGGCGAGGAACTGATGATCTATCAGGTTGCCGAGCTCTGGGCGCAGCTCGATGCCTGCGTGCGCGACATCGAAGCGACTGGCGATGCTTGCGCGCTGTGTGTCGATTGCACGGCGCTGCGCGAGTTCGACGCAGCCGGCCTGCAGCTGCTGCTCGTCACGGCGCGACATCTCGACTCGATGGGCGCCCGCCTGAGCCTGCTTGGACTGAACGACAAACTGCGCGAGCAGCTGCGCGGCCTGGATCCGGGCGGGCTGTTCGACTTGCAGGCGCTGGAGGCAGCATGAGCGAGATCAATCTGGACGCAGCGCTGGTCATCTTCTTCGAGGAGGCGCGCGACATGCTCGCGCAGATCGAGCAGTGCGTGCTCGAGCTCGAGCAGAAGCCGAACGATGTCGAAGAACTCAATGCGCTGTTCCGCTGCGCGCACACGATCAAGGGCTCGGCCGGTTTGTTCGGTCTGACTGCCGTGGTGGGTTTCACCCATCACGTCGAGACCCTGCTCGACGAGCTGCGCAACGGCGCGATGCAACTCGATCTGGCGCTCAGTTCGCTGCTGTTCGGCTGTCGCGATCACATCGCGGTCCTGCTGGAGCTGGCGCGCACGGGCGGTGAGCTTGACCCGGCCGACCGCGAGCGCGAACAGTCGCTGCTGGGTCAGCTGCGGGCGGCGGTGTCCGCTGGCGATCGTGCCCCAGAGGGCAATCCCGATCCGGCGGATGCAGGCTGCGGCGTACCCGTGCAGGCCGAGGCCGCCGCGGGGCGGGAACGCCCCGGCGACTGGCAGATCCTCGCCCAGTTCCGCGCCGACACCTTCCGTGACGGTTTCGATCCGTTGTCGGTCATTGCCTATCTGTCCACCGTCGCTCGGGTGGATCGCGTCGTTCCCCTGCTGCCGGCCGGCCTGAGCTTCGAGGCCTGCGATCCGGAAACCTGCCATCTGGGCTTCGACATCCGCGTGGGCGGCGAGGCCAGTCAAGCCACGCTCGAGAGCGCCTTCGAACTGGTGCGGGAGGATTGCGAGCTGACGATCCGGCGCGATGAACCGGTGCCGCCCGCTGTGCCCGCTGACGACGGACTGCCCACGGCGGACGACCGGCTCGGCGATCTGCTGGTGCGCCAGGGCAATCTGACGCGCGACGTGCTGGGCGACGCGCTGCGTGCGCAGACCGTGTCCCAGGCGCCACTGGGCGAAATTCTGGTTTCCGCCAACGTGGCCTCCAGCTTGGTCGTCGAGGCGGCGCTTTCGACTCAGTCGAAGTTGCGAGAGGCGCGGGTCGAAGAACGCAGCATGGTGCGTATCCCCGCCGAAAAGCTCGATCAGCTGATCAATCTCGTGGGCGAACTGGTGATCGCCGGGGCCGGTGTGCATTCACTGGCGCAGACCCACAAGGTGCCGGCACTGATCAAGAGCACCATGAAGGTCAACAGCCTGGTCGAAGAAGTGCGCAATGGCGCGCTGTCGATGCGCATGGTGCAGATCGGCGAGACCTTCAGCCGGTTTCGCCGGGTCGTGCGTGACGTCTGCGGCGATCTGGGCAAGCAGGTCGAACTGGAGCTGCTCGGCACCGAATCCGAACTCGACAAGTCGGTGGTCGACAAGATCGTCGATCCGCTGATGCACATCGTGCGCAATGCGCTCGACCACGGCATCGAACGGCCCGAAGAGCGCATCGCAGCCGGCAAGCCGCCGGCCGGCCGGCTCGTCATGTCGGCCTATCACGACAGCGGCCAGGTGGTGATCCAGATCACCGACGACGGCCGTGGACTGGCGCGCGAGCGCATCATGGCCAAGGCGATCGAGCGCGGCATCGTCGCCCCCGGCGCGGCGCTCGCCGACAAGGAAATCCTGGCGCTGATCTTCGCTCCGGGCTTCTCGACGGCCGAATCGGTCACCAGCCTCTCGGGACGCGGCGTCGGCATGGATGTCGTCAAGCGCAACATCGAGAGTCTTCGCGGCTCGGTCGAGCTGCAAAGCGAGCCGGGCAAGGGCACGACCGTCGAAATCCGGCTGCCGCTGACGCTGGCCATCATCGACGGATTCCTCGTGCGCGTCGGGCGCAGCCATCTGGTGCTGCCGCTCGATGTGGTCGCCGAATGCATCAACACCAATGCCCTGCAGGCGCCACCCGAGGGCACCTGCACCGCGGTGATGCCGCTGCGCGGCACGGTCCTGCCGGTGATTTTCCTGCGCCACCTGTTCAACCTGCGCGGACCGCAGGGCGCGCGCCAGAGCATCGTGGTCGTGCGCAGCGGCGGACGCCAGGCCGGCATCGTCGTCGACGCGCTGGCCGGCGAGTATCAGACGGTGATCAAGCCCCTTGGCCGGATGTTCCGCCAGCTCAAGGGCATTTCCGGTTCAACCATCCTGGGGTCGGGCGAAGTGGCCCTGATCCTGGACATTGCGGCGCTGGTCGCTCTGGCGGCAGACGGCGAGGACCGGGCGGGCAGCGCTGCTGGCCACCCGGTTGCCGCTTGAAGTCGAGTCATTCACAAAACCCGTTGGAGATTTCCATGACGCAACCCAGTTTGAGCCTGCGCAGCCGCGCGCTCGTCGCCGCATCGGTCATCGCAGGTGCGAGCATGGCACCCCATTTCCTGAGCTCCGGCCGGATCTCCGTCGCTGGGCCTCGCGGCGATGTTTGCGCTGGTCGCACTGGGCGCATGCGCCTGGCTGGTGCTTGGCGTGAACCAGGTCATGAAGGGCGTCGCCGAACAGGCCCAGGCGCTGGCGCAGGGCAAGGTCGATGTCGCCCCTGCCTATACGGCCGACGACGCGCTGGGCAGTGTCTCCCAGGGGATCGCGCAGGCCGCGGCCAGCGTGGCCGCGCTGACGGCCCAGCAGGCAGCGATGTCGCGCCGCCATGCCGAAGGCTGGATCGACGATGCGATGCCCGTCTCGTCGAACCAGGGAGCGTTTGCGACCATTGCCGGCGGCATCAATGATCTGGTCTCTTCGCACATCGCGGTCAAGATGCGGATCGTCGAGGTGGTCACCGCCTATGCCGATGGCAAGCTCGATCAGCCGATGGACCGGCTGCCCGGCAAGAAGGCCCAGATCACCGATGCGATCGACCGGGTTCAGGCCAGCCTGAAGAAGGCGGCCGCACGAAGCGGTGTTGAACCTGCGGGTGCGCAATGCGCTGGACAAGTGTTCGACCAATGTGATGATCGCCGATGCGGCCAACGAGATCGTCTACATGAACGACACGGTCACGGAAATGATGGGCCGCAACGAAGCCGAACTGCGCAAGACGCTGCCCCAGTTCGATGTGCGCCGGCTGATCGGCCAGAGCATCGACGTGTTCCACAAGAATCCGTCGCACCAGCGCAGCATGCTCGGCGCGCTGCGGGCCACGTACCGCACCCAGATCAAGGTCGGCGAACTGACCTTTGCGCTGGTCGCCAGCCCGATCGTCGACGACAAGGGCGTGCGCATGGGAACGGTGGTCGAGTGGGCCGACCGGACCGCCGAGGTCGCGGTCGAACGCGAGATCGCCGGCGTGGTCGAGGGTGCGGTCCAGGGCAATTTTTCGATGCGTGTTCTCGAGGATGGCAAGCAGGGTTTCTTCGCCACATTGGCCAAGAGCGTCAACCAGCTGATGGGAACCAGCGAAGTGGGGCTCAACGAGGTGGTGCGAGTCTTGAGCGCGCTGTCGCAGGGCGATCTCAGCCAGCGGATCGACGGCGACTACCGGGGCACGTTCGGACGGCTGCGCGACGATGCGAACACCACGGGCGAAAAGCTCAGCGAGATCATCGGCGAGGTGCGCAGTGCCGCCGACGCGCTGACGGGCGCTTCCGAGCAGGTCAACTCGACCGCGCAGTCGCTGTCGCAGGGGGCCTCCGAGCAGGCGGCCGGCGTCGAGCAGACGTCGGCCTCGGTCGAACAGATGTCCGGCTCGATCACCCAGAACACCGAGAACGCGATGGTCACCGACGGCATGGCCTCGAAGGCCGCGCAGGAAGCCACGCAGGGGGCCGATGCGGTGATCAAGACGGTCGAGGCGATGAAGCAGATCGGCGCCAAGATCGGCATCGTCGACGACATCGCCTACCAGACCAACCTGCTGGCGCTGAACGCCGCGATCGAAGCGGCGCGGGCCGGCGAACACGGCAAGGGCTTCGCGGTGGTGGCCGCCGAGGTGCGCAAGCTGGCCGAACGCAGCCAGGTCGCGGCGCAGGAGATCGGCGAGCTCGCCGGCACCAGCATCACCGTGGCCGAGCGCGCGGGCAAGCTGCTCGAAGAGATGGTGCCGTCGATCCGCAAGACCTCGGAACTGGTCCAGGAAATCACCGCGAGCTCCAAGGAGCAGGCCACCGGCGTGTCGCAGATCAACGCGGCGATGGGACAGCTGAACCAGACGACGCAGCAAAACGCCTCGGCCTCCGAACAGCTCGCGGCAACCGCCGAAGAAATGTCGGGGCAGGCCGAACAACTGCAGCAGCTGATGAGCTTCTTCAAGATCAGCGCGAATGGCGGCGGCGACCCGGGCTATCGAGCGCCAGAGCGCAAGGCCAGGCCCCAGTCGGGTGCGAGGCCGGCCAGCCGGCGCGCCTCCAGCGCCCAGACCGACACCGACGAATCCCACTACTCGCGCTATTGAGGCGGCACCACCATGGAACAGCATCCGATTCGGCCGGCACCCGTCGGTGCCGCCACAGGCGGTGTCTCGGCGACCCAGATCAGCCAGTACCTGACTTTCAGCCTCGGCGACGATCTGTTCGCGGTCGGCATTCTTGCCATCAAGGAAATCATCCAGTACGGCCAGATCACCGATGTGCCGCTGATGCCTGCCTACATCCGCGGGGTGATCAACCTGCGCGGCGCGGTCGTGCCGGTCATCGATCTGAACGCGCGATTCGGCAAAGGGGCCATGACCGTGGGCCGGCGCACCTGCATCGTCATCATCGAGGTGGAGACCGCCGAGGACCGTCAGGTCATCGGGCTGATGGTCGATTCGGTCTCGGCGGTGCTCAATATTCCGGCCGCTGAAGTCGAGTCGGTTCCGTCGTTCGGCGTCGGCGTGCGCGCCGAGTTCATCCAGGGCATGGCCCGGCTCAAGCACCGGTTCGTCATCATCCTCGACGTGCTGCGCACGTTCGAGCTGCGCGAACTCGAAGGAGCCGACTGGCAGGCGCACGGTGCGGCGGCGGCAGCGGCAAACGCCGGCGCCGACGAGCCTCGCTGCGCCGCGCCGCTGACGGCGCATTGAGATGGCGGGTCCTACCGTCCGCCGGAGCGGCCGATGCTGAATGTGCATACGCTGAAGATGAGCGAGCAGGAGTACGCCCAGGTGCGCGACCTGCTCTATCGCAAGGCCGGGATATCGCTCGGTCCCAGCAAACAGTCGCTGGTATGCGGCCGGCTGTTCAAGCGGGTGAGCGCGCTCGAGATGTCGAGCTATGGCGAGTATTTCGCCAGCCTGGCGTCCGACGCGAGGCCGGGCGAACTGCAGACGGCGATCGATCTGCTGACCACCAACGAGACCTACTTCTACCGCGAGCCGGCCCACTTCGTGCAATTGCAGACGATGGCCCGCCGCGCGCTCGAGCGTCGCGAATCGATGTCGATCTGGAGCGCCGCCTCGAGCAGCGGCGAGGAGATCTACACGATCGCGATGCTGCTCCAGCAGATGGTCGATACCGGCCAGCCGCTGCGCTGGGAGATCCTGGGCTCGGACATCAGCTCGCGCGTGATCGCCAGTGCCCAGCGAGGCGTGTATCCGCTTGAACGCGTGCAGCGTCTGCCGCAGGACCTGCTGCATCGCTACTGCCTGAAGGGCGCCGGTCCTGCAGCGGGCACGGTACTGGTCGACAAGGCCCTGCGTCGCAAGGTGCGGTTCACCTCGATCAACCTGATCGAGCCGCTGCCCGACATCGGGCCGTTCGATGTGGTCTTCCTGCGCAATGTGCTGATCTACTTCGATCTGCCGACCAAGCAGAAGGTGCTGCGCGCGGTGCTCAGCCGGCTGCGCCCGGGCGGCGTGCTGTTCGTCGGCATGGCCGAGAGCCTGAACGGGGTCCTGGACGAAGTGCAATCCGTCGCGCCGGGGGCTTACACCCTGCGCCGGGCCTGATCCGATGACGGCGGCGCGGATCAAGGTCATGATCGTCGACGATTCGGCGGTCGTGCGCGAGGTGCTCAGTGCGGTGATCGGGGCGGACCCGACGCTGCGTGTCATTGCCACCGCGCCCGACCCGATCGTGGCCCGGCAGAAGATGCAGGTCGACTGGCCCGACGTGATCGTGCTGGATGTCGAGATGCCCAAGATGGACGGCATCACGTTCCTGCGCCAGCTGATGGCCGAGCGTCCGACGCCGGTGGTGATCTGCTCGACCCTGACCGAGAAGGGGGCCAAGACCACGATGGCCGCGCTGTCGGCTGGCGCCGTGTCCTTCGTCACCAAACCGACGCTGGGACTGCGCGATTTCCTGCAGGGGCAGGCCGCGGAGTTCAGCCGCATCATCCGGGACGCGGCTCGGGCCCGGCCCAAGCGCACCGTCGTGGCGGCGGGCAGCGCGTCAGGCGCATCGGCGGCCGATATGCACCCACCGCGCCACGAAGCGATGGCGCAGACCACCGAGCAGGTGGTGGCCCTGGGCACTTCCACCGGCGGCACGCAGGCGCTCGAAGCAGTCCTGACGGCCCTGCCGCGCGTGTGCCCCGGGATCGTGATCGTTCAGCACATGCCCGAGAAGTTCACGGCGCAGTTTGCCGATCGCCTGAACGGCCTGTGCCGGCTCGAGGTGCGCGAGGCCGTCGATCGGGACCGGGTGCTGCCCGGGCGCGCGCTGATCGCGCCGGGAGGGCGCCACATGCGGCTGGTGCGCAATGGCGCGATCTACCAGGTGGAGGTCTTCGACGGTCCGCCGGTGAATCGCCATCGTCCTTCTGTGGATGTGCTGTTCCGGTCGGTGGCCAAGGTGGCGGGTGCCAATGCGCTGGGAGTGATCATGACCGGCATGGGCGACGACGGCGCCCGCGGGCTTCTGGAGATGCACGACAAGGGCGCGCGCACGCTCGCCCAGGACGAGGACAGCTGCGTGGTGTTCGGCATGCCCAAGGAGGCGATCAAGCTGGGCGCCGCGCAGCGCATCGTGCCGCTGTCGGCGATTGCCGCCGAGATCGTCAGCGCGGGCCGGCTCGAGAGGCGCTGACCCCGCGCGATCGCACCCGCAGGGCAGTCACCGCATGGCGCCATGGGGTGTCCGGCACCCGCCTGGACGGCGGTTCTCTTGCCGAGTTCATCGCGGCTGCCGCCGCACACAGCCCGAGTCGGCCTTGTCGGGCCGGCGATCGGCGTGATGTCCTACCGGTGGCGTCTTGGCCGTGGCGCATACTTTTCGACGACAGCACCTCGGCTGCTGCGGGCTCTTCGCGGGTGACGGCGCCGTGCGGCAGGCCGCCGCTACCCGCTTCGGCCTTCTGAGGGTCCTGGGCCACCCGGTGACCGACCAAAGCATTCTGCCGGTGCGAGCCGGCGCGCGGAGATGATGATGAAGAAGTCCCTGCTTTCGACTCTAGTGGTGTTGGCGCTGTGCGGCGCGGGATCGGCCCTGGCCCAGGGAGGGCCGGGCGGCGAGCGGCAAGGCCGCGGTGAACCCTCGATGCGTGGCGACGGACATGACCGGCGCGGCCCGCCGGGCCGGCGCGACGACTTCCGTGAACGCGGTCGCGACGATCGGGGTCAGTATCGCGGTCAAGACCACCAGGACCGGTATCGGGGTCGCGACGGCCGCGACAACCGCGCGATGGACCGTCCCGGTCCTCGCGGACATGCCTACGGCCACGACAGGCGCTATGCGCGTGGCGTCGGGCCGGGCTACGCCTATTACCCCGGCGTGCGCCTGCCCCCGCCTTACCGGACGCGGCAGTATGTCGTCGAGGATTGGCGCGGCCACCGGCTGAGCGCCCCGCCGCGCGGCTACCACTGGGTGCAGGTCGGTGCCGACTATGTGCTGGTCGCGGTGGCCACGGGCATCATCCTGCAGATGATGCTGGCCAACTGATCCGCCTCAGCAGCCAACGCTGCCGCGTCGCGAACGGCGGCGCAGCATTCCCGCACCCAGCAGGCCGGTGAACATCAGCCCGAGCGACGCAGGTTCGGGAACCGTGGCCGAGAACGTGGCGTTGTTCGGTGCGAAGTCCGCCAGCGCCGCTGTTCCGGTCTGGCTCTGGTCGCGCGTCCAGAGGTTGAAGCCGTATTGCGCCGGTGTGAATCCCGCGCTCGCCGGCAAAGAGGCCAGCGGAACCACGATTTCGAACGAGTTTCCCGAGATCAGGGCGGAGCCGGCTGGCAGGCTGAATGCCGTGTTGGTGGTGGTATTGCGGCCGGCCGCAACGCCCGCGCCGGTCATCGTCACCACGGTGTCGAACAGCACCTGGGTCAGCCCGACCGCGGCAAAGGCGGCGGTGCCTGCGCCCCGATTGATGCCCATCACATACAGGCTGGGATTGGTGCTGCCGATGGCGCCGTTCATCGTGCCGCCGAATCGGAACGACGTTCCGTCGAAGGTCGCGAACGTGGACAGGATGTCGAGATCGCCATTGTGTGCGCCGGTGAAGCTGGCGATGAAATCCTGGGCAGGATCGGCAATGGGCGAGGCCTGTGCGGCGCTGGCCAGGGCGAATGCGGCTGTCAGCAGCGCTGCCGCCCGCGCGCAGAAGCGGGCTGGTTTCTCGAAGGACGTCATGGTCGGGTTCCCTGGGCGCGTGGTGGTGGAGGTCCCTGTCAAACAGTCCGGCGATGCGCTTCATTCCCTGTCGCGCGAAAAAATCCCCGACGAACTCGCGGCGAGCGCGTCGGGACCGGAATCAACGGGGATCGCGCACCGCTGCCCGCTCACCGTATTGCGGAAAGACGACCTCGTGCGGCAGACCCAGGGCCTGCAGGAATTTCGTCATGTCGGGCTGCCAGATGGCTTCGCCCGCGCGCGAGGCGAACAGGGCATGGGCATCGCTGCCAAAGGTGCCGAATGCGATCAACTGCGCCTGCCCTCCGGCGGCGGTGTAAGCCTTGTGCATCGCCTGCCAGAGCGCCGGCCCGAAGTAGCTGTCGTTCTCGCCATAGAACCAGAGCGAAGGGATGCGGACATCGCCGGCCAGGTCGGCCGTCGCGCGGACCAGCACCTGCTCCCAGCCGGAGCACGACTCCTGGCGCAGCCCGCCGGCAAAGTTCACCAGCCCTCTGACGCCGGGAGGCGGCGCGGACGCGCCGAACGCCAGGGTGGTCCAGCCGCCGTGCGACTGGCCCACGATCAGCACGCGTTCCCGGTCGACGTAGGGCTGTTCGCTCATGAAGCGAAGCGTCTCGGCCACGTCCTGCGCCTGCACGCGGCCGTTGCTGGCGACGTTGCAGCCGGCGCCGATGTAGTAACCGCCCGATTTCGAAAAACCCTGACGCATCGGGGCGACCACGACGTACCCGCGCTGCAGGAAGTACCGGGCGGCGCGGGTCGGGCGATAGCGGCGCTGGAACTTGGGATCTCCCGATTCCTTGCCGTGATTGATGATGACCAGCGGAAAGGGTCCCGGGCCGTCGGGCCGGTAGAGCGTCGCCTCGAGCGTCACCGAAATCAGGCCGCCTTGCTTGGCGATGGTGATTTCCTGTTCGTTGAGCGGGGAGCCGGTCTGGGCGCGGGCGGTTGCGCACAGGCCGATCCACAGCGCGGCCGCCACCAGCACGCAGACAAGTGTCCAGGAAAGGCCGATCGAAGAAGCTGCCCTGGCGAAATCCACGCCGGTCCGGGTCGATGGTGGCCTCCCCTGAAGGCCTTCGGAGGAACTCATCATGCGGTGGACGGTTGCCATGGGCGGTTCACGCTTGCGCGAGGCGCCGAACCAAAGAAGAGGGTCGGCGCAATGGAAGAGGCCGGCGCAATGAAAAAGGCCGGCGCCAAGAAAGGCCCGCGCAAAAAAGGCCGGCGCAAAGAAAAAGGCCAGCAGGGGCAATCCTGCTGGCCTTTGAATGCTTGGTGCCGGAGATAGGAGTCGAACCTACGACCTTCGCATTACGAATGCGCTGCTCTACCAACTGAGCTACACCGGCAAACCGTTCCGAGCCCTCTAATTTACCACAGAGCCGAAGGCCTCGGCCAGCGTATGGTCGACGGTCGGATACCGAAGGCGAACGCGGAGCTCGCGCTTTAAGCGCTCATTGGCCAGGCGGCGCGACTCGCGCATGAAACTGAGCATGGCGGGCGAGACGCGTGCGGCTAGTGCCGCCGCGTCCAGCCGCGGCGGGCGGGGCAGGCCGGCGGCATCCGCCACCCGGTCGAAGTAGTCGCCCATCTTCAGGTCGGTGTCGTCGACCGCATGCACGATGCGTGCGGCGCGCCCGCGCCACAGGGCGGCCACGCAGATGCGGGCCAGATCGTCGGCATGCACATGGTTCGTGTAGACGTCTTGCTCGGGCAGCAGCGCCGGCAGGCCGGCGCGCAGGCGGTCCAGGGGCAGGCGGTCGTGCGCGTAGATGCCAGGCACCCGCAGGATGCTGACCGCGCCCTGGCCGCGGCGGCTGGCCCGGCGCCAGAGCTGCTCGGCGGCCACCCGACGTACCGCGCGGTCGTTGGCCGGGGCCGCCGGCCGGGTTTCGTCGAAGCGGGCACCGGCGCAGTCGCCGTACACGCCGGTCGTGCTGACGTAGACCCGGCGCGCGCTCGGCTCGTTGTGGCCTGCAGGCTTCAGGCGCCGAGGCCCGCGCGCGGTCCGGGTGGCCAGTGCGGCGATCAGGTGGCGGCTGCGCGGATCGTCCGTGCCCTGGCCGGGAGGCGGCGCGAGATCGATCAGCCGCGTTGCCCAGGGGCCCATGCGCAAGGCGCGGCGTGCATCGAGATCGGCGATCAGCGGGACGATGCCGGCCTGGCGCAATGCGGGTGCCTTGTCCGGCGTGCGCACGGTGCCCAGGACCCGCAATCCGCGCGCCGCAAGCACGGCGCCGATGCGGGTGCCGACATCGCCGCAGCCGACGATCAGCACGGGGCGGTTTCGAAAGCGCCTGGGGAGCGCGCGATAATATCCGGCTGGTTTCATGGCAGCGCGATTATCGCCGCGTTTGCCGTCCGCCTGTGTCCCTGACCTCCTCATTCGCCCAGCCACCGCCGCATGACCTACACCGTTACCCTGAAGCCCAGTGACAAGCAGTTCAGCGTCGACCCGGGCGAATCCGTCCTCGAGGCCGCGTTGCGGCAGGCCGTGGTGCTGCCCTATGGATGCAAGAACGGCGCCTGCGGTTCCTGCAAGGCGCTGCTGGTATCGGGCACCGTGGAGCTGGGCGAGCACAGTGCCAAGGCCTTGCGCCCCGAGGACGTGACCCGCGGGTACACGCTGCTGTGCTGCGCGCGCGCCAGCAGCGACCTCTTGATCGAGGCGCGTGTGGTTGCAGCGGCCGGGGACATCCCGGTGCGCAAGATGCCGTGCCGCGTCGCATCGATCGCCGAAGTCGCGCCTGACGTGCGCGTGATCACCCTGCAGCTGCCGGCCAACGAGCGGCTGCAGTACCTGGCCGGGCAGTACATCGAGATCATCCTGCGCGACGGCTCGCGGCGCAGCTACTCGATGGCCTGTGCCCCTCACCTGGCCGAGAAGCTCGAGCTGCATGTGCGCCACATGCCGGGTGGGCGCTTCACCGACACGGTGTTCGGCCGCGCCGAGCCCGCGCTCAAGGAAAAGGACATCCTGCGCTTCGAAGGGCCGTTGGGCACCTTCTTCCTGCGCGAGGACAGCGACAAGCCGATCGTGCTGCTGGCCAGCGGGACCGGGTTCGCCCCGATCAAGGCGGTGATCGAGCACGCGATCCACAAGGGCATCGCACGGCCGATGACGCTGTACTGGGGCGGGCGCCGCCCGCACGATCTCTACATGAACGGGCTGTGCGAGCAGTGGACCCGCGAGCTGCCCGGGTTCCGTTACGTGCCGGTGATCTCGGATGCGCTGGCGCAGGACGGCTGGCAGGGGCGAACCGGCTTCGTGCACCGGGCGGTGATCGACGACTTGCCCGACCTGTCGGGCCATCAGGTGTACGCCTGCGGCGCGCCGATCGTCGTCGACTCGGCCCGGCGCGATTTCTGCGCACAGTGCGCATTGCCGTCCGACGAGTTCTTCGCCGACTCGTTCACCTCGGCGGCCGACACCGCCTCCTGATATCCGCTCTCGCGCCGCGCCCCGGCGCGGCGCCGCCGGGCGTGCCGGGGTCAGCGCGCATCGCCCGTCACCGACCGTTCATGCCACGGGCTGTCGCCGCTGCCCGACAGTCGGGCTCCTTCGTCTGCATGTGAAGCGCTTACTTCGACCGTCCGTCGGCCGCAGATGGGGCGCTGGCGGCTGCCGTGCTGGTTTTTCGGATCCTCGAAAACACAATCCGGCCGGCAGCAACAGGAACTCCATCACACACGAACCGAGGAACCCATGTCCGTCTCCGCGGCAGCACCCAGCACCACCACGCTCGTCAAACCCGTCGGCAGCACCGGCACCGGAATCGATCAGCTGGTCAGCCTCATCACCGAGGACCCCGGGCTGGCCCGCCGGACATCGACGGCCGACATCTACGGCGGCGCGGCCGCCGCCGATGGCATGAACGTGCTGATCGTGCAGGCGATCCGGGCCACCGGAGTGGCCAACAATGGCGACATCAGTGCCGCCGACCTGTACGACGTGAACGCCTGGCTGCGGGCCAATCATCTGTCGGCATTCACGCTGCTGCACGGCGATGACGAAGACGGACAGGAAACCGGATTTCATCGGGTCCAGAACGACGGGGCGAGCACGCGCCTGTTCGAGCGCAATGCGGTGAACACCGTGGCCGATGGCATCTACCACCTGGCCTTCGACATCCGCGATGGCCAATTTCTGAACGAGGACGGCGCGGCGAATGCGAAGCTCACCCAGGTGTCGCAGTGGCTGGGCCAGCTTCTGGCCACCGAGCTGGCGGGTGACGCGCTGGACAACGCGGCGGTGGATGCCTACGTCGACGGCACGACCGGCACGGGCCTGGATCAGCTGGTGTCGATCATCACCGGCGATGCCGGGCTGAACCGCAAGATTGCCAATGCCGACATCCGCGGCGGCGCGAGCGCGGCCGATGGCATGAATGCGCTGATCGTCGAAGCGATCCGCGCCACCGGCGTGGCCAACAATGGCGACATCAGCATCGCCGACCTGCGCGACCTGAACACCTATCTTCGCGGCAACCACCTGACGCGGTGGACGCAGCTCCACGGCGACGACGCCGATTCCGGCGAGACCGGATTCCATCTGGTCCAGGATGACGGCGCCACCAGCCGCCTGTTCGAGCGCAATGCGGTGGACACCGTGGCCGACGGCATCTTTCATCTGGCCTTCGAGATCTGCGACAACCGCTTCGTCAACGAGGACGGCAATGCCAATGCCAGCCTGCGAAGCGTCTCGGACTGGCTCAATCAGCTGCTGGCCAGCGATCTGGTCGGCACCACGCTGGACAATGCCGCGGTCAACCCCTACGCCCAGGGCACGACCGGCACCGGGCTCGATCAGCTGGTGAGCCTGATCACGCAGGACGAAGGTCTGAACCGCAAGATCGCCAACTCGGAGATTTTCGCGGGCGCGAGCGCTGCCAATGGCATGAACGCGCTGATCGTCGAGGCGATCCGCGCGACCGGCGCGGCGGACGGCGCGAGCATCGAGGTCGATGAGATCCGGGAGATGAATGCCTATCTTCGCGCCCATCATCTGAACGAATGGACGACGCTGCACGGCGATGACGAGGAGGGCGCGGAGACCGGTTTTCATCTGGTGCAGAACGATGGCGCAAGCAGCCGCCTGTTCGATCGGAATGCGGTGAACACCGTGGCCGATGGCCTGTATCACCTGGGCTTCGAGATCCAGCGCAACCGCTTCGTCAACGAGGACGGTGACGCCAATGCCAGCCTGAGCAGCGCGGCGCAGTGGCTCAACGCGCTGTTGCAGGACGACCTGATCAGCGGCGAGCTGCTGGCCGCGCAGGCCGCGGTCGGCGATGGCCTGCTGCTCTGACGATCGTCAGGAGCCCTGCTCGCGCCGGCTGTGCAAGGCCTCGATCTCCTCCTTGGTGTCGGCGTCGAGCACGGCGGCGATGATGACGGCGGTCGGGATCGCAAAGATGCCGACCCCGAAAATCAGCATGACGCTGGCGATCAGCCGGCCCAGCAGCGTGATCGGCACCATGTCGCCGTAGCCGGTCGTGGTCAGCGACACGACCGCCCACCAGAAGGCGGCGGGTATCGAGCTGAACACGGTGGGCTGGGCGCTGTGTTCGACGAAGTACAAGGCGATGCCGGCAAAGAAGAGCAGCAGCAGCATCATCACGACCCCGATCACCAGCATGTCGATTCGCTGGGCCAGCGCGATGCGGATGGCCCGCAGCGGGCGCGAGTACCGGTCCAGTCCTAACACGTGCAGCAGACGGAACAGGCGCAAGGTCAGCAGGGCGCGCAGGTCGACAGGAGAGGCCACGGTCGCCAGCACCAGCAGATCGATCAGCGTCAGCGGGCGCAGCAGGTAGCGCAGGCGTCCCTGGACCGGATGCTCGAACCCCGGGCGCGCGGTGATCGACCACAGCCGGGCAAGGAGCTCCAGAGCCAGCAGTGTCATCGAGATCTTCTCGAACACCCGGAACGCCAGATGCCAGCGGGAGTCCAGCTGCGGCACGCTCTCGAGCACCACGGCCGCCGCATTGAGCACGATCATCAGCGCGATGCCGCGATTGACCCAGGCACCGGCGCGCGAGCATTCGCCGGGCGTGTGGAGCGTGCAGGAAACGCTGTGTCGAAACATAGTCATCTCACCGGATGCAAGCGCCAGCGACGGCCGCGCGCGACCGGCGGCCGGGTGCTGCGGTCTATTCCCCCAGGTAGGCGGCGCGCACCTTCGGGTCGTTCAGCATTTCCTTGGCGTCGCCGGTGAGGGTGATCTGGCCGGAGTCCATCACATACCCGCGATTGGCGGCCTGCAAGGCCAGCCGCGCGTTCTGTTCGACCAGCAGGATCGTGACGCCCTGCGCCGACACCGTGCGCACCACCTCGAAGATCTTCTGCACCATGATCGGCGACAGGCCCATCGACGGCTCGTCGAGCAGCAGCAGGCGCGGCCGGCTCATCAGCGCGCGCGCCATCGCCAGCATCTGCTGCTCGCCGCCCGACATCGTGCCGGCGAGCTGGTCGGCACGCTCCTTCAGGCGCGGGAAGATGCCGAACATCTTGTCGATGTCCTGCTGGATGCCGGCCCTGTCATTGCGGATGTAGGCGCCCATCAGCAGGTTTTCAGTGATGCTCATGCGGGCGAACACGCCACGTCCTTCGGGCACCATCGCCAGCCCGCGCCCCACCAGCACGTGCGACCCCGCGCCCTGGATCGACTTGCCGTCGTACTTCACGTCACCGCCCGCATAGGCCAGCGAACCGGTGATCGCCTTCAGCGTGGTTGTCTTGCCCGCCCCGTTGGCGCCGATCAGCGCGACCAGTTCGCCCGGACGGACCTCGAGGTCGACTCCCTTGACGGCCTGGATGCCGCCGTACGACACCTTGAGGCCGCCGATCTGCAGCAGCGGCTCAGACATGGCTGGCTCCCAGATACGCTTCGATCACCGCGGGATCGCGCTGGACGTCGGCCGGCACGCCTTCGGCGATGCGCTTGCCGTAATCGAGCACGGTGACCCGGTCGCACAGGCCCATCACCAGCTTCACATCGTGTTCGATCAGCAGGATCGTGCTGCCATCCTGGCGGATGCGATCGAGCAGGTTGCGCAGGCTGACCTTTTCCGTCGCGTTCATGCCGGCGGCCGGTTCGTCCAGGGCGAGCAGCTTGGGCTCGGTGGCCAGCGCGCGCGCGATCTCCAGGCGCCGCTGGTCGCCGTACGACAATGTGCGGGCCTGGTAGTCGGCGAACTTGGCGATGCCCACGTAGGCCAGCAGCTCGAGCGCGCGCTCGCGGATCGCCTGTTCTTCGGCGCGCTCGAAGCGCGTCTTGAACACCGCGCCCCAGACCCCGCTGCGCGTGCGCACGTGGCGACCGACCATCACGTTCTCCAGCGCGGTCATGTCGCCGAACAGCCGGATATTCTGGAAGGTCCGGGCGATGCCGGCCTGCGCGACGGTGTGCACCGCAGTCGGCTCGTACGGCCGGCCATCGAGCACGAATTGCCCGGAGTCCGGCGTGTACAGGCCGGTGATCACGTTGAAGAAGGTGGTCTTGCCGGCGCCATTGGGGCCGATCAGGCCGTAGATCTGCCCGCGCAGGATTTCCATGCCTACTTCGGATAGCGCCTGCAGGCCGCCGAAGCGCTTGTTGACGCCCTTCACCGAGAGCAGCGTGTCATTTGCCATGGGGCCGTCCTTCGCGCTCAGGCTTTGCCGTGCCGCGGAGCGGGCCACAGGCCTTCCGGTCGGCGCAGCATGATCAGCACCATGGCCAGGCCGAACACCAGCATGCGCAGCGCTTCGGGCGCGACGATTTCGGTGCCGAACAGGGCCTCCTGGGCCGGCTTGGCCGCATAGCGCAGCACCTCGGGAATTGCGTACAGCAGGATCGCGCCCAGGATCACGCCAGGGATGTGGCCCATGCCGCCCAGCACCACCATCGCGACGATCACGATCGATTCCGAGAGCACGAAACTTTCGGGTGACACGAATCCCTGGAACGAGGCGAACATCGCGCCCGAGACCCCGCCGAACGAGGCGCCCATCGCGAAGGCCAGCAGCTTGACGTTGCGGGTGTTGATCCCCATCGCCTTGGCGGCGATCTCGTCCTCCCGGATCGCCATCCAGGCGCGACCCAGCCGCGAATTCTGCAGTCGGATGGTGACGATGATGACCAGCGTGGCCAGCGCAAGAAACAGGTAGTAGTAGAGCTGTACCGACTGCAGCGTGAAGCTGCCGATTTCGATCGGCTGGGACAGGTCCAGGCCGACGATGCTCACGGGATCGATGTTGCTGATGCCCTGCGGACCATTGGTGATGTTGACCGGCGCATTCAGGTTGTTCAGGAAGATCCGGATGATTTCGCCGAACCCGAGCGTGACGATGGCCAGGTAGTCGCCGCGCAGGCGCAGCGTCGGCGCGCCCAGGACCATGCCGAAAAACGCGGCCAGGCCGGCCGACAGCGGAACCACCAGCCAGATCGAGTTGTGCAGGCCGTTGGGGAACATCGCGGCGATCCACTCGAAGTTCTCGGCCAGGTGCGGCGAGGACAGCAGCGCGTACAGGTAGGCGCCGACCGCGTAGAAGGCCACATAGCCGAGGTCGAGCAGGCCGGCGTAGCCCACCACGATGTTCAGGCCCAGCGCCAGCATGATGTAGAGCAGCGCGAAATCGAGCATGCGGACCCATGCATTGCCCGCCAGGCCGACGACCAGCGGCAGCACGGCCAGCGCCACGACCAGTGCGATCGTGGCGGCATACGCCGCCTTGGGGTTGTTCTCGAACTGCGGGAAGAAGGTTTTCATGGCGGCGGTTCCTGACAGTGCTCAAGCCCGGTCGGCGACCCGCTCGCCCATGAGCCGGACGGTCGGAACACCAGCACCACGATCAGCACCACGAAGGCGAAGATGTCCTGGTAGTGGCTGCCCAGGAAGCCTCCGGTCAGGTCGCCGATGTAGCCCGCGCCCAGGCTTTCGATCAGGCCCAGCAGCAGCCCGCCCACCATGGCCCCGGCCAGGTTGCCGATGCCCCCCAGCACGGCCGCGGTGAAGGCCTTCAGACCGGGGATGAAGCCCATCGAAAACTGCGCGATGTTGTAGTTCAGGGCGACCAGCACACCGGCCACGGCGGCCAGCGAGGCGCCGATCGCGAAGGTGGCGGCAATCACCTGGTTGGAGTTCACGCCCATCAGACCGGCGATGCGCGGGTTCTCGGCGGTGGCGCGCATCGCGCGGCCCAGACGGGTCTTGTTCACCAGCAGGATCAGGCCTGCCATCATCAGCGACGAGACCACCAGGATCAGGATCTGCTTGGGCGCCAGCACCGCGCCGAAGATGTGCACCGGATCGGTGGGCAGCAGGTCGGGGAACACCACCGGATTGGGCTTCCAGATGATCATCGCGAGCGTCTGGATGACGATCGAGACACCGATCGCGGTGATCAGCGGCGCCAGGCGCGGCGCGTTGCGCAGCGGCCGGTAGGCGACCCTCTCGATGAACAGCGACAGCACCACGCAGACCGGCACGGCGACGGCAACCGCGATCAGCAGGACCACCGGCCCCGGCAGGCCCGACTGCGACAGCAGCGACACCACGGTGACGCCCACCATCGCACCCACCATCAGCACATCGCCGTGGGCGAAGTTGATCAGTTGCAGGATGCCGTAGACCATGGTGTAGCCCAGGGCCACCAAAGCGTAGACGCTGCCCAGCACCAGACCGTTCAGGATCTGCTGAAGCAGGATATCGAGGTCGATCACCGGCAGCACCCCGCGTTAAGAGCCCAAAACGGCCCGAAGTGTACGCGTAAACCGTGTATCCAAGCGGATTTCCGGTGGGCGTCGCGGATTGAGCAAAAAAAAGCCCCGGACGAACCGGGGCAAACCAGCCAGGGAACGAAAAATCGAATGTGGCTGGAGGAGGAGGCCTGACGCGACCCCGAAGGGGGCCGATGGGTTGACTGTAGTGACCAGGGGAATGACGGACCATCTGGCGCGGATTGACGGGCCATGCCGGCGGACGGGCGGACGGGCGGACGGGCCAGGCCATGATTCGCGACCGGTGCGCAAAACGGACAGGGGCGCCGAAGCGCCCCTGTTCGGGTGCGGGATTCCCCTCGCGGGGCCCGCGTGGTCGGGCCGCTTATTTGGCCGTCATGATCCACTTGACCAGGGTGGTGGCTTCGTCGGCCGACACCTGGGGATTGGCAGGCATCGGGACCTGGCCCCAGACACCGGTGCCGCCTTCGCGAACTTTCTTGGACAGCTTGGCGACCGCGTCTTTATCGGCGGCGTACTTGGCGGCGATGTCTTTGAATGCCGGACCGATCAGCTTCTTGTCCACCGCATGGCAGGCGGTGCAATTCTTGGCTTTCGCCATGTCGGCATTGGCGCTTGCGGCACCGGCGATCAGGCCAAGGCTGACTGCGACGACGATGGAACGGATGCGGCTCATGGGTGTTCTCCAGATGGGTGGCGCGATGGGATGCAGGAAATTCGTCGGATCGCACTTTAACGCACCGCACGGCCCGCGGTTGACCCCGGGGATGCGAATCCGGGCGGTCCGGGGGCGGCGCGCCGGGTCTCGTTCGCCCCTGGCGTGCCGCCTGAAGGAGTCTGCTGGCCGTTCGGTCGCCGGCACTGGTCCGGGCGCAGGGGCCGGGTTACCGTCAATGACCCTTTGCCCTTTCTTCGGAACCTCATGTACCTCGTGTGGACGGGCGCGTTCCTGGTCGCGCTGAAGCTGTTGCAGGTGGGCCCGTTCGCGGAGCTCTCCTGGTGGTGGGTGTTCGCGCCACTGGGCGTGGCCCTGTTGTGGTTCGAAGGCCTGGAGAAGCTGTTCGGTTTCGATCGACGTCAGGTCGAGCACACCGAATGGGAAAAGAACCGCGAACGGCGGGTGGCCGAACAATTCGGCGATCCCAAGGCCAAGGGCGCGCGCCGGCGCGCCTGATCATCGACCGGGGCCGCTCCCGGCCCCTGCCGGGCCTTGCCCTCGAGATGGGCCCTTCACGATGGGCCCTGCCACGAGTTGACCTTGCCGTCAGGTCGCCGGGATCGTCTCGGCAGAAGTCGTGGCGCACCGGGACGGTTTGGACGTACTATGCCAGCCCGTGCTGCGCTGCAGCAGTGCCATCGCGCCCTGGGCCTCCGCGCGTTCCCTCCATATCACCGGCGCCGGAGCGCACCTGTTTTGATCATCCTGAAGAACCTGATCCTGCGCCGCGGCGCCAAGGTGCTGCTCAACGGCGCATCGGTCACCATCACGCCTGCCGAGAAGGTCGGCCTGGTGGGGCGCAACGGCGCCGGCAAGTCGACGCTGTTCGGCCTGCTCAACGGCTCGCTGCACGAGGACTCCGGCGATTTCTCGTTTCCGCGGCAGTGGCGCATGGCGCAGGTCGCTCAGGACATGCCGGAGACCGACGAGTCGGCGACCGAGTTCGTGGTCAATGGCGATACCCGCCTGGCGGCCGTGCGCGAGGCGCTGGCGGTGGCCGAGGCGAACTTTGCGCGCGACCCCGACGATCACGACGCGGGCATGGCGATCGCGCACGCGTACACCGACCTGGGCGATGCTGGCGAGCACGATGCAGTGCCGCGCGCCCAGGCGCTGATCCTGGGGCTGGGCTTCCGGTCCGACGAACTGGACAACCCGGTCAACAGCTTTTCCGGCGGCTGGCGCATGCGCCTGCAACTGGCGCGGGCGCTGATGTGCCCCAGCGACCTGCTGCTGCTCGACGAACCGACCAATCACCTGGACCTCGATGCGCTGGTCTGGCTGGAGGCGTGGCTGAAGACCTACGAAGGCACGATGATCGTGATCAGCCACGATCGCGAGTTCCTGGACGCCGTCACCACCGTCACGCTGCACATCGACAACTCGCAGCTGACGCGCTATGGGGGCAACTACAGCAAGTTCGAGGAACTGCGCTCCGAGCAGCTGGTGCTGCAGCAGGCCGCCTTCGCCAAGCAGCAGGACAAGATCGCCCATCTGCAGAAGTTCATCGACCGGTTCAAGGCCAAGGCCAGCAAGGCCAAGCAGGCGCAAAGCCGGGTCAAGGCCCTGGAGCGCATGGAGAAGGTCGCGCCGATGCTGGCCAGTGCCGATTTCCAGTTCGAATTCAAGGAGCCGGGCAACATCCCCAATCCGATGCTCTCGATCACCGATGCCGACTTCGGCTACCTGGTGGACGGCGAGCGCAAGGTGATCGTGCGCAAGGTCAGCCGGTCGGTGCTGGCCGGCCAGCGCATCGGCATCCTCGGCGCCAACGGGCAGGGCAAGTCGACGGTGATCAAGACGATCGCGCGCGACCTGGGCGCGCTGAGCGGCACCATCACCGAGGGCAAGGGCCTGACCATCGGCTATTTCGCGCAGCAGGAACTCGACGTGCTGCGCGCCCAGGACACGCCGCTGGAGCACATGATCCGGCTGGCCCGCGACGCCGGTCCGCAGTCGCGCGAGCCGAGCAGCGAGCAGGCCCTGCGCGGCTTTCTGGGCGGCTTCAATTTCGGCGGCGACATGGTGCGCCAGGCGGTGGGCACGATGAGCGGCGGCGAAAAGGCGCGCCTGGTGCTGGCGATGATGGTCTGGCAGCGGCCCAACCTGCTGCTGCTCGACGAGCCGACCAACCACCTCGACCTGATCACCCGCGAGGCGCTGGCCGTCGCGCTGAACGAGTTCGAGGGCACGCTGATGCTGGTCAGCCACGACCGCGCGCTGCTGCGCAGCGTGTGCGACGAGTTCTGGCTGGTCGGGCGCGGCGCCATCACCCCGTTCGATGGCGACCTGGACGACTACCAGGTGTATCTGCTCGAGGGGGGCGGTCGGCTGGCCGGGCGCGGAGCGCTGGCGGGGGCCGGGGGCGGGGCCGGGCGGCGCCGGCGGCAGGCCGGGGGGACGGCGCCCGGCGCGCGGCGCCCGCCGCCGGGGGGGGGGCCTGGGGCGGGGGGCCCAGATGGCGGCGCCTGGGCTTGCCGGTCAGTCGTCGCCGTCGAGCACCGCGCCCTTGCTGGCACTGGACGACAGCTTGCGGAACTTGGCCAGCACGCCGCGCGGGTAGTTGCTTTCGGGCCGTTTCCAGGCGGCCTTGCGGCGTGCCAGTTCGTCGGCCGACACATTGAGCTCCAGCGCCTGGCGGTGCGCATCGATGGTGATCGAATCGCCCTCCTGGATCAGCGCGATCGGCCCGCCGATGTAGGCCTCGGGCGCCACGTGCCCGACCACCATGCCCCAGGTGCCGCCCGAAAACCGGCCATCGGTGATCAGGCCCACCGATTCGCCCAGTCCGGCGCCGATCAGCGCCGACGTGGGCGCCAGCATCTCGGGCATGCCCGGGGCGCCCTTGGGGCCCAGGTAGCGCATCACCATCACGTCGCCGGCCTTGATCTTGCCTTCCATGATCGCGGCCATGCCCGACTGTTCGTCGTCGTAGACGCGGGCCGGGCCGGTGATGACCGGGTTCTTCAGGCCGGTGATCTTGGCGACCGCGCCCTCGGGCGACAGGTTGCCCTTGAGGATCGCCAGATGGCCTTCGGCGTAGATGGCCTTGTCGATCGGGCGGATCACGTCCTGATCGGCGCGCGGCGCATCGGGCACGTTGGCCAGTTCCTGGGCCAGTGTGCGTCCGGTGATGGTCATGCAGTCGCCGTGCATCAGCCCGGCGTTCAGCAGGATCTTCATCACCTGCGCGATTCCGCCGGCCTTGTGCAGGTCGACCGCCACATACTTGCCCGAGGGTTTCAGGTCGCACAGCACCGGCGTCTTGCGGCGGATGCGCTCGAAGTCGTCCAGCGTCCAGGGGATGCCGGCGGCGTGCGCGATCGCCAGGAAGTGCAGCACCGCGTTGGTCGAGCCGCCGGTGGCCATGATCACCGCCACGGCGTTCTCCAGCGATTTGCGGGTGACGATGTCCAGCGGCTTCAGATCGTTCTTGACCGCTTCGACCAGCACCTTGGCCGACAGCGTGGCGGAGTCTTCCTTCTCGTGGTCGGGGTTGGCCATCGTGGACGAGCCGATCAGGCTCATGCCCAGCGCCTCGAACGCCGACGACATGGTGTTGGCGGTGTACATGCCGCCGCACGAGCCGCTGCCCGGGATGGCGTTGCGCTCGATGCCATCGAAGTCTTCCTGGCTCATGCGCCCGCGCGAGAATTCGCCCACGGCCTCGAACACCGACACCACCGTCAGGTCCTGGCCCTTCCATTTGCCGGGCTTGATGGTGCCGCCATAGACGTAGATGGCCGGCACGTTGGCGCGCAGGATGCCGATCATGCCGCCGGGCATGTTCTTGTCGCAGCCGCCGATCACCAGCACGCCGTCCATCCACTGGCCCTGCACCGAGGTCTCGATGCAGTCGGCGATGACCTCGCGCGAGACCAGCGAGTACTTCATGCCTTCGGTGCCCATCGACATGCCGTCGGAGATGGTCGGCACACCGAACATCTCGGCATTGGCGCCGGCTTCGCGGATCGCTTTTTCGGCCGCGTCGGCCAGCACCTGCAGCCCCGAGTTGCAGGGCGTGATCGTCGAGTGGCCGTTGGCGATGCCGATGAAGGGCTTGCTCATGTCGCTGGGCTGGTAGCCCATGCCGTAGTACATCGAGCGGTTGGGGGCGCGGGCGACACCTTCGGTGATGTTGCGTGAGCGGCGATTGGCAGCCATGGAGGTCTCCTGTCGATGAATCGGGCGAGGCGCCGATGATAGGGGCTGGCGAGATGCTTGCGAAGTATATAAAAATGCGGGTTTTGATACTCCCTGGATATCGATGAGCGATCCTTGGGCCGGCTGGCGGGGCATCGACCTGCGCCACCTGGTGTATTTCCGCGCGGTCGTCCAGACCCTGCACTTCGGACGTGCGGCCGCGCTGCTGCACATCTCGCAGCCGCCGCTGTCGATTGCGATCCGCCAGCTCGAGGAGCGCCTGGGCCTGCGGCTGCTCGAACGCGGCCGCGCCGGGGTCAGCCTGACGCCGCCGGGCCGCGCGCTGGCCGATGAGCTCGAATCATTGCTGCCGCGCTTTCCGCAGGCCTTCGAACGGGTGCAGGCGGCCGGGCGCGGCGAGGCCGGCCACTTGCGGGTCGGCTTCGTGACGCCGGCCGAATACAGCTTCCTGCCCGAGTGCCTGCGCGAGTTCCGGGCGCTGGCGCCGGGCGTGCGGCTGACGCTGCGCGAGATGACCTCCGACGCCCAGGCCGAGGCGCTGGCCGACGGATCGCTGGACGCGGGTTTCGTGCTGCCGCCGCTGCCGCGCGGCACGCTGCAGTGGCTGCCGGTATTTCGCGACACGCTGGTGGCTGCTCTGCCTGCCCGTCATCCGCTGGCGGCCCGCCGGCGCATACGCCCGGCCGAGCTGGCGGCTTCGCCGCTGGTGATCTTCCCGCGCGAAAAGGCCCCGGGCCTGCACGACGACATCCTGGGCCTGTTCACCGCCGCAGGCGCCAGCCCGGACATCGGGCAGGAGGCCATCCAGATGCAGACCATCCTGTCGCTGGTCGCGGCCGGCCTGGGGGTCGCCGTGGTGCCGGCCAGCCTGCGCAACCTGGGGCGTGTCGGCGTGGAATACCGCCCGCTGACCGGCGATGTGCCGGTGGTCGACATCGCATTGGCGTGGCGCGGTCCGGTCCCGGGCGCGGCCCTGGCCCGGTTCATCGAGCACGTGTCGGGGCAGTCGCCGGCGCTTGCCCAGGCATGGGTGGCGGCGCCCCGGCGGGGCCGGGGCCGCGCTATAGTCGGCCGGCGGTCGTGAGCGCGTTCCGGGCCCGGGCCCGGCCGAACGAGCGCATCGAAGAACGCCGCGCGCAGGGAACGCTCCTGACGCCGACGCACAACCAAGAGACGACGAGGAGGCGGGAGATGCATGCGAATCGCTGGGTGGGCCTGGGCGTAGGCGCCTTGGCGCTGTTCTTCGGGGCGGGCCTGCCCTTTGTCGATTCGCAGGGCGGTTACGCGGGACTGTCGCCGCGTTTTCTGCCCACGCTGGTCACGATCGGGCTGGCGCTGTGTTCGCTGGTGCTGCTGGCGCGCCCGGCCAGTGTCCAGGCGCAGGCCGACGATGCCGACACCATGGTTCGGCCCGAACTCAGTTTTCACCGGCTGGGCTGGGTCGCCGGCGGACTGATCGCTCACATGATCGTGATCGGCACGGTCGGCTTCGTGCTGGCCAGCAGCCTGCTGATGGTCTGCGTGGCGCGCGGCTTCGGAAGCACCCGCCCGCTGCGCGATGCGGGCATCGCGCTGGCGATCGCCTTTCCGATGTGGCTGCTGTTCGCCAAAGTGCTGCAAGTCAGCCTGAAGCTGTTCCCGCTGGCGGGGTTCTGATCATGACCGACACCCTGATGCAACTGGCCGGCGGCTTCGCTGCCGCGCTGACCGCGATCAATCTGGTCTGGGCGCTGGCCGGATGTTTCGTCGGCACTGCCATCGGTGTGCTGCCCGGCATCGGGCCGGCGCTGACCGTGGCGATGCTGCTGCCGCTCACCGCCAAGGTCGAACCGGCCTCGGCGCTGATCCTGTTCTCGGGCATCTACTACGGCGCCATGTTCGGCGGCTCGACCACGTCGATCCTGATGAACACGCCCGGCGAGTCGGCCACGATGGTCACCGCGATGGAAGGCAACACGATGGCCAAGAACGGGCGCGCCGGCCCGGCGCTGGCCACCGCGGCGATCGGTTCGTTCGTCGCCGGCACCATCGCCACGGTGCTGCTGTCCTTCGTCGCGCCGGCCGCGGCGCAGTTCGCGCTGCGCTTCGGGCCGGCCGAGTACTTCATGATCATGGTGCTGGCGTTCACCACCGTGTCGGCGGTTCTGGGCAGCTCGGTCGTGCGCGGCATGACGAGCCTGTTCATCGGACTGGGCATCGGCCTGATCGGCATCGAGGCGACCTCGGGCCAGACCCGCTATGCGCTGGGCATTCCCGAACTGTATGACGGCCTGGACATCGTGGTGGTCGCGGTCGGCCTATTCGCGGTCGGCGAGGCGCTCTACAACGTGTTCTACCTGCAGCCCGACGCGTCGATCAACCGGATGAGCCAGGTGAAGATGAACGCGCAGGACTGGCGGCGCTCGATTCCCGCCTGGCTGCGCGGCTCGGCGCTGGGTTTTCCGTTCGGGCTGATTCCGGCGGGCGGTGCAGAAATTCCGACCTTCCTGTCGTACGCCACTGAAAAGCGGCTGTCCAAGCACCCGGAGGACTTTGCCACGAATGGCGGCCCGGGCGCGATCGAAGGCGTGGCCGGACCCGAAGCGGCGAACAACGCCACGGTCACCGCGGCATTGGCGCCGCTGCTCACGCTGGGCATCCCGGTCAGTTCCACCACGGCGATCCTGCTCGCCGCTTTCCAGAACTACAACCTGCAGCCCGGCCCGACGCTGATGCAGACCTCCGGCACGCTGGTGTGGACGCTGATCGCGTCGCTGTACATCGGCAACGTGATGCTGCTGGTGCTCAACCTGCCGCTGGTCGGCATGTGGGTGCGCATCCTGCGCATTCCGACGCCTCTGCTGTATGGCGGCATCCTGATCTTCTCGACGATGGGCGCCTACAGCCTGCGCCAGTCGTGGTTCGATCTGCTGCTGCTGCTGATCATCGGACTGCTCGGGCTGGGCATGCGCCGCTTCGGCTTTCCGACCGCGCCGGTGATCGTCGGCATGATCCTGGGGCCGATGGCCGAGAAGCAGCTGCGCAATGCGCTGTCGATCAGCCAGGGCGACTGGACCGTTTTCGCCACCCGGCCGATCTGCCTGGTGCTGCTGGTGGTGATCGTGTGCATATTGGTGCTGCCGCGGCTGCTGCGCAAACGGGTTCCAATGGCCGGCTGATATCCGCGTGCCGCCCGGACACGCGGCTCGGTCAGTCTGCCCGGGCCCGCCGCGCGGCTTCGGGGCGCTTCATCGTCAGGAAGTCGCCGCGGCTCATGGCCAGGTCCGCGGGCTGCCTGCGCAGACCGGACGCGGTGCTGTCCGACATACGCAGGGGTGTTTGGCCCATCCCGGGCGGGGTCCGGCGTCTCTAGAGTCGGGGGCACACCCAACCTCGAAGAGAGCGCCATGAATACTCTGAACAAACTGCTGCTGGCCTGCATCCCCTTCATCGGGCTGGCGGCCTGCAGCGGCGGCGATACCCAGGACCGCCTCGACCTTGCCGATCCGGCCGTGCGCTTCGTGCATGCCGCCCAACTCGCGCCCGCCACCACGCTGTACCGTGGCGAGAGCGCCCAGTCCGACGTGACCAACGTGCAGTATCCGTTCGCATCGAACTACTTCGATGTCAGCACCGAGAATTCCAGCTGGACCCTGAAGAACACCGCCACCCTGGCGGTGCTGGGGACGGTTGCGCTCAATCCGTCGCGGGGCAACAAGTACACGTTCGTCGCAGTCCCCGACACCGCTGCCGGCGCGTCGCTCGTGATGTTCTCCGACCCGTACAACAAGTCCCTCAGTTCCGAGAAGGCCCGCGTGCGTGTGCTCAACGCGTCGCCCGCGGCGGGCAGCATCGATGTCTACCTGAGCGCGCCTGGAACGGACATCTCGGCGGCGTCGGTCACGCCGACCATTTCGGCCACCGCTTACAGGAACGCCGGTCCCGCGTCGGGCAACGATTCGGTCGAAGTGTCCGCCGGCACCTATCGGACGACGGTGACCCTCGCCGGCACGAAGACCGTGGTGCTGACCGGGCAGCTGGTCCTGGCCAGCAACAAGGACGTGCTGATGATCACCGTGCCCAACCCGCTGTCGGCGAGCGCCACCAAAGCGCTGGTGAAGGTCGAAGGAACCGCTGGCGTCACCGATCTGCCGGCCAACTGAGGCACCGGGCCGCAACGCCCTTTACGGCCGCAGCGCCCCGGCGGACGCGGGATGGCGATAGAATTCTTCGGCCGTCCCACCAACCCCGAGGGAGATTTCCCATGGTCGTCGTCCAGATCAACTATCGTCGTCCCGATATGCCCAAGGCTGAGTGGGATGCCCGATACTCCGCCGAAACCGCCGCACCGTTCGTCTCCCTGCCCGGGCTGCAATGGAAGATCTGGCTCGACGATCCCAGCGATGCGCAGTTGTCCGGGGGCATCTATCTGTTTGCCGACCGGGCGAGCGCGCAGGCCTACCTCGATGGGCCGATCGTTGCGCGCATGAGGGCCAATTCGGCATTGAGCGATCTGCAGATCAGGATCTTCGACGTGCGCGAGAACATGAGCGAGATCACGCGTGCGCCGGTGCCCGGCCTGACGGCTGCGGTCGAGTAGGTCCGGCATGCCGTTCTACGAAAAAGGGTCTGTTCGCATTCACTATCAGGACGTCGGTTCCGGCTATCCGCTGCTGGTGATCCCCGGCGGTGGCCTGAACGCGACGATGTCGTTTCTCACGGGCGCCGCGCCGTTCAATCCGATGACGGGTTTCACCGACGAGTACCGGTGCATCGCGGCCGACCTGCGCAACGCCAAGGACGGCCAGTCCAGCGGCCCGCTGGAAACCGAGCGGCCCTGGGATGCATTCACCGATGACCAGCTCGGCCTGATGGACCATCTGGGCATCGACAAGTTCGTGGTGATCGGCTTTTGCATCGGCGGCCCGATGATCTGGAACCTGATCAGGCGCGCGCCCGAGCGGATCGTCGCCGCGGTGCTGGCCCAGCCGAGCGGTTCGCGTCCCGACAATCGTGACTTCTTCTTCGAGAACAACATGAAGGGCTGGGGACCCGAGATGCTCGCGCGCCGGCCGGACGTCACGCCGGCCATGGTGGAGCGCTTCCTCACCCGCATGTATCGCACCGATCCCGACTTCGTCTTCACGGTCAGCCGCGACTTCGTGCGCGCCTGCCAGACGCCGGTGCTGGTGCTGCCCGACGACATCCCGGCGCACCCGTATGCGGTCGCGATGGAGACCGCGATGCTCGCGCCGCGCGCCGAGGTCAGCCTGTTTCCGTGGAAGGAGCCCGCCGAGCGAATCCCCCTGGTCGAGCGGCAGGTGCGTTCGTTCCTGCGGGCACATCGGGCGGGCTGAGTGTCCGTGCAGGGTGGCTGCGTGGTCACGGGCGACTGCGTGGTCACGGGCGACTGCGTGATGGCTGGTCCGGCCTGCGCCCCGCCTACTGCAGCATGAATGTCGAGTACTCGAGCCGCCCGAAGCTGCGCTCCAAGGCCTTGAAGCCGGTCACCACCGTGACCAGCAGCGCCAGTGCAAAGCCGTAGCCGTAGAAGGCCGGCCCGAGCGCGATCGACACCGCGGTCAGGCCGGCGTTCAGCACGACGAACAGGCCGCACAGCGCCAGCACCACGGTGCGCTTGTCCAGATAGAAGTAGACGGTCAGGATCGACAGGAACAGCACCTGCAGGCTGGCCGCGATCGTCTGCACATAGAGCAGCGGCAGATACAGGTCCGAGATGCCCAGCCAGCGCAGCAGCCGCTCGCCCGACACGAACAGCAGCAGCACGGTGATGGCCTGGATCTTGACGATGCCGAACAGCCCGTCGCGCACCGTCTGGACCATGCCGTTGCGGTGCCGCTCGATGGTCTGCAGCGAGCCGCCACCACGCACCGCACCGTAGAAGCCGTCGTAGTGATCGACGAAGTCGGTTTCGATGCGGACCAGGAAGATCGCCATGCCGGGAATGATCGACAGGTAGGCCATGAAAACCGGCAGGTCGTAGATCACGGAGGCCCGAAGCGGTCCGATCACCTCCTGTGAGGTTGGCAGCCAGTGCCAGAACATGAACTTGTCGATCCAGGTGCCGAAGTTGTACAGGAAGCCCACGCCGGCCAGCGACAGGTGGACCTGGCTGCGATCGAAGAACTCGAAGCTCATGCCGACGGGCGTCGGATAGTTCTTCACGATCAGGGCGTGCATGCCGCAGAACAGGCACAGCTGGCCGATGACGAAGCCGGCCAGCAGGCCTTCCAGGCCGAAGCGTCGCAGCGCGATCGCGCCGGCCACCGTCAGGCCATAGCCGATCAGATACAGGAACACGATCGCCTTGTACTGCTTGATGCCGGCAAGAAATACCGTGGCGATCCAGATCGCCGACAGGATCACGAAGCCGGCCACGAACAGCACCGGGTACAGGCGCGACTCGTCCGGGAAGGCGAGCAGTGCGAAGGGCAGCACGCCGAACCCGGCCACCACCACCACCGCGAGCAGCAGCGCATGGTAGTTGCCCACGATGATCTGCGGCTTGTGCTCGAACAGACGGTCGGCGACGAAGCGGGTGAAGGCCAGCTGCACGGTGCCGGTCAGGATCAGCGAACCGGCAATCAGATTGGTGATGGTCACCTGGAATTGAGTGACCCGCGCGGCGGGCTGGACCACGTTGAAGCTGAAGATGCCGATCAGCAGCATGCCCAGGATCGACAGGATCCAGGGGCCCGAGCTGATCACGCCGGCATAGGCATACGCGCGCAACAGCGCGAGCAGGTTGTCGCGCGCCAGCAGCTTGCGCAGCTCGAAGCCGATGCCCGCCATCGCGCCGCTGCCTTCAGCCGTGCGGCGCGCGGGGCGCGCCGGGTGTGACGGCGGTGGCTGCGCGGCCTTGTTCCAGCGCCGTGTTGTACAGGTCGCGGTAGTAGCCGAACATCATGTCCTGCGTGTAGTAGCGCTCGACGCGCGCGATGCCCGCCTGCTGGGCGCTGGTCCAGCGCGCCTGGTCCGACAGCAGCTCGACGCAGGCCAGCGCCAGCGCCTCGGGATCGGCGATCCGCACGATGCCGCCGGCCGAACCGAGCGCCTGATCCTCTTCGTCCAGGCCGTGGATCAGCTGGCGGCACGAGCCGACATCGGTGGCCACCGCCGGCACTCCGGCCGCAAAGCCCTCGAGCAGCACCAGCGGCAAGGCTTCGCTGATCGAACTGAGCACGACCAGCCCGAGCTTGGGCATCAGCTCGTCGATCTTCTGGAAGCCCAGGAAACGCACCTGGTTCTCGATGCCCAGCGAGACCGCCATCGAGCGGCACTCCAGCGCGTAGGCCCGGTCCTCGTCCTCGGGACCGGCGATCCAGCCTTCGGCCTGCGGAAACCGGCTGACCACCGTCTTCATCGCGCGCACGAAGGTCTTGACGTCCTTGATCGGCACCACGCGCCCGATCAGGCACAGCACCTTGGGCGGCTCGGCCGGGCGCAGCGCGCGCAACGCGGCCAGGCGCGGCAGGTTGATGCCGTTGGGGATATTGCAGGTCTTCTCGGGCGGTGCGCCATCGGCGATCTGGCGCAGCCGGTTGGCCTCGTACAGCGACACGATGCGGTCGGCGGCGTCGTAGCACATGCGCCCCATCGCCTCGAAGAAGCGGATCCACATGTCACGGAAGTAACCGAGCTGCGAGGGGTCCTTTTCGAACACGCCCCGGTTGTCGCGGATCCAGTCGCTCTGGAACAGGTCGATCTTGCGTTCCTTGGTGTAGATCCCGTGCTCGGACAGCAGCAGCGGCTTGCCCGCGACGCGCCGCAGGATCGCACCCAGGAATCCCGCGTAGCCGGTGGAGATCGTGTGGTAGCAGTCGGCCGGGATCAGCTGCTGGGCGACCCGCAGCAGCATCCAGATCGGTGAATGCATGATGCGCACCGTCCAGAAGTAATCGACGAACGAGGGGTCGGTGCAGCGTTCGCGGTAGTTGGCGGTGATGTCGTCCCAGGACGCCTTGCTGTAGAGGAACGCCTGTTCCGACAGGCCCTTGCCGTCGGACAGCAGCGGCATCACGGTGTCGAGCAGACGGCCGGATTCGGCCGTGGCGCCGGCGGGGTCGCGGTCCTCGCGGCTGCGCCGGAATGCATCGTGAAGCGCTGCGCTGCTGGCGAAAGCCGCCGGATCGCCGGCCATCGTGGCGACCGCCGGCGGCGCCGGGAACTCGTGCATGTAATGGCATTCGAGGTGCACGAGATTGTCCGGCAGGGCGTATTTCATCTCGCCATAGTCGCTGCGCCGGCTGCCGATGAACACGGCCCCGAACGTCAGTTCCGGGAAGCCGCGCACGATCTGGTTGACCCAGCTCGACACGCCTCCCGACACGTAGGGAAACGTGCCCTCGAGCAGCAGCATCACATCGACCCGTTCGGCGCGCGGCAGCGGCTTGGGTGGCGCGCTCATCGGCCGGTCCAGTAATGCCAGGCGGCGGCCAGCTGCATCGCTCCCGGGGCGACCGGCAGCTCGGCGAAGGCGGCGCGCACGTCGCCGAAGCGGCGTTCGGCGAACGCGTACTCGGCGATCCAGGGCACCAGGCGGTCGCGCGGGAAGCCGTGCTGTTCGGCCATCACCAAAGCCTGTTTGCCGCCCTCGAAGTCTTTCAGCGTATGCAGGACCCGAACCAGCAGGAACCACACGCCGGCGTCGTCGGCACGCAGCACCAGCGCGCGCTCGGCCTGCTCGCGCGCCTGGCGGCAGGCGTGGGTGCGCATGTCGCCGTCGACCAGGCGCTGGAAGACCAGCTCCCAGTACAGCTCGGCCAGCCGCTTGTGCGCGCCGAAGATGCGGTCGTGCTCGTCGGCGTGCTGCAGTTGCGCCTCTTCGGCGAAGATGCGCTGGCTGATGGCCTTCTCGCGGCCGTCGAGCATGCCGTAGGCCAGCAGGCGGATGTCCTCGACCCGGTCGGCCAGCAGCGCCCGCATGATGTCGGCCGTGATCCGCGAGGGCACGTCCTGGATCGACAGCAGGTCGGTCACCCGATCGGCCATCGGCGTGGACGGGTCCATCAGCCGGCTGCGCAGCCGGCTGTTGCGCATCTGGCTGACCTCGCCCTTGCGGTGCAGTTCGAACTCGGGCTGGGGAACGGTGGCGAAGGGCAGCGCGCGGGCGATGCGGCGCAGCTGCAGCCCGATCCGCAGGGCCAGCACCATCCCTGCCGAGAGCAGCGGCACGAACGTGTTGGCGAGCACGCCAAGCGCCATCAGCGGCCGGCGCGGCTCGCGCATTTCCTGGGGCAGGCAGCGCCAGAACGGCCAGCCGCAGGCCAGGCTGGCGGCCAGGTGCCAGCCGACGAATGGACCGATACGCGACGATTCAGGCTCCGCTGCCAGCAGGGTCGCCAGCGCCTGAGCCTCGAGCAGCAGTGCCGGCAGGAAGCTGGCCGGGGGGCCTGCCAAGGCCAGCACGCGCGCGAGCCGGGGATGCCGAGCGGCCCATGGGGGGCCAGCGTCGGGTGCCCGATCGGGCGGCGGATCTATGCCTGTCCGAGCCTCGGATTCGGCCGCATCCGCGGGCCCTGCGTGGATCGCGGGCTCGGCGCTCATGCCGGCAGACCGGCCAGTTCGGGGTGGCTGGACACCTTGCAGCGGGTCAGCAGCTCGTCGAGCGTCCGCTCGGCAGGGGTTTCGTCGAGCATCACCGTGTGCACGCCGACCCGGCTGTCGGCAAAGTCGGTCTGCAGCTGCTGGCGCAGGCCGTTCTCGATGCGCAGCAGAAAGCCTTCCAATGCCGGTGCACCGGACAGCGGCAGCAGCATCACGATCACATGGCGGCCCGGCGTGCCGATCACCCACAACAGATCCAGCGAGCGGCGCATGCGGCGCACCTGCTCGAAGACGCTGTCGCCGCTTTCGCTTTGCTCGAACGTGAAGGCAACCAGGGTCGACACCACGTTGGCCGACAGCCGCAGCCGGTGCAGGCGCATCAGTTCGAGCGCGAAGTCCGGCGGGCAGTCCGGGCGTCGAGCCAGGACCGGCTGCACGATCTGCTGCTGGCGCAGGCCGTCGGCGTAGTAGCCCAGCAGCACGGTGACCAGGCGCAGGTTCTCCAGGTTGAGCGCGAAAAAGGGCATCGAGCGCACCACCAGCAATCCTAGCCGTTCGCCCCCGGCGGCCACGATCGGCGCGCACACCAGGTAGCTGCCCTCGTGCATCGTGCCTTCGCCCGACTTCACATGAGCCAGCTCGCCGCTTTGTTCGGCCAGCGCGAGCAGGGCGTCGTCGGCCACCAGCGGCAGCGGCTCGCCGGTGCTGGCCAAGGGCTTGGATTCGAGGCGGGCGTCGATCACCCGGTGAATCGCGGCATCTTCCAGCTCGCAGCTTTGCGACAGCACTCGCAGCAGGGCATCGCAGCGGGCCAGCGCCGAGGCGGGCACCACGCTGGCGGCCGATTCGATGCTGCGCAGGTCGGCCAGCAGGTCGCGCAGCGTGACTGGGCGTACCAGCAGCTCCTGTTCGATGCGTTCATGCGACAGCCGAAGCAGGTAGTGCGAGCGGGTCAGCGCGGCCAGGCGCTCGTCCAGGTAGCTGTTGGCCGCGCGCAGGCGCGCATAGCGTTCGTTCCAGATGTCGGCGAACTGGCCGCAGACGAGCACCAGCACCAGGCCGCCCAGGAAATAGGGCTGCGGAAACTGGGGCGGCCGCGGCACGCCCGTGAGCCAGGGCAGCGCGAACCACGCTGCCAGCAGCAGGCAGGTACCCAGCACACCGTCGACCGTGCCGTAGCGCAGTGCCAGCAGCGCCGGCACGATCCACAGCCAGGGAAACTGGCTGGCCAGCCCGAAGGGGTCTGCCGGCGACAGCCAGGCCGACAGGCCGAGTGCCGCGCCGGTGAACAAGGTCGTTTCGAGCATGACTCGCAGCACCGACGCTGGCGAGTCCCAGGCCCGGATGCTGGCCGCGAAAAATCGGGCGGCGAGGGCGCGGCGGGGAGACGGGAGCGTCACCGTCGCGGTGGTGGCGTCAGGGGCGCGCTGAGTTGGCCGATCAGTTTCTGCGCGACACCGGACAGGGCCTCGCGACTCCATCCGGTCTTGCTGCCGGCCGCTGTCCAGACCACCGCGCCGCTCTGCAGGTCGATCAGTTTCAGGGTGATGCCCACGGCGGGCTCGCCGTCGACGCCGACCTTGTAGCGCCATTCGTCGACGGTGCCGGTCAAGCCGTAGCGCAGCCGTTCGCTGCGGGCCCAGGCCGTGGCCTGATCGACCGCCTTGCGTTCGTTGGCTTCGAACAGCGACTCGTTGACCAGGCTGGCCGGGTAGCGGCGCAGGTCGGAAACACCCCGCGAGCGCACCAGGCTTTCGATGATCGCCTCGGCGCGCAGGCCCGCTTGCGGGGTTTCGGTGTGATTGCTGATCGGCAGCAGCGCCCAGGGCGCTGCCCAGTCGATGTTGGGTGGCGGCTGGACGTTGACGGTGGTGCAGGCCGCCAGCAGCACGACGGCCGCGACCGGCAGCATCGATCGCAGCCGGCGCCAGAGGCTGAGCGCGGGCCGCGGCGCGGCGAAGGGCGGTTGGTCTGTCATGCGGGTTGGGCTCCGGTCGAACATCGAATCAATAGCGAAAGCGATACGCCACGCCCAGTTCCCGGCTGCCGCGGGGGTTTCCGGGCACAGCGCTGATGGCGCTGGCGAACAGGGTGAGCCGATCGGCGCCGATCAGCGAACCGGTCAGGCCGGCCCGGAAGTTGTAGCCCGACCCGGTGAGCGAATTGCTGCGCAGGCCAGCCTCGGCGTAAGGGCGGATCGCCCGAGTCTGCCCGAAGTTGCTGCTCTCGCCCACCGACACCGACAGATTCGCCTGCGAAGAGGAAGCCGGGATCCACAACGTGAACGGATCGCCGACCGAACTGCCGGCGAGGCCCGTCACCAGCGCGTCGAACTGGCGCTCGGCGCTGTAGTTCGAGCGTACCAGCGACAGTCGGAACGTCACATCCGGATAGTCGAGACGAAACCGGTGACCGACTTCGACTGCGCCGACCAGGCCGTCGCCCAGAGCGGTGTCCAACTGGGTTCGAAACCGTGCCGCCGACACGTTCAGCGACACGTACTCGCGGGCGGTGGCCTCCCAGGTCAGCCGCAGGTCCAGATGATCCTTGCTCGCACCGACCCGCAGCAGGGCCAGTTCGCTGGCCGTCTGGCGCAGGCCTGCCGTGCCCGCCATCTGCCAGCGGCCGGGCGTGCCGAGCTGCCATTGCAGCTGTGCGCCAACCACGTTGCGCACCGACTCGCGGTGCGAGACCCGGGCCAACCACCAGCCGTCGTCGACCGGTCGGCGCAGGCCCAGCGCGATCCGGCGTTCGGTGCCGGGCACGCCGGCGAGCTGCGTCGTGTCGGATGATCTCAGGCGCAACTCGTCGAACTCGCCCAGCACCGACCAGCCGGAACTCGCTGTCCAGGCGGTTTCGGCGCGCAGGCCGTGGATGCGCAGGGCGCCCTGTTCGACGCCCCCGATGCCGACCTGGCCGAAGGAGCCGGCTTCGCTGAACGTGTCCATCACACGCTGATGGGCATCGGGATTGTCCGGTCGCGAACCCAGCGTGTCGAACGCGAGCGTCTGGGCCGACGCATAGCGGCTGGTCACGCGCATGGCATCGATGCTCTCGAGCTTGGGCAGCCAGTCGGGCATGTCTTCGAGCATCTTTTCCAGTCGGACCCGGTCGCGCGAGACCAGGGCGAGCGCGAGCTGCGCCCAGGCCGGCCGGCTCAGATCATCGGCGTACCGTGACAGCAGCCAGCCGCGCGCCGAATCGAAGGACTCCCGGGTCATCAGATACGAGACCACCAGTTCGCGCACCGCGGCCTGCCGCTTGTCGGCAGCGACCGGCGCCGGCTCGAGGGACTCCGCGGGCGGCTGGCCCAGCGGCAGCAGTCCGGCGATGCGCTGCGCGAGCGCCGGCAGGTCGGCGGGCAAGGCCTGGGCCTGGCTGGCGCCGACCGGCGGGCCGGGTGTCGCCGGCGACAGCGCGGACACCGGCGAGTGGTTCGCGCCGGGCCGTGCCATGGCGCTGGCTGTTTCGTCGAGCATGCCGCGCAGCAGCTGGCGGGCCTCGTCGCTGGGGCTGAACTGCAGGGCCAGCGCGACCACCCGTTCGCGCGAGGCCATGCGCGCATCGTGGGTGCCGCTCACCGCCGCGGGACGCAGTTCGGTCCATGCCCGGCGGCGCAGCGTCCACGCCGCATCGTGGCGTCCGGCATCGCCCAGCGCATCGGCATAGGCCAGCCACCACAGGTAGTCATTGGCCTCCCGCGCCTTCTGGTGGAAGTACGGCACCGCCCGCTGCGGTTCGTTCAGTGCCATGTAGGCTGCCCCGAACGGCGCCCACAGCACCGGTGTGGCGGCAGCCATCGGTTCGAAGCGGCGCAGCGCCTGGCGCAGGGCCAGGGCGTCGCGCTGCGCCAGCAGCAGCCAGACCAGCTGGGCGGGGCCGTGAGGCTCGCCCGGTCTGAGTTCGATGGCGCGTTCCAGGTCGCGGCGGGCCTCGCCGAATCGCCCTGCCGCCTGGCGGTGGTCTGCCCGCGCGCGCAGCAGGCTGGGGTCGCTCTCGAAGCGGTCGCGCTGCGCGGCGTTCAGGCTGTCGAGCAGGCGCTCCAGGCGCGGATAGTCGCGCAGCGCCAGCAGCAGGCCGTAGACGCGCTCGAGCTGCCCCGCATCGCGGTGCTGGTACCAGCCGAACTCGCTGACATCGGCGGCCGCGCGGATCGAGCGCCCTTCGGCCAGCATCGACAGCTCGCGCAGATCCTCGGGACTGGCCGAGCGCAGCCGCAGCAGCTGCAGGAACGACAGGATCGCGTCGTCCTCGCGCTGCAACCGGGTCGCCAGGCGGGTATGCAGGTCCCAGAAGCCCCACTGGCGTTCCTGCTCGTCGCCATAGCGTGCAGGATCGCTGGCCATCGACCGCATCGGCTGCAGCACCGCGAAGGCGTCGGCCAGCCGGGACTGGCCGTACAGCAGGTTGGCCAGCCGGGTCGTGATGTCGGCCCGCGGGCCGTCGGCGGCCAGCACGGCGCGCAGCTGCTGCTCGAGCAGGCCGACCTTGCCGCTGATCTGCGCCAGGTCGGTGATGCGATCGCGCAGCACGGTCGTGGTTGCCGCCCCGCGGGCGTCGATGCGCGAACGCAGCCAGCTGATCGCCTGCTCCGGCTGGCCCAGGTATTCGTAGGTTGCCGCGACCCGCAGATCGCGCTCGTCGCTGGGCGGATTGGCCTGCACTTCCCAGCGCAGGAAGCTCATCAGTGCCTCATGGTTGTGGGTGGCTTCGGCCAGCCGCCTGACCTGTTGCCAGGCGGGCGCTTCCCCAGTGGTCGTGGCGATGTGCAGCCACTGGACCAGGGCGATCGGCGATCGGTTGGACCATTCCGCCACCTGCGCCAGGCGTTCCCGCCAGGCCCGCGAGCCCGGCGCCTGGCGCACCGCCGACTCGGCCACCCGCAGCGCGTCGGCCAGATTGCGATTGCCGACGAACACATCGAAGGCGAGCCGGTAGGCGGCCTCGTCGAAGGGCAATTGCGGCGTCGCGCCCTCGCTGGGGGCGGTGGCCGGAGGATCGATTGCGTTGGCGTTGGCGTTGACGTTGGCGGAGACGTTGGCGGAGACGACGGCGATCGGTGCGGCCACCTTCACGGGCACATCGGCCGCCGCGCTCGTCAGACGTGCCGATGCCGGCCGGCGCACCGGAGCAGGCTCGGACCGCGGGTGCGCGACCTTGCCAGCCACCTTCGCCGGCGGGGTCGTCTGGGCACGACTGCTCTGAGGGGCGCGGGCGGCTGCCGTCCTGCCGGCCAGTGCCTTATGGGCCAGTGCCTTATGGGTCGGCGACTTGCCGGCCGACGACCTGCCGACCGGTTGCTTGCCGACCGGTGGCTTGCCGGCCAAAGATGAGCGGACGGGCGCCTGGCGTGTGCCGACCCGCATGAAGCCGCCGTCCTGGCGCAGCGATGTTGCCCCGGGAAGGCTCGAGCCATCGGGTCCGCTGCGGCCTTGGGCGGCCCGCAGCCAGAGTTCGAGCATCGAGAACTGCAACATGGCGCGGGCCCACTGTTCGGCAAGATCGGGGCGCCGGGCTCCCAGCGCCAGACGGACCAGCTCTTCGTAGAGGGCGCGGTCGGGTCCGGCCAGCGCCAGGCGCGGTTCGACCTGTTCCAGCAGCTCGGCGACCCGGTCGGCCGAGCGCATCGCCCGCATCGCGCCGCGCAGGTAGGTCCGCCGCTCGGTGGTGTCGCCGGCCGCATCGAAGGCTCGCCAGTAACAGGCCGCGGCCAGGGCCGGTTCGCTCTGCGCCATCGACAGCGCCGCCATCTTCGCGAACCACTGATGCGGTTGGATCACCCGCGGATCCTGGACCTGTGCGCGCAGCAGTTCGAGCGCGAGCCTGGGATCGTCGATGCCCATGGCCTGTTCGATCAGACCTGCCGAGGTCACCGGGGACGTCCGGTCCGCGCCGCGTGCGCGCATGGCCCGGCTCAGTTCGGCCAGCAGTTCGGCGCGCAGCGGGCTGTCCTCCGGCAGGGACCAGGCCTTGCGCTCCAGCACCACCAGGCGCTGGTGTTCGGCGGCTCGGCGCAATTCGCGTTCGCCGCCGCGAATCGCCTCGAGCGCGCCGAGCGCCTCGTCGTAACGGCCGATCAGGGTGAGGTGGCGCGCCAGGGTCAGGCGCAATGGCCAGTCGTCCGGTTTGGCCGACAACCATGCGCGCAGGTACGAAATCGTCAGCAGATCGGAGCGATCGGCCCGGGCAAGCTTGTTGGACAGATCCTGGCTGGGGAAGGCCAGCAGCAGTACCAGCGCGAGCGCCGCTGCAAACAGCGGCACGATGCCGGGATGGAACAGCCGCTGACGGCGGTGGTCAGCAGCGGACTGATACCACGGCCCCGTTTCGGGCAGCCGCAAGCGCGATCGGGTAGTGGACGACATGACCGCGCGATTTTAATGCGATTTCTGAGCTGTCGATTGCTTTCCCATTGATTTGTCTAGAGTTTACGCTTACTGAACAACGTTCATCGTGGGCCAGAAGCACCTCGCCGGCGACCGTCGCGGTGAATCGCATCCGCAGGCTGTCTCCCTGCGCAGGCAGGGCATCGAGCCGGCCATTGGCCGACACCACCTCGGCGCGACCGGCGGGCCGCCGCTGCCCGCTGGCCGACATCGCCAGCCATGCCCGGGCGCCGCCCAGGTGAACGTAATCGCCGCCCGGCCCTGCGACCCAGCCCAGGACCGACTCGCTGGCCGCCAGATCGATGCGCTCTCCCTGGCCGGCGGGCAGGCGCAGGTTGCGCAATTGCCCGCTTCCGGCGATCCGCCAGCGCCGGGCGCCGGCCACTTCGCGCCCGATCGCCATGTCTTCGAAGTCGAGCACCTTGCGGATGTATTCCGAGGCGAAAACCGGGTGCACCGGACGCGCCAGCGCCCAGTCGTAGACCCTTCGAAGCGCCACGATCGAGGCGCCCTTGCTGGCGGCATACGTGTGGTAGTAGATGTTGATCGGCTTCAGGCGCAGGGGTTCCTCGGTGATCTCGAAGGTTTCGATCACCTGCTCGAAGCCGAAGAAGGGGCCGGTCCACAGGTTGGTGTAGACGTTCTCGTTCTGGTTGGGTGCGTAGATCTGCAGCCAGCCCTCCTTGCGGATCGACATCGGCGCGACCAGCGAGAGCGTCGGGTTGCGGCGAGTGGCGACCGTGTCGCCGCCGTTCATGTTCAGCAGACCGCCTTCCCAGGCGGTGCGCAGGGCCTGGGCCGGCGGCACGCAGTCGCCGGTCCACAGGAAGACCGCCGTCTTCTTGCCGGGCGGCGCCAGTCGACGATCGATGTAGGCCGCCGACCCGGTGATCTCGCTGGCCAGATTGAACTGGTAGCCCGGCAGCTTCAGCGAGTACTCGCGCACGGTGTCCGTGGTGGCCGGGTTGGCGGCGGCTGCGTCGGCCGCCCGGGTGATCGCGTGCCAGCGAAAGGGATGCGAACGCGAGTGCGAGGCGATCTCGACATGCGGCAGTGCGAAGATCCGCCGCGCAATGGCCTCGAGTTGCGGCGCGAGTTCCGGGAACAGTCCCTGTTCGGAGATCTCGCCCTCGATCACCGAGACGGTGTGCGGCACCGGGTAGCGCTCGATGAACTCGCGCCGCATCGCCTCCGACGCAAAGGGCGCCCCGGGAATCTCGGCCCGCGACGGAAAACCATCGCCGTCGATGTGGATCATCAGCAGCCGCCGTCCCGTCTCGGTGGTGGGATCGGGGACCGGCATCGCCGGCAGGCGAAGCGCCTGGCGGATGAATTCGATCGGGTGGATGACCCAGCGGCTGAAGTTGTCGCCGCCCAGCGTTTCGAGCGTGAAGGGGCGAAACGCGAAACCACCCCAGGGCGTGATGGCCGCGCCGTCGATCTCCTGGCCGCGGGCATCTCGAACCCGCAGCAGCGAGCGCGATCCGAGCGGCGCCTGCAGCGCCAGGACGCTCTGGCGCACCGGCCGCGGCTCCCATTCGAAGCCCATCATCGGATCGCGCTGTGCGATCGTCATCGGCGCGACCAGGCGGGTGTCGAGTCCGCGGAATCCCATCCGGGTGCCCAGACGCCCGCTGATCGAAAACCCCGGTGTGTTGAACAACGCGAGCGGCACCCTCTGATCGAGCAGCCGGGTGGCGAACTCGGTCCAGGAGGCGTTCTCGCCGGAGGCCGAGGACTCCAGCCAGGCAACCACACCCGCGTAACGGTCCGAAAGCACTCCCTCGGGCAGACGTTCACGGGTGATGTCGAGCAGGTCGACCCGGTAGCCCAGGTACTGGATCGGCATCACGATCGACTGCTGGGCGGGGCTGCTGTGCGCCTCCCCGTCGAAGCTGGTGTCGTGCACCACCAGGACCCGGCGCGGCATCAGCTCCAGGCTGCCGATGCCGACCATCGACAAGGCGCCATCGCTGACCCAGGGCACGATTCCCAGGCTGGCGATGCGCCGCGCGTTCTCGCGCATGGCGTCGCGGTCACGCGGGTCGGTGTAGTCGATGGCAATCGCCGGCAGTCCGAATTCGGTGACCTTGGCAAACTGGCCCAGCAGCCACTGGCGGTCCTCGTCCGGCACGCTTTCGTAGGCGCGCGCGGTCGCGTTCCAGCGGCCGAACAGCGATTCGGCCGCCACGCCGGACAGCCAGCGGTGGGTCCGGGGCAGGATCTCGAAGCCGCGATTGGCGATCAGGCGCAGCTGCGGATGGCGGGCGGCCAGCGCGGCCAGCGCGCGCACCATGCCGTCTTGCTGGGCTTCGCGCTCGGCCGGCGTGGCCGAGCCGGACAGGTAGGCGTCCATGTTGTCCAGGAACACGCCGCGAAAGCCGCGCTCGACCAGCGGCGTGATCACCAGGTCGACGAACAGCCGCGGCCATTGCGGATGGCGCTGGTCGATCAGCTCGCTGCCCCACACGGCATTGCGCCCGCGCAGCATGTCGGGAGGCATCGCCGCGAAATAACCGCGCGAGCGCTGCACCTCGCCGATCGAGACGTACGCATACAGCTCCGAGCGCTGCTGGGAGTCGGCCCGATGGCGGGCGGGGTCGGCGCCATGATCGGGGTCGATCACGACGATGTCGAACAGGCGCAGCGCAGCCAGCGGCGCGTTGGCGCCGTAGTGGAAGGCGATTGCCGGCGCGGGCACCCGCAAGGTGGCCGGTGCGGCGCCGGGCGCGGACTGCGCATACGCGATCGCCCCGAACCCGAACCCCGACAGCCACCCGAACAACATCACCACCAGGAAACGATTCATCGACGACCTGTCTGCAGCTTGACGCTCGCGCGGGCGGGTTCGCCGGCGCGGCAATGGGGCGATCCGCCGGCGAGCGGGGATTGCGCCGTGTCAGAATACCGCGCCGCATTCTACGGAAAGCCCGCATCCGCGACGCCATGTTCATTCACCCTCAATTCGATCCGATCGCCCTGCAACTGGGCCCGGTTGCCGTGCGCTGGTATGGCCTGATGTACCTCGTGGCCTTCCTGGGCTTTTTCCTGCTGGGCCGCCTGCGGCTGTCGCGTGGCCCGCACGCCGCGCTCACCGGCATGAACAGCCGCGACCTCGAAGACCTCCTGTTCTACGGCGCCATGGGGGTGGTCCTGGGCGGGCGCCTGGGCTACGTGCTGTTCTACAAGCCGGCCTACTACCTGGCGCATCCGCTCGAGATCCCCGCGGTCTGGCAGGGCGGCATGGCGTTCCACGGCGGGCTGCTCGGGGTGATCGTGGCCATTGCACTGTGGAGCCGCCTGCGGGGCAAGACCTTCTGGCGGGTCATCGATTTCGTCGCGCCACTGGTGCCGATCGGGCTGGCCGCCGGGCGACTGGGCAACTTCATCAACGGCGAGTTGTGGGGTCGGCCCACCGGTGCGGACTGGGGCATGGTGTTTCCGCAGGCGGGCGATGCGCTGGCCCGCCATCCTTCGCAGCTCTACCAGTTCGCAGGCGAAGGGCTGGCGCTGTTTGCGCTGTTGTGGTGGTACTCGGCCAAGCCTCGGCCGCCAGCGGCGGTGTCGGGCATGTTCCTGATCGGTTACGGCACGTTCCGGTTCATGGCCGAGTTTGCGCGCCAGCCCGATGCGTTCCTGGGCATCCTGGCGTTCGGCCTGACCATGGGCCAGTTGCTGTCGCTGCCGATGATCGCCGCCGGTCTGCTGCTGTGGCGCTGGGCGCTGCGCCGTGGCGCCCTGATTGAGCAGGCCGGCTGATCGGCGGCACAGGGGAGCCCAGGCGCGACAGGCACGGGCTGACCGGCGCGCGCCGGCGCGGGAAAGCGAGCACGATCACCACGGGAGCACCGACGATGTTCGAACGGATTCGCCAGGTTCGCCGCAACGCCCGGGAACGGGTCGATCTGACCCGCCTGCTCGAGCTGTGCCGCCAGCTGCTCACCGAGCGCGGCGAGTCCAACAGCGTCACCCTCGCCAGCCAGGCGATGGAGCGATACCGGGGCCTGTCTGCCGAGGCGCTGGATCGTTTTTTCGAGGTGCTCGCGCTCGAATTCGATCCCGACCCGGGCGAGGTGCTGCGCCTGGCCGAACGTTACGCGGTGAGCCGCGTGCCGGCCAACCTGATCGCGCTGTCGCGCGCCGCCGAGCCGCCGCGCCAGGAGCTGCTGCGCCGCCTGAACCGCGGTGCGGCCGGCACGGCCACCATCGTAAAGATGCGTGCGCAATTGCTGACGCGGTTGCGCCAGCATCCGGAGTTCGCGGCGGTCGATGCCGATTTCGGCCATCTGCTCGCGTCCTGGTTCAATCCGGGATTCCTGCAACTGCAGCGCATCGACTGGCGCTCGCCCGCCCACCTGCTCGAGCAGATCATCCATCACGAGGCGGTCCATGAAATCGACGGCTGGAGCGACCTGCGCCGGCGCCTGGAGCCCGACCGCCGGCTGTTTGCGTTTTTCCACCCGGTACTGCCGCAGGAGCCGCTGATTTTCGTCGAGGTCGCGCTGTTGCCGGTGATGCCGCGCGCGATTGCGCCGCTGCTCGATCGGCGCGAACCGGCACGCCCGGACTCGCAGCGCATGAAGGTGGCGGTGTTCTATTCGATCTCGAATTGCCAGCCGGGGCTGCGCGGTGTGAATCTGGGCAATTTCCTGATCAAGCGGGTGGTCGAAGAACTGCGCGATGAATTTCCCAACCTCAAGACCTTCTGCACCTTGTCGCCGGTGCCGGGTTTCGCCCATTGGCTCGGCCACGCGGACGAGTTGCGATCCTCTCGGCTTAAGCCCGCGGCGCTGGCCTCCGTGCGAGCGGACCTGCTTGCGTTTCGCGAGGCGCTGGGCAAGGACGGACCGGAGAAGGCCGGATTGGACAAGGCCGCCCCCGCGAAGGACGGTGCTGCCCGGGAAGCAGGCCGGCAAGGAGTCTGGCGCGAAAGAATCCACAGGCGGCCAGGGTGCCGAGAGCGGCGCTGCGCAGGCAGCCGAGGCGGCGCAAAAGCGACTGGCCCGCTTGTGTGCGTTCTACCTGCTGAGCAGCGCCGAGGGCGATTCGGCACTCGCCGATCCGGTCGCGCGCTTTCACCTGAACAACGGAGCGCGGCTGGAGCGCATCAACCCGATGGCCGACCTGTCGCGAAAGGGCCTCAAGCAGGCCCATGGCGTGATGGTCAACTACCTCTATGATCTGGAAGAAATCGAAGCCAACCATGAGCGGTTCATGAGCGGCGAAGTGAGCGCGGCCCGCGCCGTCACCTCGCTGCTCTGAGAATCACACCCGGAGGAGACACCGATGTTCCTAGTTCGCATCTTTCTGATGGCACTCGGCCTGGCGGCCGCCCTCGCGCCCGTCGCGCAGGCGCAGTCGCCGAGCTGGCCCAACCGCCCGATCCGGCTGATCGTGCCGTTCCCGCCCGGCGGCGGTACCGACGCCTTTGCCCGGCCGCTGTCCAAGGTGCTGTCCCAGAACCTGGGCCAGCAGGTGGTGATCGACAACCGGGGCGGCGCCGGCGGCACGCTCGGAGCCGAGCTCACGGCCAAATCGGCCCCCGATGGCTACACCTTCATCGTGGGTGCGGTGCACCACACCATCGCGGTCAGCATGTATCCCAAGCTGGGCTACGACCTCGTGCGCGATCTCACGCCGGTCACCGTCGTTTCGTATGTGCCCAACGTGGTCGTGATCAATCCTCAGCGCGTGCCGGTCAAGACTTTCGCCGAATTCCAGGCCTACGTGCGCGCCAACCCGGGCAAGCTCAACTACGGCTCGGCGGGAAACGGCACGACCCATCACCTGACGGTCGAGCTCTGGAAGACCCTCACCCGCAGCTATGCGGCCCACATTCCGTACCGCGGTGCCGGGCCCGCGCTGCAGGACCTGCTGGCAGGCCAGGTCGACTTCATGTTCGACGGACTGGGAAGCGCCATTGCCCACATCAAGGCCGGCAAGCTGGTGCCGCTGGCGGTGTCCTCGAGCCAGCGCTCGTTCGCGCTGCCCGACATTCCCACGCTGAACGAGGCCGGGGTCAATGGGTACGAGGCTCGCACCTGGTACGCGTTGTGGGCGCCCGCGGGCACCCCGCGCGAGATCGTCTCGAGAATGCAGCAGGAAACGGCCAAGGCACTGGCCGGCAGCGAACTCAAGGGAATCTGGCAAACGCTGGGCGCCGAGCCGGGTGGTCAGCCGCCCGAGGAGATGGCACGATTCGTCGACTCCGAAATCAAGAAATGGGCCAAGGTGGTCAAGGACTCGGGCGCCAAGCTCGACTGACCCCTGCCCGGACCCCGTTTGACAGGATCGCCCCCGGACTGCCCATGCCCCGTACTGCCAACGCCAATCTCTACGCCATCCTCGCCGCCGGCTTCCCGGCGGATCGCAGCGCCTGCGCCATCGAAGCCGTCGATGGCGAGGGCGGGTCGCTCTACTACACCTGGGGTGACATCGATCGCGCCAGCGCCCGCCTGGCCAACCTGCTTGCCTCGCTGGGCCTGGCAGCCGGCGCGAGAGTGGCGGTCCAGGTCGAAAAATCTCCCGAGGCCCTGCTGCTGTATCTGGCGACCCTGCGGGCCGGCTATGTCTATCTGCCCTTGAACACCGCCTACCAGGCGGGCGAACTCGACTACTTCATCGGCAACGCCACGCCGGGGCTGGTGGTGTGCAGCCCCGCGGCCCACGCCTGGGTGGAGCCGATCGCGCGCCAGCACAAGGTACGCCACGTGCTGACCCTGGGCGAGCAGCGTCAGGGCAGCCTGCTGGCCGGCGCCGCGGCGCACTCCGACGACTTCTCCACGGTGCGCCGCCGTGCCGGCGACCTGGCCGCCATCCTGTACACCTCGGGGACCACCGGGCGCAGCAAAGGCGCCATGCTCTCGCATGGCAACCTGTCGTCCAACGCGCTGACTCTGCACCAGTACTGGCGCTGGCGGCGTGGCGATGTGCTGCTGCATGCGCTGCCCATCTTTCATGTTCACGGGCTGTTCGTGGCGAGCCACGGGGCGCTGCTTTCCGGCAGCAAGATGATCTGGATGAACCGCTTCGATCCCGCCACGGTGGTGCGCCACCTGCCGCGCGCCACCGTGTTCATGGGCGTGCCGACGATGTACGTGAGGCTGCTGGACCACGCGGCTTTCGACGCCGGGTGCGCGAGCAACATGCGGCTGTTCATTTCGGGTTCGGCACCGCTGCTGCCTGACACCTTCAAGCAGTTCGAGGCGCGCATCGGCCAGCGGATTCTCGAACGCTATGGCATGAGCGAAACCGCGATGCTTACCTCCAACTCCTACGACGGCAACCGTGTCGCGGGCACGGTCGGATTGCCGCTGCCCGGGGTGTCCGTGCGGGTGGTGGGCGAGTCGGGCCAGCCCTGCGGCGCCGACGAGATCGGAGGCATCGAAGTGAGCGGTCCCAATGTCTTTGGCGGCTACTGGAAGATGCCCGAAAAGACCCGTGAGGAATTCACCGCCGACGGCTGGTTCCGCACCGGCGACGTCGGCAAATGGGACGCCAACGGCTATCTGTCGATCGTCGGTCGAAGCAAGGATCTGATCATCTCCGGCGGCTACAACGTCTACCCCAAGGAAATCGAGTCCTACCTCGACGAGATGCCGGGCGTCTTCGAGTCTGCCGTCATCGGCGTGGCCCATCGCGACTTCGGCGAGGCTGTCACTGCCGTGGTCGTGGCGCAGCCGGGCGTCACGCTCGACGAGTCCGCGCTGATCGCCGAACTGAAGGGCCGTATTGCCGCGTTCAAGGTGCCCAAGCGCATCCATGTCGTGACCGAACTGCCGCGCAACCAGATGGGCAAGGTGCAGAAGAACCTGCTGCGCGAGCGCTTCGGCGCTTAGGCCGCGGCGCCCGCGTCAGCCCTTGTCGGGCAGCGTCTGGCAGCCGATTCCCAGGAACAACGGCCGGGCGAATAGCGCAGCAACGGTCTGTTCGGTCACGCCCCGCGCCCACAGGGGCAATTCGGCCACCGCATTGATCATCGCGCTGACCAGTTGTGCGGCCACCGACGGGTCGAGCGGGCGGATCGAGCCGTCGATGATGCCGTCGACGACGAAGACGCCGAACTTTTCGGTCAGTCCGTTCAGGGTATGCAGCGTGCCTTGCCGCAGGTCCGGCGGCAGGGCGCTCCAGGCGGTCACCCGCAGCAGCGGCCCCTGTCGAGACAGCTGATGGCGCACGAGCATCCGGCTCGCCAGCCCCAGGCGGTCCCAGCCGCTGCCCGGATGGGCGCGGGCATGCGCGTTGGCCAGCCGGATCGTCGCGAAACTGTGCTCGAAGCAGGCAAAGACCAGATCGTCCTTGGTCACGTGGTGGTGATAGAACGAGCCTTTGGTGACGTTCAGGCGCGCCGAAATCCGGTCGACCGAGGCGCCACGGTAACCTTGCTCATTGATCAGCGCCGTGGCGGCCCGCAGGAAGTCCAGTGCGGCGGGGTCGGGCGTCGCGGCCGCTGCGCCGGCGGCCTCGACTCTGGAAATGGGCATATCCAGCGCAGGCGCATCGTCGCGCCAGCGTGCACCTGGCGCGGCCAGCCCGTTGAGCAGGATGTCGCAGACGCGGCACGCGACCAGATCGTAGTCGTCGGGTTCGTGGCGTCGCACCAGCAGGCGGACCCACATCGTCAGCGACAGCAGCAGGTGGGTGCGGGCGTTCAGCTGCGTCCGCAAGAACGTGCCGGCCGACGCCTTGCCGAGCAAGCCGCGGACCGCCCGGAACATGTCGTTGTAAGCGTCGAACACGGCGCCGCTGTGCGAGGGCGGCAAGGTTCTCACTTCGTTGAAGCTAACCAGTTCGGGACGCGCCTGGCGGGCGATATCGCGCTGGATCGCATACCAGCCGGACACGAAATGGGTGATGCGAGCCGCGGCCGATTCGTGCCGGGCGGCTTCGTGCGCCAGCTCCGTGACCACGCCGATCGCGCGCAGGAAGCAGGCGCTGGCCAGGTCTTCCTTGCGGCGATAGTAGTAGGTGATGCTGTTGGTGATCAGCCCGACCGATTGCGCAACGCCGGCCAGCGTGGCGCCTCGGACACCGTCGCGGTTGAACTGGCGGGCGGCGGCATCCAGGATCGCCTCGCGCTTGCGCAGGAATCGGCGCGTCTGCGGCGCTGAAACCTTGGTGTCCATGGCGCAGTCGAGTCGCGGCGGCCCTCAGGCAGGGTGCAGGTGGCAGGCCACCGCACGGCCGGCATCGCTGTGCACCAGCGGCGGTTCTTCAACGCGGCATCGGTCGCTGGCGTGCGGACAGCGCGTGTGGAAACGGCAGCCGCTGGGCGGCGCCAGCGCGCTGGGCACTTCGCCGGATACCACCAGACGCACCCGCTTGGCCTCGACCGCGGCATCGGCCACCGGAATGGCGGCCAGCAGAGCCTGCGTGTAGGGATGCAGCGGTTCGCGGTACAGGTCGTCGCGCGAGGCGATCTCGACGATCTTGCCCAGGTACATCACCGCGACCCGGTCGCTGATGTGGCGCACCACCGCCAGATCGTGGGCCACGAACACATACGACAGGCCCATGCGCTGCTGCAGGTCCATGAACACGTTGACCACCTGCGCCTGGATCGAGACGTCCAGCGCCGAGACCGGCTCGTCGCAGACGATCAGTCCAGGCTCCAGCGCCAGCGCGCGCGCGATGCCGATGCGCTGGCGCTGGCCTCCCGAAAATTCATGCGGGTAGCGGTCTGCCATGTCGGGCAGCAGCCCTACCATGGCCAGCAGCGCCGCGATGCGCTCGCGGTATTCGGTCGGATTCTTGTCCATGCCATGGACCTGCAGAGGCTCGCCGATGATGTCGCGCACCTTCATGCGCGGATTCAGCGAACCGTAGGGGTCCTGGTAGACCATCTGCATGCGCCGGCGCATCGCACGCATCCTGGCGCGATCGAATCGGGTGATGTCCTCGCCTTCAAACTCGATGCTGCCGGCGGTGGGCTCGAGCATGCGCAGGATGGCCAGGCCGGTGGTCGACTTGCCGCAGCCGCTCTCGCCGACCAGGCCGAGGGTTTCGCCGCGACGCAGGCTGAACGAGACGCCATCGACGGCGTGCACGGTGGCCACCTGCTTTTGCACCAGCACGCCTCGATACACCGGGAAGTGCACCTTGAGGTCGCGCACATTGAGGATCTCGGGCCGGGGATCGGCGCCGGCGGCCGGGCCGGGCGGCGCTTGCATGACAGCGGATGTCTCAGTCATCGACGAAGCAGGCCTTGAAGTGTTTGGGCGCGAACTCGCGCAGCGCCGGACGCTCGGCCCGGCAGCGGTCTTGCACCTGGCGGCAGCGCGGCGCGAATGCGCAGCCCGGAGGCAGCGCCGACAGGTCGGGCGGCTGGCCTTCGATAGGCACCAGCCGCCGACCCGTGTCGCCGTCCAGGCGGGGGATCGAGGCCATCAGGCCGCGGGTGTACGGGTGCGAAGGCCGAGCGTACAGATCGGAGGCGGGTGCCGTCTCGACCACGCGCCCGCCGTACATCACGATGACACGGTCGGCATAGCGGGCCACGACGCCCAGGTCGTGGGTGATCAGGATCAGCGCCGAACGGGCCTTGCGCGACAGATCCTGCAGCAGGTCGAGGATCTGCGCCTGCACCGTCACGTCCAGCGCCGTCGTCGGCTCGTCGGCGATGATCAGCTGCGGCTCGCAGGCCAGCGCCATGGCGATCATCGCGCGCTGGCGCATGCCGCCGGAGAACTGATGCGGATAGGCCGACACGCGGGTCGCGGCGTCGGGAATGCGCACCAGGCTCAGCAGTTCGCGGGCGCGCTCGAGCGCCTTCGCCCACGGCGTGCCGCGATGGATATTGACCGGCTCGGCGATCTGGCGCCCGACCGTGATCGATGGATTCAGCGACGACATCGGTTCCTGGAAGATCATCGCGATCCGGTCGCCGCGGATGGCGCGGATGCCCTTGTCGTCGAGCTTTACCAGGTCTGTGCCATCGAAGATGATCTCGCCCGACACGATCTTGCCGGGCGGGTCGGGGATCAGCCGCAGGATCGACAGCGCGGTGACGCTCTTGCCGGAGCCGGATTCACCGACGATCGCGACGGTCTCGCCCGAGTTGACCTCGAACGAAACATCGTCGACCGCGGTGACCGTGCCGCGTTCGGTTCGAAACCGCGTGGTCAGTCCGCGGACGCTGAGCAGTGCTGAACTCATTTATTGGAAGCCCATTTTCTTCTTCAACTCCTGGTCGATCCAGATGCGCGCATAGATGGGGCCGGGCCGAACCGAGCCGGCGCGCAGTTCGCCGTCGTAGTTCTTAACCCAGGGCCACCAGGCGGTGTAGTGATAGGGAATGGGCAGCCAGATGTAGGGCGCCTTGTCGATGATCTCGCGCGTCATTTCCCGCAGCATCTGCTGGCGCCTGGCCTCGACGCGCTCGGTGTAGACGGCCGCCATCTTGCGGTCGAACTGCGGGTCGCTGAACTGCGAGGGGTTCCAGGTCTCGCCGCTGACGAAGTTCTTGCGGATGCTCATGGTCGGGTTGCCGTGCCCGTTGTTCATGAAGTAGCCCGGCGCGTTCGTCTTGGTCGTCATCGCCGACAGAAAAGCGCCGTACTCCAGCGGCTGGATCTGCAGCTTGACCCCGACCTTTTCAAGGTAGGCGGCGACCAGCGGCAGCAGGTCCATGTGCTGGTTGCTGCAGGAGCAGACCTGCACCTTGAAAGTGAATCCGTTGGGATGACCGGCCTCGGCCAGCAGCTTCTTGGCCTTGTCGGGGTTGTAGGTGAAGAGCTCCTTCACCGACTCGGGCATCGCCGACAGCGGCTCGTAGTAGCCCAGCCAGTCGGGGTACATCGGATAGGCGAACAGTTCGGCATTGCCGTTGTAGTACGACTTGACGATCTCCTGCTTGTTGACCGCCATGTTCAGCGCCCTGCGAACCCGGACGTCGTCGAACGGCTTGGTGTCGGTGCGCATCGCCAGATAGGTGCCGCCGGTGGCCAGCCAGCGCGCCCATTTGAGGCTGGGCGCGTTCTTCTTCAGCTCTTCGGCCGCGCTCCAGGAGATCGATTCGAGAATGTCGAGCTTGCCCGTGCGCAGAGCGGCGTGCTGCGCGGCCTCGTCGCGGATGATGCGGTACACCAGCTTGTCGGCGAAGGGGAGCTTGTAGGAGCGCCCGTCGAGGGTTTCCTTGTCCCAGTACTGCGGATTGCGGACGTAGGTGTTCGAGTTCCCGTTCACGAAATCCGTGAGCATGAAGGGCCCGGTGCCGTTGTGGTTCTTCCAGTTGTTCGCGCCAGCGGCCACGACCTCTCTGGGCTGGATGCCGGCGTAGTGGCCATATCCGGATCGGAAGTCCCACTCGGCGTGGAAATCCTTGAACGTGAACAGCACCGTGTGGCGATCGGTGGCCTCGACCTTGGCGATGTGATCGAAGTAGCCGCGCTGGGCCTTGGTGCTCTTGATCTGCCTTTCGTGGCTGAACACGACGTCGTCGGCGACCAGTTCGCGCGACGCCATCACGCCCTTCTTCTCGGGGAACATCACCCCTTTGCGCAGCTTCACTTCGGCGCGCAGCGGTTGTCCTTCCACCCCCAGCTTTCGGCAGAGTTCGCCGCGGATGCTGTCCAGGGCGGGTAGCCAGGATCGCGAAAAGCATACTTACCGCCGTTGCGCTTGGCCTTCCAGAGGTCGCCCGCGAACAGCTGCTCGTACAACGGGCCGGTGTCCTGGTTCTGGTTCCAGTTCCAGTCGGCGAGGTCCCAGCTCAGGGCGGAAATCGTGGGGTACCCCGTGCCGATGCTGAGCGTGCCACCGTACTGAGGGGCCGGCGGCGCCGATTGCGCACCGGCCGACACCACCACCGCCGCCAGGGCGGTGCCGATCGCATGTCGAATCGAAAAGGTTCGCACGATGGGAATCCGGAGCAGTCGGGCGCGTCGGGTGGGTGGCGGTCGAC
>JADJVQ010000014.1 GCA_016710525.1 Burkholderiaceae bacterium
TGCCTCGCGCACCATGACCGACGCGATGTTCGCCGCCTTCCAGCTGGCCAGCGGCGACAACCATCCCATCCACTACGACATCGAGTTCTGCCGCCAGCAGGGCATGCCGCACATGCTGGCCCACGGTTTCCAGGTGGTGATCCAGACGGCGGCTGGCGCCGGGCTGTTCCCGCACCTGGTCGAAGACTCGCTGAAGGCGTTCATCGAGCAGAGCAGCCGCTTCCTGCACCCGGTGTACGTGGGCGACACGCTGTACAGCGCCATCGAAGTGACCGAGCTCGTGCCCGGGCGGACCACCGGCGTGCTGACGATGCGCTCCACGGTGCACAACCAGAAGGGCGTGCTGGTGATGGACGGGATGCAGAAGTATCTGCTGCGCAAGCGGGCCGCGGCGTCCACCTGAGCGGGCGAGGGCACGCCCCGCCCCGATGCTGGGGCGCCGCCCTGATTGTCAGGCCTCCGGGGTGAACCCGCTGGCTTTGACAAGCGGACCCCAAAAGTCGTGTTCGGCCCGCACCATGGCCTGCAGCTCGGCCGGCGTGGACGTGGCCGGGCTCAGCGACAGCTTGTGCCATGCCTCCCGAATGTCGAGCTCCTGGACCGCCGCACCGAGCGCCTCGCTCATGCGGGCGGCGATGTCAGGTCGGGTGCGGCCTTGCATGAAGGCGCCGAACCATTCGCTGCGGGTCAGGTGGCGATAACCCAGCGATTCGAATGTGGCGGCGTTCGGGAAGAAGGCCGACCGTTTAGCCGCCGTGGTGGCCAGCACCCTCAGCTTGCCCGCCTGTTCGAGGGACAGCGCCGAGCCTTCCGTCGCCAGCGCCGCGCTGATCTGACCCGCCGCCGCGTCCTGCATCGCGGCCGGCCCGCCCCGGTAGGGAATGTGGATCAGGTCGATGCCGGTTTCGCGCCCGAGCAGCATCGCCATGAAATGCGGCATCGATCCGGCGCCGGCGTTGCCGCACTGCGCCAAGGCAGGGTTCGCTTTGCACCATTTCGCAAAGTCGTCGAGGCTTTGGACCGAGGCCGGAACCTTCGGCCCCACGGCCAGCGCAAACGCGGTGCTGGCCACCACCGCGACCGGTGCGAGATCGGTGAACACATCGTACGAAAGCTGCCGGTAGACGTGCGGATACATCGTGACGACCGAGGCCGGCGTGATCAGCAGCGTCGATCCGTCGGCCGGGCCTTTGCGCAACTCCTCGACCGCCAGCCGCCCGGCGGCGCCGGGCTTGTTGTCGACGACCGCGACGCGGGCATATCCCCCGGCGATGCGCTCGGCAAGTCGGCGGGCGATCGAATCGCTGGCTCCGCCCGGTGGATAGCCGCATAGGACTCGGACCGCATCGGGACGGGCCTGGGCGATTGCGGTGCCTTGCCCGGCCAGAGGCAGGGCAAGGGCCGACAGCTTCAACATCAGGCGACGGCGCAACGGATCGGCGAGCATGGCGTACTCCTCAGAGGGATGGCCCGGAGGCCTGCGGTCCTGGGTGTCGTCCCGGGGGTTCGTGTGGGCCACAGCGTATGCGCGGGCGCTGCAAAAGGATCAGTTCTGTTTTGGCATCATGTGAATACCAAATGTTTCGCACCGAGGACACCGAATGCCGGTCAGCCGCCTCAACCGCAAGATCCGCCTGCGCGACCTGGACACCCTGGTGGCGGTGGTGCGCACCGGCGGGGTTCGCAAGGCCGCTGAATTCCTTCACCTGTCGCAGCCGGCCGTTTCGCGGGCCATCAGCGATCTGGAGGCTTCGCTTGGCGTGGTGTTGCTCGACCGCAGCCGCCGGGGCGTGGCGGTCACCCCCTTTGGCGAGGCGTTGTTGCGCCGGACCGTGACGGTGTTCGACGAATTGCAGATGGCGGTTGACGAGATCGAGCATCTGGCCGATCCCAGCGGCGGAAACGTCCACATGGGCTGCATGGCGACGCTCTGCTCCGGCATCGTGGCCCGGGCAACCGAGCATCTCGCCCATCGGTATCCGCGACTGCGGCTGCGAATCGAAACGGCAGACTCACCGCACCTGATCGACTATTTCTTGCGCGAGCGCATCTGTGAGTTTGTGATCGCGCGGCCGTATGCCCTGCCGCTGGACTCGGGGATCCTCAGCGAGCCGCTCTGGCACGATCGGCTGCGGGTGGTCGTGGGGCGGGATAATCCTTATGCGCGGCGCCGGCGCATGGCCTTGGCCGATCTCGTGCAGTCGCACTGGCTTTTGTCGAGCAATGAAGTCAAGGCGGGCTCACCGGTTGCCGAGGCGTTCGGCGGTCAGGGGCTGCCGCTGCCCGCGCTTCTGACCGTCAGCAATTCGCTGAGCATGCGGATAAGCCTGCTGACGACAGGGCCCTTCGTCACGGTCATGCCCCAGTCGCTGCTGCATTTCCTGCCGCAACGCCTCTCGCTGCGGGTCTTGCCCATCGAGGTGCCGCCCTGGCGCGCGGCCACCATGATCCTGACCCTGCGCGATCGCCGCCTCGGGCCGGCGGCCGAGATCGTGCTGGACACGCTGCGCACGCTCGCCAAGCCACTGGCCGACCCGGTGCCGTGAGGCGGCTCAGGGCAGCAACGCGACCCGCCCCATCACCTCACGGCTGGCGATTGCCGCCAGCGCCTGGCGAAATTCGCTGATCGGATAGGTGCGCCAGGTCAGGGGCCGCAAGCGGCCCTGCGCGCACCACTCGAACATCTCCCCGAAAGCCGTGCGCACGCGGGCCTCGGTGCCCGCTGGCGGCAGCGTGCGGGCCCAGCCGACGTAGTAGCCCCAGTACAGGCCGATCACCGTAATGTTCTTGACCAGCGCCAGATTGGCCGGGATCTGCGGGATGGCGCCGCTGGCGAAGCCCATCGGAATGATCCGGCCGTCGGGCGCGATGCAGCGCAGCGACTCGTCGAAGATGGCGCCGCCCACCGGGTCGTAGATGACGTCGGCGCCGCGGCCGCCCGTGGCCGCCAGCACGGCATCGCGAAACGGCCCATGGCGATGATTGATCAGCACCTGCGCGCCGTGGCGGGCGACCAGCGCGAGCTTTTCGTCGGAGCCCGCGGTGGCGATCACGGTCGCGCCCAGGCAGCGCGCGATCTCGACGGCGGCCATACCGCTGCCGCCGGCCGCGCCGTGCACCAGCACCACTTCGCCGGGCTGGACCCGGGCGCGCCAGCGCAGCGCGGCGTAGGCGGTGGCGTAAATGGTCGGGAAGTGGACTGCCGCCTCGAAGTCGATCGCCTCGGGCAGCCGGTAGGCGGTGGCCTGCGGCACCACGACCTCTTCGGCAAACCCGCCCGAGCGGGTGCCCGCCGCCACCCGGTCGCCGGGACGCAGGTGGGTGACGCCCGGCGCGCATTCGAGCACCACGCCAGCCACCTCGGTGCCCGGGATGAAAGGCAGCGGCGGGGTGTTCTGATGCTTGCCGTCCAGCACCAGCTGGTTGGCGAAGCTCACGCCGATCACACGGGTGGCGATGCGCACGCCGAGTTCGATCATGGGCGGCGCGGCGACGGTTTCGAGCGCGACGCCGGAGTCGCTGTCGTGGGATCGGCAGACGACTGCCCGCATCGAGCCCGGTGGACGTGCACTGGAGGTCATGCGTTCGAGCATAGCCGGGGCTGCGCAGCGGCGCAGGCGCGTGCGTTTTCGATCGGTTCATCTGCACGAAAACGGACGCCATCGATTGCGGTGCGCCGCCCCTTTGAGCGAAGGTGTTCCGCTCGCGCGTCCCGGCTGCCACCGTGCCCGAGTTGCGCCTCTCCAGGAACCCGGCCATGCACCGCAGAACCCTGTTGAAAGCCATCACCGCCACCTCCGCCTGCTTCGGGCTTGCCCATGCGCAGTCCCCCGCGTGGCCGAGCCGCCCGGTGCGGGTGATCGTGCCCTACGCCGCCGGTGGCGGCCCCGATCTGCTGGCCCGCAAGATGGCGCCCGAACTGGCGCGTGCGCTGGGCACGAACGTGGTGGTCGAGAACAAGGTGGGCGCCGCCGGCATCGTGGCTGCCGAGGTGTCGGCGCAGGCTCCGCCGGATGGCTACCTGGTGCTGCTGGGCTCCAATTCGCACATCGTCAACAAGATCATGCAGCCGGCCGTGAAGTTCGATCCGCTGACCAGCTTCGCGCCGGTCACGCTGATGGCCAGCGGTGCCGGCGTGCTGGTCGTGCCGGCCGACTCGCCCTGGCGCACCGCGCGCGACCTGGCCGAGGCGATCCGCGCCAAGCCGGGGCGCTTCAACTATGCCTCGGGCGGTATCGGGACGGCCGCGCATCTGGCCGGCGCCAGCTTCGTGCGCAGCCAGGGGCTGCACGCCGTGCACATCCCGTATCGCGGTTCGGTCGAGATCGTGCCGGCGCTGCTGGGCGGCGACGTGCACTTCGCGTTCCCGGTGTCGTCGACCGCGATGCCGGCGATCCGCACGGGCAAGGTGCGCCCGCTGGCGGTGGCAGGGGGGCAGCGCATCCGTTCGCTGCCCGACGTGCCCACGCTGCGCGAGATCTACAAGGACGAGCGCCTGGTGCAGGAGTTCTGGACCGGCGCCTGGGTGCCTGCCGGCACCCCGCGGGACGTCATCGACAAGCTCGATGCGGCCTTCAAGGCGACCCATCGCGTGCCGGCGGTGCGCGAGTTCTACGAGTCCAACGGCAGCGAGGTGGTGTTCTCGGAAAGCCCCGCCCAGTACGCCGACTACATGAAGCGCGAGACCGACAAATGGGCTCGCATCATCCAGCTCACCGGAGTCAAGCCCGAATGAATGCCACTGTCAGTCAGGGCCCCCTCGCCGGGGTGCGTGTGCTCGACTGGACCCACGTGCTGGCCGGCCCTTTTGCCGGCTATATGCTGGGCCAGATGGGCGCCGACGTGATCCGCTTCGAGCGCATCGACCAGCCCGAGATGATCCGCAACAACTCGCTCGATCCGCTGCTCGCGCCGCTGGGCCTGGGCGAGGGCTTCGTGATGCAGGGCTCGGGCAAGCGCTCGATCGGCGGCGACATCCGCGATCCCGAGGTCAAGGCCGCGATCCATGCGCTGCTGGCCACCGTCGACGTGCTGGTCGAGAATTTCCGGCCCGGCAAACTGGCCGCGCTGGGCTTCGATCCGGCCGAGCTGATCGAGCGCCATCCGCGCCTGGTGGTGTGCTCGATCACCGGCTTCGGTCAAACCGGGCCGCAGTCGGGCCGGCGAGCCTACGACCATGTGATCCAGGCGCGCACCGGCTTCATGGCGGCCAATGCCGACGACAACGACGTGCCCAAGCGGGTGGGCATGCCGCTGATCGACTACGGCACCGGCATGCAGGCGGCGCTGGCCATCACCGCCGCCTTGCACCGGCGCGCCGCCGATGCACTGCGCGGTGCGCCCCGGCCGCGCGGCGAATGGCTGGATGTGGCGATGGTCGACGCGGCGCTGGTGCTGGCGGCCCCGACCTTCGCGCAGTACGCGGTCAGCGGGCGCGAACGGGTGCGCGCCAAGGGCGCCGCCTTCTCGGGCAGTCCGCTGTCGGGCACCTTCAAGACCCGTGAGGGTTATGTCGCGATGACCTGCAACAGCCCGGTCCAGACGGCGGCGCTGTTTCCGGCGCTGAGCCAGGCAGGCGCCAGCACCGCCCAGCTCGAGGCGCTGCGCGCGTCGGCCACCGCGATGGACGTGGCGGCCACCCAGGGTGTGCTGGCCGAGATCCTGTCGGCCCGCACGGCCGCCGAATGGGAGTCCCTGCTGGAAGCGGCCCAGGTGCCGTGCGCGGCCGTGCGCACGCCGGCTCAGGCCTGGCAGGAGTCATTGGATACCGATACCGCCACGCCGCCCCGGTGGCCCTCGGTCACGCTGGACGCAGCCGACGGCCGCACCGTCAGGGTGCCGGGGGCCGGCTTCGCGTCGACGCTGCCGGTCTGTGGCGAACTGCGCCCGCCGCCAAGGGTCGGCGAACACACGGCGCAGATCCTCGCCGAAGCGGGGGTCGACCCGGCGGTGGTCCAGCGGCTGATTCGCGAAGGCAAACTGCGGGCGCTCTGAGCGGCCCCACGAACGCACGGGTGCGGCGGGCTGCGCCCGCCGCCGTCATGCCTCAACCCTTGCGGTTGGCCATGTAGTTGTCGTACGAGCCTTCGGCGACCCGGAACCACTGGGTCTGCTCGGCCTGGTACTTCGAGTACGACGCGAACATCGACTTGAACTCGGGCACCTTGGCGGACCAGTCGGCGTACTGCTCCTGCGAGGCCTTGTAGCAGGCGTCCATCACCGCCTTCGGGAACGCGCGCAGCTGCGCGCCGCCGGCCACCAGCTTGCGCAGGGCGGTGGGGTTCAGGTGGTCGTACTTGGCCATCGTGACCGCGTTGCACTCGCCGCAGGCTGCACTGAAAGCCGCCTGATACTCCTTGGGCAGGGCCTCCCAGGCCTTGTTGCCGACGATCATGTGGCCCATCGAGTTGGCTTCCCACCAGCCCGGCGCGTAGTAGTACTTGGCGACCTTGACGAAGCCTAGCTTCTCGTCGTCGAACGGGCCGATCCACTCGGCGGCATCGATCGCGCCTTTTTCAAGCGACGGATAGATGTCGCCGGCGGCGATCTGCTGGGGCACGACACCCAGCCGGGTGAGGATCGCGCCCGCCACGCCGCCGACCCGGAACTTCAGTCCCTTCATGTCCTCGATGGTCTTGATTTCCTTGCGGAACCAGCCGCCCATCTGGGTGCCGGTGTTGCCGTAGGCGATCGCCACGCAGCCATAGGCCTTCAGGAATTCGTTGTAGGCCTGCTCGCCGCCGCCGTGGTACCACCAGGCGTTCTGCTGGCGCTGGTTCATGCCGAAGGGCAGCACGGTGCCGAACGCGAAGGCGGGGTTCTTGCCGAAGTAGTAGTACATCGCGGTCTGGCCGGCTTCGACCGTGCCGGCCTGCACGGCGTCGAGCACCTGCAGGCCGGGCACCACTTCGCCCGAGGCGAAATTGGTGATCCGGAATTTGCCGCTGGTGAGTTCACCCACCCGCTTGGCGACGAATTCGGCCGCGCCCCACAGCGTGTCCAGGCTCTTGGGGAAACTGGAGGTCAGGCGCCAGCGGATTTCCGGCAGGGATTGCGCGATGGCCGGCGCGGTGCCGGTCGCGAGTATGGCGGCCATCCCGCCGTGCGTGACGAAAGCCCGACGCTGCATTCGTGTCTCCTGAGTTCTAGAAATGAGGGAATTGGCGGGCCGCCCTGTGCGGCCTGCTCAGCGCGGCATTATGCCGCGCCGCAACGCTGCGCCATGGCCGCCCGGCCGTCAAGCCGGAGGGGTTCGCGATTCACGATTCGCGTCGTCGCTGTTATTGGGCCTGGCCTTCGTCCTGACCGGAATCGTACGGAACCGCGCCGCGCTTGATCTCGGCCATGTCCAGCTTGCGCACCTGGCTCAGCAGATCGGTCAGCGCGCCCTTGGGCAGTGCGCCGGCCTGCTCGAACACCAGCACCTGCTCGCGGAACACCATCAGCGTGGGGATCGAGCGCACGCGGAAATGCGCCGCCAGCGCCTGCTCTTCGTCGGTGTTCACCTTGGCGAAGGTGATGTCGGCGTTTTCGTCGGCGACCTGCTCGAAGACCGGCGCGAAGCCCTTGCACGGTCCGCACCAGGGTGCCCAGAAGTCCACCACCACGATGTCGTTGGCGGTGACGGTGCTGTCGAACTCCTGCGCGGTGAGGTCTTGTACGGACATGGGCAACTCCGGAAATGGGTGAGGGCCGGGCGGCCCGGGGCGGGCTTGGGTCCGCTGCCCGCATTTTGCCGGTGCGCGCCCGTCGTGTCTCGAGTCCGACGATCGGCCGGCTGGCCGATGCGTTGTGTATCCCGCGCATCACCTGTTCGGGTGACGCGATCCGGCCGCCTTGTCTGTAGGTTCCTACCCATCCGAGTAGGAGTTCCCTGTACATGCCTGCCTATACTCGTTTCACCATGTCCCCGACCGATCCCGTTGTCAGTGGCTTCTATCGCGCGGCGGCGGGGCTCGAACCCTGGCAGGGCGCGCTGGATCGGATCGTCTCCCTGACCGATTCCTGGTTCTGCCAGATGATCGGCGTCGACAAGGCCACCGGGCGCGTCGCCTTCAGCCTGCAGAGCAGCGATGCGCCCATCGACGGGGTGCTCGATTACGTGCGCGAATACCATCGGCTCGACCCGCATGTCCGGACTGCCGAAACGCTGCCCCTCGGCCAGGCGTACAACAGCAGCCGGATCGTGCCCTCGCGCCATGTCGCCACCAACCCGTTCTATCGCGACTTCTTCCTGCCGCACGGCGCGCGCTACACCGTGGGCGTGAAGACGATCGACGACGAACACCTGTTCAGCATGTGCGCCATCCTGCGCAAGCCCGATCAGCCGATCTACAGCGCCGCGGCCGAGCGCACGATGGAGGCGCTGGGCTATCACCTCGCGCAGTCGGTGCAGGTCATGCGCAAAGTCAGCACGCTGGCGACCCAGGCGTCGATCGGCCAGCTGCTGCTCGAGCGCAGCGAGCGGCCCAGTTTCCTGGTCGATTCGACCAAGGCCTTGCGCTACGCCAATCGCCCCGGGCTGGAGGTGCTGGCCCGCGGCGGCGTCTTCGTGCAGCGGGCGGGTTTCCTGGGCTGTGTCGATCCGGTCAGCGACGCGCTGCTGCTCGACCGGCTGATGGCGCTCGACCTGCAGGCCGACCCGGCCCACGAAGGCCCCAAGCAAACCCGGCTGGCCTTCCCGATCCGCGATGCCGCCACCGACAAGCCCGTGCCGGTCAGCCTTTGGGCGCTGCGGCCCGAAGGCACGATGGGCGTGTTCGGCACGCACAGCCTGGCCCTGATGACGCTGGCAATGCGCCAGCCCCACCCGCAGCCCGACCCGCTGGTGCTGGCCTCGATGTTCGACCTGACGCCGGCCGAGTCCTCGGTGGCGCTGCAGCTGTGCGAAGGCAAGGTCGCCAAGGAAGTCGCCCGCAAGCTCAGGGTGAGCGAGCAGACCATCCGCTATCACCTGAAGGGTCTGTTTCGCAAGGTGGGGGTGGACAGCCAGCGCGAGCTGCTGCACCAGCTGCGCCTGGCGGCTGAACTCTGTTCCTGATCGGAAGGTGTCGACTTGGATCTCTCAGACCCGCCGCCCTCCATGCTGGATGCGTCGGTGGTCTCGCGCCCGGGTGCCGGTTCATCGCGGACTTCGGCCCTCGACCTGTCCGCCCCGCCATCCGCCGACCTTGTGCCGCAGCTGATCTCGCCCATCGTCTGGCAGCTGTCGTTCCCGGTGCTGATCGTCGATGCGTCGCGCCGGCTGCTCTACGGCAATCACGCGGGCCGGGCCCTGCTGGCGGCCGGGCAGGCACTGGTGCTGCGCGACGAGCGCCTGGACTGCGTCAGCGGGGGTGACCGCGCGCGGCTCGATCGGGCACTGCTGTCGTGCTTCGGGGTTGGCGGCGGTAGCGGCGGCAATGGCAACGGCGGCAAAGGTGAAACCGGCGCCAGCGGGGTCACCTCGTTCTGCCTGTCGCCTTGCGGAAGCCATGCTCCGCTGACGGTGTCCGTGGCCCGGCTCGATGCGGGTGGAGCCGGTGACGGGATCGCGGCGGCCAGTCTCATCCTGAACCGCGGCGCCTCGCTCAGCCCCGTGCACAGGACGGTTCTGCGCGACCTGTTCGAGCTGACCGACAGCGAAGCGGCGGTGACCGAGGCCCTGTGGGAGGGCCTGACGATTCCGGAGATCGCCAGCGCGCGGATGACCTCGCCCACCACGGTGCGCACGCAGATCCGGTCGATCTTCGCCAAGACGCTGGTGTCGCGCCAGCAGGATCTGATCCGGCTGTTCGCGAGCCTGCCGCAGCTGGCGATTGGCGGGGAAGCGACACCGCGGCGCTGACCGCGCGGCGCTAACACCTCGGCGCTAACACCTCGGCGCTAACACCTCGGCGGGCGACCGACCCGCGGGTATTTCGGCTCAGATCACCAGCGCCGCCTCGAGACCGACCACGGCCGACAGGCTGCCCTCGAGCGCACCGGCCAGCCAGGCCGGCTCGCCGCGAACCGGGGCGGGCGCGACCGCACGGCACGATGCGATCGGTTCGACGACCGGTGCAATCGGCTGAGTCTGTCGGGTTGCCGACGGCCGGCAGAGGATCAGGTCTTCCATGCGAAATTGGACGCAACACCCGTGCCAGTCGGGGCCTTCAGAGGCGGGTGGAGCCGGCCCCGGCGCGGATGCGGGGGCGGGTGTCAAGAATGGCGACTCATGCATTCGGATGATGAACGGCCCGCTTGCTGAGCCAACCTGGAGTGGAGACGACGGCCCAGCGCCCGATGGGCTCGACCGGCCGCTGGAGGGAGCGGCGGCGGCCGCTCCCATCGCGCCTGACACTGTGCAACGAAGTGTCAAATTCATCGACTCGTCAACTCGAGGGTAACCCCGGCCTTCCGATTGGATCCGCCTACAGGAAGAAGTCCGTGTAATCGACGGTGCCGGTCAGTCCTGTGATGACGGCGAATTGCACCCGCGCCGCCGCAGTGCCGTTACCGTCGGCGTCGTAGTAAAGCGCGCCGGTGGCGGTGTCATACAGCAGGAAGTCATTGCTATCGTGTGCCACGCCTCCCGCGGAGGCGTACAGCTCACCGTCGTCCACTCCCGTGGTGTCGCCGCCCAGCAACGCCCCGAATTTCGTCGAATCGAGCTGGATGCTGTCCATCGCATCCGCCTCGAAGCCAGTTGCGGGCAATCGACATCGCGCGCATTCAGGGGGCGAAGTCCTTGGAACTGCGTGCTTCGGTCAGTCTTGCGCGCCTTTGGAGCCGGCAGGGGAAGCTGAATGACGCGCAGCGCTTGCTGCGCGCGGTGTACGACGGGTTCACTGAGGGATCGGCGACGGCCGATCTTGCCGGAGCGAGAGCACTGCTTGAACTTCGCGTCGATGAGCCGATCGACGGGTTGGGACATTGAGGGCTCAGATGTCATCGAACAACACGGCATTGCGGATGATCACCATGGCCAACCGCGCCTTCAGTGGCACTGGTTAGAGCAACTTGACCCCAGGCAGTTTGCGCATTCCCCGATCGAAAGTGGCCGTGAAGTCGCATGCTTGCCGGGCATGCTTGGCGACGACGAGGCAGTCGGAGAAGCCACAGTTGCCTTGCGCGAACATGTCGGCCGCCTGCGTCACCGCTTCACGATCCTCGAAGGCGAATGCCGTCTCGTTCAGCAGGCTGCGGACCGCGAGCAGCTGCGCGGCCTTGTCCTGGTCGAACGCCGAGCGCAGGGTCCATATGGCTTCCGCCAGGACCACATCCGTCACCAGCAGCGACCCTGGCGTACCGCCGTATTCGGTCAGCAAGGCATCGATGCGCTTGTTCTGCGCCGGCTCATCGTTGAGCCACAGGCGCAGCAAGATGTTGGAGTCGAGGCCGATCATCGGCCGGTGGACTTGCGGCCATTGCCGGCAGGGGCGTGCTTCTCACGCAGGTGTTTGGACACCGCGTCGTCCATCTGCGCGACGGACAGTGCAATCGGATGCGGAGACTTGAGCAACCCACGGATGCGCCTCGCATCGGGCTTGACCTGACGAGCGGTGATCGTATTGTCCTCGAGGACCTGGAAGTCGAGCATCGAGCCGGCATCGAGGCCGAGCCGATCGCGTATCTCCTTTGGAAGCGTGATCTGGCCCTTGCTGGTGAGTTTGGCGAACATGGATGGATCCTCAGGCAGGAGTCGTCTCCTTACATTTTACTTCCGTAAGGAATTTGATGTCGAGTGCCGCTCGCTCGGCGGGGTCCGGCCTCAACCGATCTCCAACCCCAGCAACTCCGCCACCGTCTGCCTGCGCCGGATCACCCGCGCCTGTCCGCCATCGACCAGCACCTCGGCGATCAGCGGCCGGCTGTTGTAGTTGCTCGACATCGATGCGCCATAGGCCCCGGCATCGTGGAACACCATCAGGTCGCCCACCCGCGCCTCGGGCAGCTCGCGGGTCAGCACCACGCCGCCTTCGCCCTGCGTGAACACGTCACCCGACTCGCACAGCGGGCCGGCCACCACAGTAGGCCGAACAGGGCGCGGCGAGTCGTCCGCCGCCAGCAAGCTGATGCCGTGGTGGCTGCCGTACATCGACGGGCGCATCAGGTCGTTGAAGCCCGCATCGACCAGCGCGAAGAAATTGCTGCCCATGCTCTTGGTGGCGCGCACCTGCGCCAGCAGCACGCCCGACTCGGCCACCAGGAAGCGGCCCGGTTCGATCTCCAGGTGCACCGGATGGCCCAGGCGCTGCGCGATCTCGCGGCGCGCCTCATCCCACAGGCCGAAGTAGTGGGCCGTGTCGATCCGCGGTTCGCCGTCGCGATACGGGATCGACAATCCGCCGCCGGCCGAGATCGCGTGGATCGGCATGTCCAGCCTCGCGACCATGTCGACCATGGCATGGCAGACCTGTTCGAGGTGGCCGTAGTCCACGCCCGAGCCGATGTGCATGTGCAGGCCCTGCAGCGCCAGGCCGTGCTGGCGGATCGCGGCCACCGCCTGCGGCAGGTCGGCATGCCAGATGCCGTGCTTGCTGTGCTCGCCACCGGTATTGGTCTTGTTGCTGTGGCCGTGACCGAAGCCCGGATTGATGCGCAGCCACACCCGATGCCCGGGCGCGCGCGCGCCGAGCTGATGCAGCATGTCGATCGATCCGGCGTTGACCGGAATGGCCTCGGCCACCACCCGGTCCAGGGTCGCTTCGTCGATCAGGTCGGCGGTGAAGACGATGCCCGGGGTGCCCTCGCCGCGTGAACTGAAGCCGGCGGCCAGCGCACGCTCGATCTCGCCCAGCGACACCGCGTCCACCACTACGCCTTGCTCGCGCATCAGGCGCAGCAGATGGATGTTGGAATTGGCCTTCTGCGCGAACCGGATGGTGTCGAAGACGGCCAGTTCGGCGATGCGCGCGCGGATGGTGGCGGCGTCGTACGCCCACAGCGGCGTGCCATGGGCTCGGGCCAGTTCGCGCAGCAGGTCGGGGGAGAAGGGGTTCATGCGGGGTACCAGCGAGGGAAGGGGGGCCGGGGCAGCCCGCCATGGTGGCGAACTTGTCGCATGCAATCCAATGCCAATCTGTGAGTAATGAATTCACAGCTGATATGCTTGTCCGATGCAGCTCACCCACCGGCAGATCGAGTTTTTCCGGGCCGTGATGGCCACCGGCCAAGTCACCCGCGCGGCTCAATCGCTGCACACCTCGCAGCCCACCGTCAGCCGCGAGCTGGCCCGGCTGGAGCAGGTGCTGCAATTGCGCCTGTTCGATCGCATTCGCGGCCGCCTGCAGCCCACCGCGCGGGCGCTGGCCCTGCATGAAGAGGTCGAGCGCTCGTATGTCGGCCTCGATCGCATCGCCGCCACCGCGCAGGCACTGCGCCAGTTCGCCCATGCGCGGGTGAGCATCGCCTGCCTGCCGGCGCTGGCGCACGCGCTGCTGCCGCAGGCCACGCGCCTGTTCCTGGCCGGCCATGCACAGGCGCAGGTGTCGGTCACGCCCCAGGAGTCGCCGCTGCTCGAGCAATGGCTGACCGAGCAGCGTTTCGACCTGGGCCTGAGCGAACGGCGCGAGGCCCCGCCCGCCACCGTGCGGCGCCTGCTGCTGCAGGCCGACGAAGTGGCCGTGCTGCCCGCCGGCCACCCGCTGGCCCGCCGGCGCATGCTGCAGCCGCGCGACTTCGCCGGCCTGCCCTTCATCAGCCTGGCGCCCGCCGATCCCTACCGGCAGCTGGTCGATGCCGTGTTCGATCAGCACGGCGTGGCCCGGCGGATGACGGTGGAAACCGGCAGCGCGGTGTCGGTCTGCGAAATGGTGCGTCAGGGCGTGGGCGTCGCCATCGTCAATCCGCTCACCGCCCTGGCGATGAGCGGCGACGAACTGGTGATCCGTCCCCTCTCGATTCCCATCGCGTTCGAGGTCGCGCTGGTGGTGCCGCAATGGCGTTCGCCCAATCCGTTGCGCGACGCTTTCGAGCAGGCGCTTGGCGAGGCAGCCGCGGGGCTGGCCCGGCGGCTTGCCGCGATGCCCGGCAACCCCAGACGCCGGGGTGCGCTTCGCGGCGGGTGACGCGGTGCGGGAGCCTCCCGGCCCGGCCGTGCCGATCAGTCCGACCGCGCCCGAACTTTCACACCTAGGCTGCGCGGGCGGCCCGCTTCGCCGGTTGCTTGGCCGCACCCTTGACGATGGCCTTCCCGGGAGCTGCCGCCTTCTTGGCCGCCGCCTTGGTGGCCTTGGCCTTCGGAGCCGCGGCCGGCTTCACCTTCGATGCCGCGGGCTTCGCTTGGGCGCCCTGCGCCGCCTTCGTTTTGGCGCCGGACGCCGCGTTCGCCTTCGCTTTCGCGCCAGATGCCGCCTTCGCTTTCGCGCCCGGCGCCGCCGGCTTCGCGGCAACGGCCTGCTTCGCGTCGGCCAGCATCTTCCTGGCGCTGGCCTGCACCTTCGTCGCGCCCGCCTGCAGCTCCTTGGCGGTCTTGCGGGCCGTGGACACAACTGCGCGCTTTTCCTTGGCCACCGCCTGCCGCACTTTGGCCACTTCCCGCCGGGCCCCGGCCTTGGCCTGCTTCGCGGTCTTGATCAGCGAAGACTCCAGCGCCTGCGCGTCCTGGGTCACTGTCCGCTGAACCTTCGTCACCTCCCGTTTCGCCTTGGTGGCGACGCCTTTGGCTTCGGTGGCGAGCGCCTTGCCCACGTCCTTGATCGATTCGACCATCGCGTCGACCTTCGACTTCAGCTTCTTGCCGTTGCTCATCACGCAGCTCCCCGGAATGGTGGGCGGACACGGCGTGCACCACAGCTCGAATGAGCCGCGATCGTGCCAAAGCCGTGCCGGTACGTTAGTGGGCTGCGAGAAGCCGTGTCAATGCGCTTCGTCATCGCGCTGCATTCCCGATCGGCGTTGTTGCGCGGTATGCGAAGTTGACCAAGCGCAATGCCGTCCGCGGCGCCTGGGTGGATCGTGATGCCATGAAAACATCTCGTCTGATCCTCGTCCTGCTGATGCTCGTCTCGTTATGCCTGTCGGCAGCGAATGCTCAGGAACCTTCGCTGGCAGGCCGCTGGAATTGGGGTGCCGGCGGTGGCATCACTGAACTGCTGCCCGACGGCAGCGGACGCGACGCACGGGGCAACAACGTTCAGTGGTCCGTTCGCGATGCGGCAGCACGAACCTACACATTGCGATGGAGCCACGGCTATACCGACTCCGTCGCCCTCGCGCCCGATGGCAGGTCGCTGACGGGGCGCAACCAGAACGGCATGCAGTTCACCGCGACCCGCGTCGAAGGCGTGGCCGGACCTGTGCGTTCGGCAGCTCAGGACTCCGGCATCGTGGGGGCGTGGGACTGGGGCATGGGCGGGGGCCGGGTCGAGATCCGGTCCGATGGGAGCGGCCGGGATGCGCGCGGCAATACGCTGCAGTGGACGCTGCGCGATGCGGCCACTCGCACCTATGTGCTTCGATGGAGCCACGGCTATACCGACACGGTCACGCTTGCGGCCAATGGAGCATCGCTGAAGGGCGTGAACGACCGCGGATCGCAGTTCAGCGCGGTCCGCCCGGCGGGGGAAGGTCGATCGGATGTCGTGCCCCAGCCCGTCGATCTCAACGGCAGCTGGTCCAAGGGCCTGATGCACATCTGGCAGGACGGCGCGAACGTGCTCATCACAGCGACATGGAAGCGCGCCGATGGCAAGTACGTCGCGCTGCGGGGCGAAGGGCAGTTGCAGGGCCGCCGCGCCGAACTGCGGATCCGGTACTCGCCGATGACCCACGGTCCGGTCGCCGACTGGGGGGGGGGGGGGGGGGGGGGGGGGGGGGGGGGGGGGGGAACCCTGGCGGATCTTCGTCAGGACGCGAACATGTCCTGCAGGGTTTGCAGCGTGAGCGCCAGCGTAGCGGGCCGCAGGGCGCCCAGCCGCTGAGTCAGGCGAACGCGATCCAAGGTGCGAATCTGGTCCAGCACGATGAGACCGTGCTTTCCGCGAAAGGTCAGTGGAATGCGGAAGGCGGCCGGGCGGGAACCGGTTGTCATGGGAGCCACGATGACGGTTCTCAGATACGCATTCATCTCATTGGGCGAAACGACCACGCAGGGTCTGGTTTTCTGGATCTCGCTACCCAATGTCGGGTCCACCTGCGCAAGCCAGATGTCGCCACTGCGGATGTCGGCCAACGGGCGTGCCTTACCAGTCGAGGGCGTCGTCACCCGCATTGGCAAGCTCCGGCCAAACCAGTCCGTCGTCTGCCTCGCTCGCCAGGCGACGGGCATCTTCCGTCCACGATTCTCTGGGATTGCGCTTCAACGGACGGATCTCGATCACCCCACCTCAGCCACGCCGCGAACCAGTTGTACGAGGACCGGCTTGGGAATGAGCCCCCGGGAGTTCCCATTTTCTGAGGCGACTCATGATGCTTGAGAAGGTCAATGTTAGCACCCCAAAGCTTCCCGTGTGATAAGCCCGCTACCCGAAGGACTCGACCCGACCGCCCGCAGGTCCTCCACCCACGTCCCGGCGGCACGGGCCTCCGCTTCGTGGGGCTCGTCGCGCCAGGTCTCGGCCAAAGCGGCCGCTTCCCATTCGCGCATCGGCGCCAGCCCGCGCAGGCGGGCCGCGTAGGCCAGCGCCGGTTCGCTCAGGTTCAGCCGGTAGGTCTGGATCCGAAAGGCCACCGGCGCGAAGAACGCGTCGGCCGCGCAGAAGTCGCTGCCGGCCAGAAAGGGCCCGCCAAACTTCTTCAGTCCTTCGCACCACAGCGTGTTCAGGCGATCGAGATCGGACTGCAGCGCTGGCGGCACCGGGCCCAGGTCGACCCGGATGCCGCAATTGAAGGTGCAGCGTTCGCGCAGCACGCCAAAGCCGGAATGCATCTCGGCGGTCGCGCAGCGTGCCCAGGTGCGCGCCAGCACCTCGCGCGGCCACACCCCCGGGTGGCGCTCGGCCAGGTATTCGGTGATGGCCAGCGAGTCCCAGACCGCCACCCCGGCGCTCACCAGGCAGGGCACCTTGCCGGTCGGCGAGAACGCGCGAAACGCGTCGGCATCGCCCCCGAAGGGCACCAGCCGCTCCTTGAACGGAATGTCGAGCATGCGCATCAGCACCCAGGGCCGCAGCGACCACGACGAGTAGTTCTTGTTGGCGATGTAGAGCTGTGTCATGGAATCCCTCTTCGCATTGTGCCCGTCCGGCGCGATGTGTCGACTGAGGCCGCTGCCGCGCCCGGCTGGCGGTATCCTCCCGCCAAAGGCCCGAACAGCCATATTGCCCCCCGAGGAGACATCATGCCGACCAATCCCAATCCCTACCGTCAAGGCCTGGACCGAAATCCGGCCAACCACGTGCCGCTCAGCCCGACCAGCCTGGTGCAGTGGGCCGCCGATGTCTACCCCGATCGCTGCGCCGTCATCCACGGCCGCATCCGGCGCACCTGGCGTGAAGTCTGGCAACGGGCGCGCCGGCTGGCCAGCGCGCTGGCCGCCCGGGACATCGGCGACGGCGACACGGTGGCGGTGATGCTGCCCAACATCCCGGAGATGATCGAGGCCCACTACGCCGTGCCGCTCACGCGCGCGGTGATGAACAGCATCAACACCCGCCTGGACGCCTCGATGGTGGCGTTCATCCTGCAGCATTCGGACTCCAAGGTGCTGATCACCGACCGCGAGTTCTCGGCGACCGCGCGCGCCGCGCTCGACGAGCTGGCTGCCGCCGGCAAGCGGCTGCCCTTCGTGATCGACGTCGACGACAGCGAATACGAGGGCCCCGGCGAGCGGATCGGCGCGATCGACTACGAAGCCTTCATCGCGGCCGGCGACCCGGACGGCATCTGCCTGTATCCGGAGGACGAGTGGGACGCCATCGGCCTGAACTACACCTCGGGCACCACCGGCAACCCCAAGGGCGTGGTCGTGCACCACCGCGGCGCCTACCTGAACGCGATCGCCAACGTGGTGGCCTGGAACCTGCCGCGCCACCCGGTGTACCTGTGGACGCTGCCGATGTTCCACTGCAACGGCTGGTGCTTCCCGTGGACCAATCCGGCGGTGGCCGGCACCCAGGTGTGCCTGCGCAAGGTCGAGGCGGCCACCATCTTCCAGCTGATCCGCGAGCACAGGGTCACCCACTACTGCGGCGCGCCGATCGTGCACAGCACGCTGATCAACGCGCCGGCCGGCCTGCAGCAGGGCATCGACTGGCCGGTGAAGTGCATGGTCGCGGGCGCGGCGCCGCCGGCCTCGATGATCGAAGGCATGGAGCGCATGGGCTGGGAGGTCACGCACGTGTACGGCCTGACCGAGGTGTACGGGCCGGCCTCGGTGTGCGCCAAGCACGACGACTGGGCGCAGCTGTCGCTGGCCGATCGGGTCGAGAACAACGCCCGCCAGGGCGTGCGCTACCAGCTGCAGCAGGGCCTGACGGTGATGGACGCCGAAACGATGCAGGAAGTGCCGCGCGACGGCCAGACCATGGGCGAGGTCATGTTCCGCGGCAACATCGTGATGAAGGGCTACCTGAAGAATCCCGCGGCCACCACCGAGGCCTTCCGCGACGGCTGGTTCCACACCGGCGACCTGGGCGTGCTCTACCCGGACGGCTACGTGAAGCTCAAGGACCGCGCCAAGGACATCATCATCTCGGGCGGCGAGAACATCAGCTCGATCGAGGTCGAAGACGCGCTGTACAAGCACCCGGCGGTGCTGGCCTGCGCGGTGGTGGCCAAGCCCGACGAAAAATGGGGCGAAACGCCGCTGGCCTTCGTGGAGCTGAAGGCCGAGCGCATGCCGGCCACGCCCGAGGCCGCGGCGGCGCTGGCCGCGGAAATCATCGAGCACTGCAAGCAGCACCTGGCGCGCTTCAAGTGCCCGAAGGAAGTGCGGTTCGCGGTGGTGCCCAAGACCAGCACCGGCAAGATCCAGAAGCACGTGCTGCGCGGGCAGGTGGGGTCGGCGGGTGCGATCGGTTAGGCGGATTGCGATAGCTCAAGCCGGTTTCAGGCGAATGGCGAGATGATCACTCATACGAAACTCTCTTCGGGAATCTGCTCATGGCTTTCATCGTCGGCAACTCCAGCGCTCAGTCTCTGAACGGAACCGAATCGGACGACACGATCCAGGGTCTCGCCGGCAACGACCGGCTGTTCGGTCTGGGCGGCAAGGACATCGTGTTCGGCGGTTCGGGAAATGACCTGCTGTCGGGCGGCACCGGTGAGGACATCCTGTTCGGCGGTTCGGGACTGGACTCGGCCTCCTATGCCAACGCGACGGGGGCGATGGTGGTCAATCTGGGCACCCGCACCTCCAGCGGGCCCGATGGCGTGGATACCTTTCGCAGCATCGAAGGCATTTACGGATCGGCGTTCAACGACCTGCTGACGGGCGACACCGGCGACAATTTTCTCAACGGACTGCAGGGCAACGACACGCTCGACGGTGGCGCCGGGCACGACATCGCCACCTACTTCGAGGCGACCGGTTCGATCACCGCCAACATGGCGAGCGGTGTGGTCACCGGCGCGGCGGGCACCGACGTGCTGATCAGCATCGAGGGACTGATCGGCTCGCCCTTCGCCGATGTCCTGACGGGCGACGCCCAGGACAACACCCTGCAGGGTGAACTGGGCAACGACATCATGGAGGGCGGCGCCGGGTTCGATACCGTGCGCTACGCGTCCTCGCCGGCGGCGGTCATCGTCAATCTGGCCGCCGGCACCGGCACCGGCGGTCAGGGCGCCGACGTGCTGACCGGCTTCGAGGCGATATTCGGGTCCGGGTTCGCCGACACCCTGATCGGCAACGGCGCCAAGAACACGCTGACGGGGTTCGACGGCGACGACCTGCTGGCCGGCGGACCGGGCGACGACACCCTGGACGGAAGTGCCGGGACCGACTACGCCGACTACAGCGCGGCGACGGCCGCGATGACGGTGAACCTGGCCACCAGGACGAGTTCGGGCCCTGATGGTGCCGACATCCTGATCAGCATCGAAGGCGTGATCGGATCGGATTTTGCGGATCAGCTGACGGGCAGCGATGCGCAGGATTTCTTCAGGCCGCGCGGCGGCAGCGACACCATCGACGGCGCGGGCGGCAAAGACTGGATCTTGTATGTCGACAGCACCAATCCCATCACCGCCGACCTGGGCGCCGGATTCCTGACGCAGCCCGACGGCAGTCGCGACACCTTCGTCGGCATCGAGGCGATCTCGGGTTCGCTGGCCGGCGACACCATCACCGGATCTGCCGGCGATGATGAAATTTCGGGCTACCTGGGCGACGACAAGCTCAGCGGCGGCGCCGGATTCGATACGCTCTACTACCGCTCCAGCGCAGCCGTCGTGGTGAATCTGGCCACCGGCAAGGCCAGTGGCGGCGACGGCAACGACACGTTCGCCGAGTTCGAGGCGATCGTCGGCAGCAGCTTCAACGACACCCTGACGGGCGACGGTCTGGCCAACACCCTGAACGGGCGCCTCGGCAACGATGCGCTCGATGGCGGGGCCGGCCTGGACACGGCCACTTATGTCAATGCGAGCGCCGGCGTCACCGTCAGTCTCGCCACCGGCACCGCCACCGGCGGCGACGGCAGCGATACCCTCGTCAACATCGAAAACCTGGTCGGGACGAGCTTCGACGACAGCCTGATCGGGGATGCCGGCATCAATGTGTTCACCGGCGGCGCGGGCAACGATGTGTTCGAGGGCAAGCTTGGCCAGGACACCTTCGATGGCGGCTCCGGCACCGACTTCACCAGCTACGTGAATGCCAGTGCGAGTGTCAGCGTCAACCTGGCCACCGGCGTGGTGGCCGGTCCCGATGGCAGCGATGTCCTGATCAGCATCGAGGGGGTTTTCGGTTCGCCGTTCGCCGACACGCTCGTCGGCAACGAAGGGCTGAATTTCCTGCGCGGCAATGGCGGCGACGACATCCTCGACGGTGGTGCGGGCAACGACTATGCCGACTATCGCGGCGCCACCGGTGCGGTCCAGGTCAACCTCGCCCTCGGCATCTCGGCGGGCGCCGACGGCATCGACCTGCTGCTCAATTTCGAATCGATCCGCGGCTCGGCATTCGACGACACGCTCACCGGCGACGCGAACTCCAACATCCTGCGCGGCGGTCTTGGCAACGATGTCATCGACGGGGCCGGCGGCGACGACTGGGCCGAGCTGTTCAATGCGCCCAACGGCGTGTTCGTCGATCTGATCGAGGGTACGTCCATCGGCGAGGGCAGCGACACCCTGGTCAGCATCGAGAACATCCGGGGCTCGCTGTTCGACGACTGGTTAAAGGGCAGCGACAGCGGCAATGTGCTGCGCGGCGATGCCGGCGACGATCTGCTCGATGGCCGCGCCGGCACCGACACGGCCATGTACTCCGGTGCACGAGCGGATTTCACGGTGGCCAAGGTGCGTAACCTGTTCGTGCTCAATGACCTGACCGATGCAGAGGGCACCGACGAGCTCAGCGGCATGGAGCAGCTGCAGTTCAGCGATGTCAGCCTGCCGCTGGTCAACCTGGCGCGCGTGCGCGCGCCCGAATACGGCCAGGACAAGGGCTTTCTGTTCGACGGGGTTTACTACCTGCTCGCCAACCAGGCCCTGGGCGCCACCCTGACCCTCGACAATGCGCTGGACAGCTACCTGAACACCGGCGGTGCGCAGCACTTGGCGCCCAACAGCTGGTTCGATGCCGCCTACTACGCCGCCAGATGGCCCGACCTGGCCGCGCTGCAGCTTCCCGATGCGACGCTCTTCGTGCACTACAACCTGTTCGGCGTGTGGGAGGGCCGCTCGGCCGGTCCGAAGTTCGACCGCTTCGACGGCAACCGGTATCTGGCCGAGAATCCCGATGTGGCCGGCTATGTCGACGCCAACCTGCCGGCGTTCCTGGGCAGCCGCAGCAATGGCGCGATCGCCCACTTCATCATCTACGGCGCGGAAGAACTCCGGGTCGCCCACGATACGAATGGGGCGGTGGTGGACATGGGGTATGTGGTGTAGCGCGGCGCCGCGCACCCGGTCGCCACGCTCCGGCCTCAGATGCCGGGGCGGCTGGGCGGCAGTCGGGTGATCAGGGCCAGCAGACTGCGCATCGAGGGCGAGCCCGACTTCTGGAGGATTCGCCGGATGTGGGTCCGGACCGTGGCGGGGGCCACTTCCAGGCGCAGCGCGATGTCCTTGGGGGACAGGTCATCGAGCAGGGTCAGGAAGACCCGCCTTTCGGCGCGCGTGAGGTCGCAATGGTCGGCGAAGGAGTCGAGCCGCCCCGGGTGGGGCGCCAGCGCCGGTCCCAGGAGGACCACCAGATGCCGCTGATAGGGCTCGTTTCCGTGCCAGTCGAAGGGGGCGATCGAAACCAGGTGGCGGGTGCCCTGGACATTCGTGTCGAACAGGCGTGCCTGGCCGCGCAAGGCGTCTTGGATCGTGTGCCGCCACATCAGGCGGTCCGTGACTTTGACAGGATGAATTCGCTCGCCGTCCCGGCAAAGCACCGTCTGGGCGTCGAGGGCTGACTGCGCCGGCGTGTTCGCGTGCACGACACGGCAGGTGCTGTCGATCAGCAGCACGCCCTGGTCCAGGTGGTCCAGCAGCCCGGCCAGCGCGGGCAGCGTTCCCGTGGACGCGGCAGGGCGCGCGGCGGGGGGGCGCGTGGCAGGAGGGAGCACGGCCGAACAGGTCGAACCCGACGGATCGGGGTCGGTTCCGGCAGGCGGTCGCGCGTCGCAGTCGGTCGGGATCACCATGGGTCCGACCTTACGCAGGCAAAGCGGCCAGGGCGTGTCGCAATTGACCGGCAGACTGTTCAATATTGAACACAGAGGCCGGGCCGGCTACCAGCGCTTGGGCAGCGCCTTGAGCAGGACGATCTCGGTCTTGCCGACTCGGATGTATCCGCCCGTCGTGAGGTCCTTGAGGATCCGGTTGATCATGCTGCGCGAGGCCCCGACGCGATCCGCGATTTTCTGCTGGCTCATGGCGGGTGCGATCCGCCGGCCATCCTGTTCGCGGGAGGTTTCGGTGAACAGCTGCGCCACCCGGCCGTAGACGTCCATCAGCGCGAGGTTCGACACGCTGTTCGTGAGCACGCGGATGCGATGGATCAGGGTGTGGATGACGTGAAACGCGATGTCGGGCCGGTCGGCCAGCACCCGTTCGAAGTCGGGGCGCTGCACCACGCACAACCGCGCCGGCGTCAGCGTCTTGACCGATGCGGTGCGCCGCTGCGAACCCAGCATCAGTTCACCGAAATATTCGCCCGGGCCCATCACATTGAGCTCGGCCTCCTTGCCGCCATCGTCGGCCACGTAGACCCGCACCGAGCCCTCGAGGATCACATAGAGGGTCTCGGCGATGTCTCCCTCGAGCACAACGATGGTGTTGCGCGGAAAGGTCTTGCGCTGAGCGGTCCTGATCAGTTCTGTCAGCAACTCCTGAGACAGGACCGGGGTGCGCGCCAGGTCGTCCTGTGGCGCTGTCCGGGGCGGGGACGGATCATCGTTCATGATCGGAATGGCAGGTCCAGGCAAGCGATGCCGGCCGGATCGCCGGGGCGACTGAAGCCTGGCGGCTGCGGGTCTGCCGGCAATTGCGCCAGGATCGAGTTCCGGATGAAGGGCTCCTTGGCGGCGGTATAGAGCTCGCGGTCGCCGCCGACTCGCGCGAGCCCCCTGACCTTCAGAGTCCGATTCTGCGCCCGCAAGGCCGTGTCGCGCCGGAGTCTTTCGCAAAAATCGATCCGCGCTCCGCCCCGTTCGAACACGTCCGACCTGCGGGGATCATGGTTCTGCAGTTCGATCGGCTCATGCAATGCATCCCCCGGCGATCGAGCGCGATTCGAGGGGGCGCCGATGGTTTCGGTGCGGATCGGTCACAGGACCGACCAGTCTATGAGGGTTGGCCCGCGCCGGCAGTTCACTATTGACGGCTTCACAGGCGCGCGTCGGCGTGGGTGTTTATCGGTCGATGGTGTTCGGCGGCGCCACGGGGTCTGGTCGGAAGGGGGTCCTGGCTGCGATCATGGCGGTGACTCAGCCTCTCTCTCTCAAGGATTCTCCCGATGGATTCGGCAGCGCGCTCGGTGCAGCAATGGCTGGCCGCACTCGATCTGGCGCAATACCTGCCCCATTTCGTGGCGCAGGACATCGATGGGGCCGTTCTGGCGCTGCTGACCGACGGCGACCTTCGAGAGCTCGGCATTTCGTCGATGGGGCATCGCAAGCGGCTGCTCAAGGCGATCGCCGAATCCGTCCGCGAGGGCGATCTCCTGAGCCCGGCACACGCGCAGGGCCTGCCGCCGAGCCTGCCCGAGACGGACCTGTCGTCGGCGCCGAGGGCGCCGACGACAGCGTCCGAGTCCGAGTCCGCACCCGAGCCGGAGCCGCAGCCGGAGCGCAGGCAGCTGACCGTGATCTTCTGCGATCTGGTCGACTCGACCGCGCTGTCCACGCGCCTGGATCCCGAAGACCTGCGCCAGGTGTTGGGCCGGTATCATCAGCTAGCCTCCTCGGTGATTCAGCGCTTTGGCGGGTTTCCCGCGCAGTTCATGGGCGATGGGGTGATGGCGTTCTTCGGTTATCCCGCCGCCCACGAAGACGATGCGGAACGTGCGGTGCGCGCCGGCCTCGCGCTGGTCGCCGAGCTGTCGGCCGACGAGATGGCCGCGGGGGCGCGAATCGCCGTTCGGGTCGGGATCGCCACGGGCGAAGTGGTGGTCGGCGGGACCGGTGCGCCAGGATGCGCACTGGCCAATACCGCGGTCGGCGAGACGCCGCTGCTCGCGGCGCGCCTCCAATCGATCGGCGCGCCCGGGAGCGTGCTGATCGCAGGATCGACGCGGCGGCTGGTCACGGGGACCTTCGAGTATCGGGAACTGGGCCAGCGGGCGCTATCGGGCGCGGGTGATCTTGTGCTGGTCTCCGAGGTCCTGCGGGTCAGCGGCGCGGCAAGCCGCTTCGAGGCGCGCAACGGAGCAGCGCTGGCGCCTCTGGTCGGGCGCGAGGAGGAAATGGCGTTCCTGCGGGAACGCTGGCGCCTGGCCTGCCGGGCCAAAGGGCAGGCGATCAGGGTCTGCGCCGACCCCGGGGTCGGGAAATCGCGGATCGCGGCGGCTCTGCGCGAGGAACTCGACGGGCGGCGAATGCAGGTGCTGCAGTACTTCTGCTCGCCGTACCATGCCGAGAGCCCCCTGCATCCGTTCGTCGAGCCCCTGGCGCGGGCATGCGCCGGGGCGCCGGCCGACGATACCGCCGCGCGCATCGCCGTGCTGGCCGGCTTGCTGGGCGTCGACGCCACCCGCTGCGCGCAGGACCTCGGCCTGCTGTGCGAAATACTCTCGCTGGGCGAAAGTCCGTCGGTCGAACCCTTCGAGGGCGGCCCTCAGCAAAGGAAGGCCCGGCTGTTCGACATGCTGACCGGCCACCTGGAGCGGGCCGCGGCGAGCCGGCCGGTCCTGATGATCTTCGAGGACGCGCACTGGGCCGATTCGACGTCGCTCGAACTGCTCGGCACGATGCTCGGGCGCGTGGCCGGTCTGCGCGTCATGATCGTGATCACGCACCGGCCGGAGTTCGTCCCTCCCTGGGATGACGCGATACCGCTGAGCGCGGTGACCCTGGACCGCCTGGATCGGCGGGCGGGCACGCTGATCGTCCAGCGGGTGACGCAGGGCCGCGTCCTGCCGCCGGTCGTGCTGGAAGACATCCTGGCACGAACCGATGGCGTGCCGCTGTTCATCGAGGAACTGACCAGTTCCATCCTCGAGAGCGGGCTCCTGAAGGAGACGCCGGCCGGCTTCGAACTGACCGGCGCGTTTTCGACACTCGCGGTGCCGCGCAGCCTGAATGCGTCGCTGCTGGCCCGGCTCGACCGGCTCGCCCCGGTGAAGGCCATCGCGCAGACCGGCGCGGCGATCGGACGGGAGTTCGACTACCGGCTGCTGGCCGAGGTCGCGGCCTTGCCCCGGGCGCAGTTGGACGATGCGCTGGCCCGGCTGGTGGCCTCGGGGCTGGTGCTCGAGCGCACCGAAAAGGGGGGGCGCACCTTCTCGTTCAAGCACGCTCTCGTCCAGGAAGTCGCGTATTCGACGCTGCTGCGCAGCCGCCGGCTCGCGCTGCACGCGCAGATCGCCGATGCGATGCAGGTCCTCGTGCCGGAGGTCGTCGCCAATCAGCCGGAAATCCTGGCCCGGCATCTGGCCGAAGCAGGCCTCAGCGAGCGGGCCGTCCTGGCCTACCAGCGGGCCGGTCGGCTGGCGCTGTCGCGTTCCGCCGACCGGGAAGCCTCATCCCATCTGCGACGCGGTCTCGACCTGCTGGCGACCTTGCCGATGGATAACACCCGAGACCACCTGGAACTGGCGCTTCTGACCTCGTTCGGGATCGCGCTGAGCGCGGCCAATGGCTATGGCGACGACAGCGCCGTCTCGGTTTTCGAGCGCGCGCGTGCGCTGGTGCACCGGCTCGAAAGCCGGGAAGACATCGGGTCGGTCTTCAATGGCCTGTTCAATTTGTATTCCAACCGTGCGGAGTTTGCCAAAGCGCTCGCGGTCGCCAAAGAATTCATGGCGCTGACCGAAAGCTCGAGCGACCCGATCGCCCGGTCGACGGCCTATCGCATGGTGGCGGTCATCCATCGGCTGATGGGAGAGATCGCGATCAGTCGCCCCTATTGCGAACGGGCACTGGAACTGGTGCCGGATGTGGCCGATGCGAAACAGGTCTGGCGCCTGACCCACGATCCGGGGATAACGGCCCGGTACCACCTGGCCGTCATCCTGTGGCATTCCGGCGAGGTCGAGCGTTCGATCGCGATGGAGCGCGACGCGCTGCTGCGCGCCGAGCGCATCCGGCACGGCAGCACGCTGGGTTTCGCGCTGGCGTATATCGGATGCATGTCGGCCTACCGCCGGCGCGACTTCGCGTCGCTCGAGCGCTTGTGCGCCCGGCTGATCGAGCATGCCCGTTCCTACCGCTCGCCGATGTGGGAGGCGATGGGGCGGGTGTATTGCGGACGCGTCCAGGTCGAGCGGGGCCGTGTGGTGGCCGGCATCGAGGATCTCGAGCATGCCGTCGCGGCCTTCGATCGTATGCAGATCCGCTTCCACAAGCCGCTCTACCTCGGCATGCTGGCCGAGGGGTATCTGGCGCAGAATCGGGCCGCGGACGCGCTGGCCGCGCTCGAGCAGGCCATCGCGCTGGGCGAGCAGACCGGCGAGCGCAGCCACTCGGCCGAACTCTGGCGCCTGCATGCGCAGGCGGCATGGTCGAACGGATCCAGCGACGCCCGGTCCCGGTGCGAGCACGACCTGCGCGTGGCGATCGACATCGCCCGCGTTCAGGGTTCGATCATGTTCGAGCGCCGCGCGCTGAGCGATCTGAACCGCCTGCAGGCCGCGGTCGGCGAGAACGACATCCGGCGGGCCGACGGGCAACTGCTTTGACACACGCTGCAATGGGACACGCAATGGACGGGGTGCACCGATGGCTGGCGGCGCTCGACCTCGCGCATTACGCGCCGAATTTCGAGGCGCAGGACATCGACCTGTCCATCTTGCCGACATTGACCGATGCCGATCTGCGCGAGCTGGGGGTCGCGTCGATGGGCAATCGCAAGCGCATCCTGAACGCGATCCGGGTGCTCGTGAGCGAGTCCTCCCGGCACGAGCCGGAGCGCCGGCTGCTGACCGTGCTCTTCTGCGATCTGGTCGGCCTGCCCGCGCTGGCGGCACGAATGGACCTCGAGGACCTTCGGCAGGTGGTCGGCCGCTATCATCAGCGCGCCGCATCGGTCATCCAGCGATTTGGTGGATTTGCCGCGCAGTTCATGGACGACGGGGTGATGGCCTACTTCGGCTACCCGGCGGCCCACGAAGACGACGCCGAGCGCGCCGTGCATGCCGGGCTGGCGCTCATCACGGACCTCACCGATCAGGAACTGGGCGCCGGGCTGCGGCTCGGGGTGCGAGTCGGGATCGCGACCGGGGATGTGGTGGTGGGCGAGGTCGGCGCGACGGGGTCGGTCCACACCAGTGCGGCGATCGGCGAAACCCCGAATCTGGCGGCGCGGCTTCAGGCGCTGGGCGAAACCGGTGCCGTGCTGGTGGCGCCCTCGACCCGGCGGCTCACCGCCGGCGCCTTCGAGTATCGCGAACTGGGCAGCCATCGTTTCAAGGGATTCGGTGAGCCGGTCGCCGTCGCCCAGGTGCTGGGCGCCAGCAGCGCCGCGAGCCGATTCGAGGCGCGTCACGCGAGCGCTCTGGCGGCTCTGGTCGGGCGCGATGCCGAAATCGAATCGTTGCGCGATCACTGGCGCAAGGCCTGCGCGGGGAGCGGTCAGGTGGTTCTGATCTGCGCCGATCCCGGCGTGGGCAAGTCGCGGATCGTGGCCGCGCTCGAACATGAACTGGCGATCGATCCCCACCGGACATTGCGCCAGTTCTGCTCGCCGTATCACACCGAGAGCCCGCTGCATCCGGTGGCGGCGCAGCTGACCCGGGCCTGTGCGAACCCGCCCGGGGACGAAACGCCGGCGAGGATCGACCGGCTGGTCGAGCTGTTCGATCTGAAGGGGCCCGGCGCGCCGCAAGACCTCGGACTGTTGTGCGAACTGATGTCGTGGGAGGCCGGCGACCGGGCCAAGCCCTTCCTGGGCAGCCCTCAGCAGAAGAAGAGCCGGCTGTTCGAGCTCCTGTATGCGCAGCTCAGGCGCTCGGCCTCGAGCGAGCCGCGGCTGATCGTCTTCGAGGATGCGCACTGGGCCGACGCGACCTCCCTGGAGCTGCTCGACGGGCTGGTCAGGCAGGTCGCGACGCAGCCCATCCTGATCGTGATCACCCATCGCCCGGAATTCGAGCCGCCCTGGCCCGATTCGGCCAATCTGTGCCGCATGACGCTGCAGCGGCTGGACCGCCAGGCCGGCGCCCAGATCGTCGCACGGGTGGCGGGCGGCCGGGCGTTGCCGTCAGAACTGCTGGAGGACATCCTGGCGCGGACCGACGGTGTGCCGCTGTATCTGGAGGAGCTGACCAGTGCGGTGCTGGAAAGCGGCATCCTGCGCGAAGCCGCCGAGGGGTTCGAGTTGCGCCGACCCCTGTCGGCGATGGCGGTTCCCATGAGCCTGAACGCGTCGCTGCTGGCCAGGCTGGACCGGCTGGCGCCGGTGAAATCGATCGCGCAGATCGGCGCGGCGATCGGGCGCGAATTCGGGTATGCCCTGCTGTCGGAGGTTGCCCGCTGGCCGGCGGCGCAGCTCGACGATGCGCTGGCCCAGCTGGTCGCCTCCGGTCTGCTGATCGAACACGTGCCACGGGGCGCAAGGACATTCACGTTCAAGCACGCGCTGGTGCAGGAGGTCACCTACTCCACCTTGCTGCGGGCCAGACGGCAGCCGCTCCATGCGCTCATCGCGACGGCGCTGGAATCCCGGTTTCCCGAGACCGTGGCCAGCCAGCCGGAGGTGCTGGCCCGCCACCTGGCCGAAGCAGGTCTCGATGACCGGGCCGTACTGGCGTATCGGCAGGCCGGGCAGCTGGCGCTGTCGCGCTCGGCCGAGGTCGAGGCGGCGGCCCATCTGCGTCACGCGCTGGCGCTGTTGCAGTCGCTGGCCGATGGCGAGCCCCGGGATCGGCTTGAATTGTCATTGCAGACCTTGCATGGCCTGGCGCTCAGCACGGCCCGGGGCTATGCGGACACGCTGACGATCGCTGCCTTCGAACGGGCGCGGGCGCTCGTCCACCAGGTGGGCGCGAACGAGGGCGTGAGCTCGATCTTCAACGGGCTCTACGTTTTTTATTCGAATCGCGCCGAGACGGCCCAGTGCCTCGAGATCGCCTTTGAATTTCTGGCGATCGCCGAGCAGGCAGGCGATCCGCTCTCGCTGATGAGCGCCAGCCGCATGGTGGCCTCGACCTACAGCATGATGGGCCAGTACAGGCGGGCGCGCCCCTACTGCGAACGCGCGATGGCGCTCGCCTCGGTCGAGGCCGAGGCGCGCCAGCATACCCGGCTGATCGAAGATCCGGGCGTGGAAGCCATGCGCAGTCTGGCGATCATGCTGTGGCACGCCGGCGAGGTGGAGAAGGCGCTGGCGGTCGAGCGGGACCTTCTCTTGTATGCGGCCGGAATTACCCATGCCAATACGGTGGGCAGCGTGCTCGGACTGGTGATCTGCACATCGGCGTTTCGTCGTCGGGACTTCGAGACGATGGACATCATGAGCGAGCGCCTGATCCGGCATGGGCAGACCCACGGGCAGGAGATGTGGGAATGGCTCGGCAGGGCCTACCGCGGCTGGATGCAGATCCACCAGGGGCAGCCCGAGCGCGGCATCGGCGAGCTCGAGCGCGCGATGTCGCAGTTCGAGCGCACTCAGGCGCAGGCTGTCAGGCTGATGCACCTGAGCATGCTGGCCGAGGGCTATCTGGTTCTGGGGCAGTATGGCAAGGCGCAAGCACTTTTCGTACAGTCGCTGGCCCTGGCCGAGAGAACCGGGGCGAACTACTACACGGCGGAGCTGTGGCGCCTGCGCGCCCGGACCTACCTGTTGGCGGGGGGGCCGGAATCGCGGGCGCACTGTGAGGCAGCCCTCAATCTCGCGATGGCGATCGCCCGGGACCAGGGCGCGATCATGTACGAAATGCACGCGGCCTGCGACCTGTGGCGGCTGCAGAACAATGCCGCGTGCGGCGAGTCGGCCTTCGAGCATCGGATCGATCCGATGGCGCTCGCGCGCGCCGCCGGCATCGACCGCGTGGGTTTGGCGCAGATCGCCCGATTGCTCGAATAAAGGCGCCTGCGCGGCGGAAACAATCGAAACAAACCGCCGGTTCGCGCGAAGCGGCGATGAAACCGGCCCTGGCGATACTGCTCCGTATCGACTCGCCCCCCGCACTGCCGGGTGCGGCGACCGCCCTGTCCACGATCCGGAGCTCCAGACATGTCTCTCTTCAGCACCCTTCGCGCCCTGAGCGCCGTCGCCCTCGTGGCTGCCGCCATCGCACCGACTCCGGCCCTGGCCGCCGATCCCCAGAAGGGCATCGAACAGGCGCTTGCGGCCGCACAGGCCGACAAGAAGGGCGTCACGCTCTATGTGCAGGGCCAGCAGATCGGTGGTGGCGTGCTGCGCATCGAACCGGGGCAATGGGTGGAAATGCGCAGCCAGCAGTACGGCAAGATCATCGTTCGACTCGATCGCATCGACGGGCTGGCCCAGCCGTGAACGGCATCGGCGACCCGGAGTCGCTGCCCGGGGTGCAGCCGGCCCGATATGATGAGGGTTCCGATTCCCACCGTTCAGGAGCTCAGCCGATGGTGTCAGGCGTACCCGCCGCCAGGCCTGTGGTCCTGGTCGTCGACGATGAGCCCGAACTGCGCACGCTGCTGGGCGAGTACTTCGGCCGACATGGTTTCGAGGTCAGGACGGCGCCCGAAGCGGCCAGTGCGCGAGCCCTGGTCGCGCAGGCCGCGCCCGACCTGGCCATCCTGGACGTCAACATGCCCGGCGAGAACGGTCTGTCGCTGGCCCGATGGCTGCGCGAGAGCCATCCGCGCGTGGGCCTGGTGATGCTGACCACCGCCGGCGAGGCGGTCGATCGCATCGTGGGGCTGGAACTGGGCGCCGACGACTACGTGCCCAAGCCCTTCGAAATGCGCGAACTGCTCGCCCGTGTGCGCGCGGTGCTGCGCCGCACGAGCGTCGAGGCGCCTTCCTCGGGCATGGCGGGCACGGCAATGGCACAGGCTGCTTCGGGTGCCGATGGCCAGCGGGTGCGTTTCGGCGCCTGCCGCCTGGACCTGGACCAGCGCCGTCTGCTGGCCGCGGACGACACCGAGATCGAGATCACGGCCGCCGAGTTCGATCTGCTCGCGCTGCTGGCGCGCAACCCCAACCGGCCCCTGTCGCGCGACCAGATCATGGAGCAGGCCCACAACCGGGGCTGGGATGTGTTCGACCGGTCGATCGACCTGCGCATCATGCGGCTGCGCCGCAAGATCGAACGCAATCCCGATCGTCCGGAAGTCATCAAGACCGTGCGCAACGTGGGGTATGTGTTCGTGACGGGCTGACCCGTGGCGGTGCGGATCAGCCGGCGTCGGTCAGCGCGTCGCTGACGATCTCGAGCAGCGGCTGGGCGTAGCGCTCGAGCTTGCGCGCGCCGATGCCGGGCACCTCGCCCAGCGCGTCGGCATCCCGCGGCCGGGTGCGGGCGATTTCGACCAGGGTGGCATCGTGCAGGATCACGTAGGCCGGTACCGACTGGGTGCGGGCTTCCTCGCGCCGCCAGGCTTTCAGGCGCTCGAGCAGCGCCTGCGCGGCAGGCGAATCGCCCACGCCGGCCGACGAGGCAGCCGATCCCGATCCGCTCGCGCGCCTGCGCGCCCCCTTGCCGCCACCGGACTGTCGGACCGTCTCGCGCATCGACACCGACTGCTCGCCGCGCAGCACCGGTCGGGAAGCGTCAGTGAGCCTGAGCGCGCCGTGCGACTCGTGGTCCACGCGCAGCAGGCCCAGCGCCACCATCTGGCGGAACACGCCGCGCCAGGCGGGCTCTTCCAGATCGCCGCCGATGCCGAACACACTGAGCGCCTCGTGCTGCCAGCGCTGGGTGCGCTCGGTCGACTTGCCCCGCAGCACGTCGATCAGATGGACGACGCCGAAGCGCTGGCCGGTGCGGTACACGCAGGACAGCGCCTTTCGCACGGCCTCGGTGGCATCCCAGGTGCGCGGTGGCGTCAGGCAGTTGTCGCAGTTGCCGCAGGGCTGGCTGTCTTCGCCGAAATACGCCAGCAGCCGCACCCGCCGGCAGGCTGCGGTTTCGCACAGGCCCAGCAGGGCGTCGAGCTTGGCGCTGCTGACCCGCTTGTAGGTCTCGTCAGCGTCGGATTCGTCGATCATGCGCCGCTGCTGAACCACGTCGGCCAGGCCGTAGCTCATCCAGGCATCGGCCGGGCCGCCGTCGCGCCCGGCACGGCCGGTTTCCTGGTAGTAGCCCTCGATGCTCTTGGGCAGATCGAGGTGCGCGACGAAGCGCACGTCGGGCTTGTCGATGCCCATGCCGAAGGCGATGGTGGCCACCACCACGATGCCGTCCTCGCGCTGGAAACGCGACTGGTTGGCGGCCCGCGCGGCCTGGTCCATGCCCGCGTGATAGGGCAGGGCGTTCACGCCGCGTTCGCTCAGCCAGATCGCGGTCTCCTCGACCTTGCGGCGCGACAGGCAGTAGACGATGCCGCAGTCGCCTTCGTGTTCTTCGCCGATGAAGCGCAGCAGCTGGCTGCGCGGTTCTTCCTTGTCGACGATCGCATAGCGGATGTTCGGGCGGTCGAAGCTGGAGATGAACACGCGGGCATCGGCCAGGCCCAGCCGTTCGAGGATCTCGACCCGGGTCTGGGGGTCGGCGGTCGCGGTGAGCGCCACCCGCGGCACGCCGGGAAAGCGCTCGTGCAGGATCGACAGCTGCAGGTACTCGGGCCGGAAGTCGTGGCCCCATTGCGAGACGCAATGCGCTTCGTCGATGGCGAACAGCGCGATGCCGGCGGGGCTGCGGACGGCCGAGGGCGAGCCGTCGGTGCCCGCCCCGTCATCGCTTCGGCTGCGCTGGCTGCCCGAGTCGTCGTCATCGCCCCAGCCGCCCTCGGGCGCTTCGTCGCGCCGGCCCGCGAGCCGCGCCAGCAGCCCCTGGAAGCCATCGGTCATCAGGCGCTCGGGCGCCACGTACAGCAGGTCGAGTTCGCCGGCCAGCAGCGAACGCTCGACCGCACGCGCCTCGCGCGCGTCCAGCGACGAATTCAGGAAGGCCGCCCGCACGCCGTTCTGGCGCAGGGCGGCCACCTGGTCCTGCATCAGCGCGATCAGGGGCGAGACGACGATTCCGGTGCCGGCGCGCAGCAGCGCGGGCACCTGGTAGCACAGCGACTTGCCCCCGCCGGTGGGCATCAGCACCAGGCAGTCGCCCCCGCCGGCGATGTGCTCGACGATGCCGGCCTGAGGGCCGCGAAAGGCCGGATGCCCGAAGGTGCGCTGCAGGACGTCCAGGGCGGTGCCGGGCGCGGCGGCATGCGGCAGCGGCATGGCGTGCTCAGGCGGGGGCATGTCGGGGCGCGTTAGCGTGCTCGCGTGGCGCGCTGAACTGCATCACCCCGTCTTCCAGGGCACCCAGGCGCAGGGTGAGGATGTCGCGCGCGTAATTCTGGTGGAGCTTCCAGGGGGCCTTGGAGCCGGGGCTGGGAAACTGGCCCTGTGCGCGCTGGAAATACCCCGAAGAGAAGTCGACCCAGGGTTCGGCGGTGACCGTCGGGTCGTTCAGCACGGGTACGCAGCGCCGTGTGCCGGTCCGCCGCATGTGGTCGAGCAGCCGGCAGACGTACTCGCTGGTGAGGTCGGCCTTCAGGGTCCAGGAGGCATTGGTGTAGCCGAAGGAGGCGGCCAGGTTGGGCACGTCGCTGTACATCATGCCTTTGTAGTTCAGGCTGCGCGGCAGCTCGGCCAGCCGGCCGTCGACCACGAATTCGATCCCGCTGAGCAGTTGCAGCTCCAGGCCGGTGGCGGTGACGATCAGGTCGGCGGGCAGCTCCTCGCCGCTGGCCAGCCGGATGCCGTGTTCGGTGAAGGTGTCGATCCGGTCGGTGACCACCGACGCCCGGCCCGAGCGGATCGCCTTGAAGAAGTCCCCGTCGGGCACCAGGCACAGGCGCTGCTCCCAGGGGTTGTAGCGCGGCGTGAAATGGGTGGCGACATCGTAGTCGGGACCGAGCTGTTCGCGCACCAGCTTGATCAGCCCCTGGCGGGTGAGCTCGGGCTTGCTGCGGCACAGGTTGAAGAAGTACATGCCGAACAGCACGTTCTTCCAGCGGGTGAGCGCATAGGCCAGTCGTGTGGGCAGCCAGCGGCGCAGCCGGTTGGCCAGCGCATCGACCGAGGGACGCGACACCATGTAGGTGGGCGAGCGCTGCAGCATCGTGACGTGCGCGGCGTCGCGGGCCAATTCGGGCACCAGCGTGACCGCGGTGGCGCCGCTGCCGATCACCACCACCCGCTTGCCGGCGTAGGCGATGTCGTCGGTCCAGTGCTGCGGATGGACGATGCGTCCGGCAAAGCGCTCGCGGCCCGGAAAATCCGGGTCGTGGCCCTTGGCGTAGTTGTAGTAGCCGCCGCACATGTACAGGAAATTGCAGGTGAAGCGGCGCGCCTCGCGCTGCGGGCCCTGCTCGACCTCGACGGTCCAGGTCGCCTCGGCGCTCGACCATTCGGCGCGGACTACCCGATGGCCGAACCGGATGTGGCGGTCGATGCCGTACTCGCGTGCGGTATCGGCCAGGTACTTGAGGATCGAGGCGCCGTCGGCGATCGACCGGTCCTCGGTCCAGGGCCGGAACGAGTAGCCCAGGGTGTACATGTCGGAGTCGGACCGGATGCCGGGGTAGCGGAACAGGTCCCAGGTGCCGCCGATCGCATCGCGGCCTTCCAGGATCAGGTAGCTGCGCTCCGGGCAGCGCGCCTGCAGGTGATAACCGGCGCCGATGCCCGAAATGCCGGCGCCGACGATCAGGACGTCGACCTGTTCACTGTTCAATTGGATTGCCTGCCTGGTGGACCGGCCGCCGGTTGCGGCTCACAGTGCGCAAGGATACCGAGTCTCAGGCGAGTTTTGCCTGCAGGTAGTCCAACAGGTTGTCCAGGGTCACCAGCCGGGCGTAGTCCGATTCGGGGATTTCCACCCCCAGGCGCTCGTGCAGGCCGACCAGGAAGTGCAGCCAGTCCATCGAATCGAGATCGACCTGGCTGCGCAGCGAACGCGCCGGGACGATCTCCTGCGGATCGACCTCGGGCGCGATCGCACACAGCTGGGCCAGTGCGGCGGACTTCAGACTTGCTCGATCGAGGCTCATGGGGGGCTTTCTGCCAGGGTCTGCGGCTCTTGCAGCCGATCGCGCAGTTCCGCCAGGAACAGCGCACCTCGATGACCGTCGGAGACCCGGTGGTCGGCAGCCAGCGATGCGGTGACCACCGGCATGGCCCGCAGCCAGCCGTCCTGGGCCCAGGCCGTTTCGGCGATCCGCCCGAATCCGACCAGCGCCACCTGCGGCGGATAGATCACCCCGAACACGCTGCCCACCCCCTGGTCGCCGAGGTTGGTCACGGTGATCGTCGGGTCGGACATCTCGGAGCTGCGCAGCGAACCGGCGCGGGCCCGGCGGACCAGGTCGGACAGCTCGGTCATCAGCTGTCCCAGCGGCTTGCCGCCGACGTCGTGCAGGGCGGGCGCCACCAGTCCGCCGCCGCGCAGCGAGATGGCCACGCCGGCATGCACGGCGGCGCTGGCGGCGAACTCGCCGTCGCGGTACAGGCCGTTCAATTCCGGCGTGCGGCGCAGGCTCACGGCCACCGCCTTGAGCAGCAGCACCGCGGGCAGGATGCGCTCGGTGATCGGCCGGCCGGCGTTGACACCCTGCAGCCAGGCCAGCGCGACGCCCATCGGGATGGTTTCGGCCAGGTAATAGTGCGGGATCTCGCGCTTGGAGCGGGCCATCGCGGCTGCGATCGCCTTGCGCATCGCCTTCTGGCGTTCGCGGGCCAGGGCGGCGGCTGGCGGCGTGCCAGGGGACGCCGCGGACGTTGGAGCGTCCGCCGCCGGCGCGGCTGCCGGGGCTGCCGTCGGGGCCGCGGCACCGGGCGCCGCGGGTGGCGAGCTTGGCACGGGCGTGGTCTGCGGTCCCGCGGCTGAGGGCTGCCGCGCCGCGGCCTCGACATCGGCAACCGTGACTGAACCGTGCGGCCCGGTGCCCGCGATTCGCTCCGGATCGATGTCGAGTGCGCGCGCCCGCTGGCGTGCCGCCGGCGACACCGGGTGCCGGGCGATCGCGATGGCCGATGCCGCTGCGGCGTCGGGGCGCGGCGCGGCGGGAGCGGCAGGAGCGGCAGGAGCGGCAGGAGCGGCAGGAGCGGCAGGAGCGGCCGTGGTCGATTCGGCGGCAGGAATCGATGCAACGGTTGCGGCCGGCGGTCCGGCGGGCACCTGCCCCGCCCTTGCCCCCCGGCTCGCGCAGCGTGGCCAGCACGGCGCCGACCGGCACTTTTTCGCCCGGCATGACCCGCAGTTCGTCGACGACCCCCTCCTGCCAGATCTCGACATCGACTGCGGCTTTCGAGGTGTCGACGATCGCCACCACCTGGCCCCGGTGAACCGAGTCGCCCGGCTTGACCAGCCATTCGAGCAGCGTGCCGTCGTCCATGTCGGCACCCAGCGAGGGCAGCTCGAATCGCATCATGGCGCGGGTCTCGATTGCACTGCGGACATCGTCAGCCCGCCTTGCCGAACAGCGCGCGGGCTGCGGCGACGATCTTGCCGGGTTGCGGCAACGCGGCTTCCTCGAGGTGCTTCGAGTATGGAACGGGCACCTCCTCGCTGCACACCCGCGCCAGCGGCGCGTCCAGCTCGTAGAACGCCTGTTCGACCAGGCGCGCCATGATCTCGGCCGCCAGGCTGCCCGATCGCCAGCCCTCGTCGACGATCACCGCGCGCCGGCACTTGCGCACCGAGGCCAGCAGCGTGGCGTCGTCCAGCGGGCGCAGCACGCGCAGGTCGATCACTTCGGCCGAAATCCCCAGCCCCGCCAGCGTGTCGGCGGCCGCCATCGCCTTGGGCAGCGAGCCGCCATAGGTGATCAGGCTGACATCCGAGCCGGGGCGGCGCACGCAGGCCCGGGTGATGTCGACCACGGCGTCGTCGTCGACTTCGCCCTCGAGGTTGTAGAGCTGCGCGTGCTCGAAGAACAGCACCGGGTCGGGATCGGCCAGGCAGGCGGCGAGCATGCCGCGGGCATCCTGCACGGTGGCCGGCGCGACGATGCGGATGCCCGGGATGTGCGCATACCAGCCCTCGAAGCTGTGGGAGTGCTGCGCGGCGACCTGGCGGCCGGCGCCGGTGGCCATGCGGATCACCACCGGCACCGAAAACTGCCCGCCGGACATGTGCCGGTACAGCGCGGCGGTGTTGACGATGGCATCGAGCGCCAGCAGGCTGAAGTTGACCGTCATCACCTCGACGATCGGGCGCATGCCGCCCAGCGCAGCGCCGATGCCGGCGCCCACGAAGCCGAGCTCCGACAGCGGCGTGTCGCGGATCCGCTCGGGGCCGAATTCGTCGAGCAAGCCCTTGGAGACCGCATAGGTTCCGCCATAGGCGCCGACGTCCTCGCCCATCAGGAACACCCGCGGATCCTGGCGCAGCGCCTGCTGCAGCGCCTCGCGCACGGCCTCGCGGTAGGTGATCTTGCGGATCATGACAGGGCTCCAGGCGGGCCGGCCGGCGCCGGTGTGAGCAGATCGCGGGCCAGGTCCTCCACCGGCTCCCAGGTGCCGGCTTCGGCGAAGGCCACCGCCTGATCCACCTCGGCTTGCGCGGCGGCGTCGATCGCGAGGAATTCGTCCTCGCTCAGCGTGCCCTGCGCCTTCAGCCGGGCGGTGAAGCTGTGGATCGGGCCGCGGGTCTTCCACGCCTGGACCTCCGACTTGGTCCGATAGAGCTCGGCGTCGTACATCGAATGGGCGCGAAACCGATAGGTCCGAAACTCCAGGAACATCGGTCCGCCGCCATCGCGCACGAACTCGGCCGCGGCCTGGGTGGCCTCGCGCACCGCCACCACATCCATGCCGTCGATGCGGGTCGCGGGCAGGCCGTAGGAGGACGCCTTCACGCACAGATCGGTCTGGGATTCGTAGCGCTCGATCGCGGTGCCCATCGCATACAGGTTGTTCTCGCAGCAAAAGAGCACCGGCAGCTTCCACAGCGCGGCCAGGTTCAGCGATTCGTGGAAAGCGCCCTCGGCCACCGCACCGTCGCCGAAGAAGCAGGCGGTCAGCGCGCGCCGGCCCTGCATCTTGTCGGCCAGCGCGAGGCCGGTGGCCAGCGGCAGGCCGCCACCGACGATCGCATTGCCGCCGTACAGCCGGGTGGCGCGGTCGAACAGGTGCATCGAGCCGCCCCGCCCGCGCGCGCAGCCTTCCTGCTTGCCGTACATCTCGGCCATGATCGCGTTCATCGACAGCCCGCGCACCAGCGCGTGGCCATGCTCGCGGTAGGTGGCAACCAGGTTGTCGTCGGCGCGCAGCGCGTTCAGCGACCCTGCGGCAACCGCCTCCTCGCCGATGTACAGATGCAGGAACCCGCGGATCTTCTGCTTGCCGTACAGCTCGGCGCAGCGCTCCTCCATGCGCCGGATCCGCACCATGTCGGCCAGCACCTTGATGGCGAACGACTTGTCCCAGCGGACGGGCCCGGTGGGCGCGGCGGGCACGGACCCCGATCCGGACGGGGACGGTGCGCCCGCGGGATGCGCGGCGCCCGGCCGATCGGCGTTTTCGCTCATGCGCCGCCCTCCATCGTCGAGGTGTCGCCCTCGGGCAGGCCGAGTTCCCGGGCCTTGAGGAGTCGTCGCATGATCTTGCCGCTGCGGGTGCGCGGCAGCATCGGCAGGAACGCGATCTCCTTGGGCGCCACGGCCGCGCCGAGGCGTTTGCGGGCATGCGCCATGATGTCCAGCCGAAGCGCCTCGTCGGCCGCGTGGCCGCCCTTGAGGCTGACGAAGGCCTTGACCACCTCGCCCACGATCGGATCGGGCTTGCCGATCACGCCGGCTTCGGCCACCGCCGGATGCTCCATCAGCACGCTCTCGACCTCGAACGGACCGATCAGGTGGCCGGCCGACTTGATCACATCGTCGGCGCGGCCGACGAACCAGTAGTAGCCGTCTTCGTCGCGCCGCGCCAGATCGCCGGTCAGGTACCACTCGCCCGCGAAGCACTTGCGATAGCGTGCCTCGTTGTTCAGGTAGCCGCGGAACATCGACGGCCAGCCCGCGCGCAGCGCCAGTTCGCCATCGACGCCCGGCGCGGCGATCTCGCGCACCCGCGGCGCTTCGCCCTCGGCCTCGAGGTGCTCGACGATGGCCGCGTCGATGCCCGGCAGCGGCCGCCCCATCGAGCCCGGCTTGATGTCGAAGGCCGGCGTGTTGGCGATCATGATGCCGCCGGTCTCGGTCTGCCACCAGTTGTCGTGGATCGGCAGGCCGAGCACGTCCTTGCCCCACCAGACGGCCTCCGGATTCAGGGGCTCGCCGACGCTGGCGATGAAGCGCAGCGCGGGGTAGGTGTGGCCGCGCGCCAGCTCGGCACCGGCCTTCATCAGCATCCGGATGGCGGTGGGCGCGGTGTACCAGACGCTGATGCGCTCCTGCTCGAGCAGCGTGTACCAGCGCTGCGCATCGAACTCCTCGCGATCGACCAGCGAGGTCACGCCGTGCAGCAGAGGCGCGATGATGCCGTACGAGGTGCCGGTCACCCATCCGGGATCGGCGGTGCACCAGTAGCGGTCGTCCTCGTGCAGATCGAGCGCGAAACGTCCGGTGGCGTGGTGCGTGATCACCGCCCCGTGGACGTGGATCGCACCCTTCGGGGTGCCGGTGGTGCCGCTGGTGAAGTGCAGCAGCGACACGTCGTCGGGCGATGTCGGCGTGGTGGCGAAGTCGTCGGATGCGCTCGCCATCAGCCCGGCCAGGTCCACCGTGTCGGGCTCTCGGGTGGGCGTGCCGTCGTCTGAGACCAGCAGCACATGGCGCAGGCTTGGCATGCGCTCCCGCCAGGCCTTCACCTTGCGGCGATACAGCGTATCGGTGGTGACCAGGACGCTTGCTTCGCCCAGGTTGATGCGGGTGGCGATCGGCTCGGGGCCGAACGCCGAGAACAGCGGAGTCACCACCACACCGCACTTCAGGCTGCCCAGCACCGCCACATACAGTTCGGGGATCCGCCCGGCCAGCACGAACAGGCGTTCTCCCTTTTGCACGCCGAGCTGGCGCAGGACGTTGGCGAAGCGGCTGGTCAGACGCGCGAGTTCGGCGAAGCTGATCTCGATGGCGGGCGCCTCGTTCGCCACGAAACGCAGGGCCACGCGGTCCCGCAGCGGACCCAGGGCATGCCGGTCGACGGCCTCGTGGGCGATGTTCAGCGCCCCGCCCGGCAGGCCGGCCAGGGCCTGGCCGGCGCCCGCCCAGGAATAGCCGCGGCGAACCCCTTCGTAGTCCGCCAGGTGGGGTGCGACTCGAAGATCCTGCTCGGTCTTGCGGATGATGGCCGGTCGGTCCATGAGCATCTCCTTCATGGCCAGTCTAGTGCGCGGTCAGGCACCCGCCATTGACGGTGATCAACTGCGGTGCGCTGCATGCGGGTGTTGCGGACCGGCAGTCGTGCGCGCTTTCCCGGTCTCGTGCTACACCCGCAGTCATCCGATGACAGCGCCGACCCTCTCGAAGGAGGAGCCATGCCCGGCAGCAACCCGTGGAAGCTCGCCTGGCCGGTGGCGGTCTGGCTCGGTCTGCTGGCTGTGCCGGTTCCAGGCGGGCTGCAACCCCACCAGTGGCAGTACTTCGCCGTGTTCGCGGCGGCCATCGTGGCGATGGTGGTCACGCCCCTGCCGGGAGGCGCCATCGCGCTGATCGCGGTGAGTTTCATCGCCGCGATGGGCTACGTCGAGGCCGATGCCACCGCATCGGTCCGCTGGGCGCTGAGCGGTTTCGCCGATCCGGCGGTGTGGCTCACTTTCGGCGCGTTCCTGTTCGCGCTGGGTTACCGCAGCAGCGGCCTGGGCCGGCGGATCGCGCTGTCGCTCGTGCGCCGGCTGGGTCGGCGCACGCTCGGTCTGGGTTATGCGATCGCGCTCGCCGACCTGGCGCTGGCGCCCGGCATGCCCTCGAACACCGCGCGCAGCGGCGGCGCCATCTATCCGGTGGTGCGCGAAATTCCGCCGCTCTACGGATCGCTGCCCGGGCCCACGGCCCGGCGCATCGGCGCCTATCTGATGTGGACCGCGTTCGCCAGCACGGCGGTCACCAGTTCGATGTTCATCACCGCCCTGGTGCCCAATGCGGCCGCGCTGGCGCTGGCGGGCCGGGTGACCGGCCTGGAGATCGGCTGGTGGCGCTTCCTGGCCGGGTTCGCGCCGGCCGGCATCCTGCTGCTGCTGCTCGTGCCCCTGGTGACCTACTGGATCTATCCGCCGCAGGTGCGCGAGAGCCCCGAGACGGTGGCCTGGGCCAGCGCCGAACTGCGCCGCATGGGACCGGTGTCGCGCCGCGAGTGGACGATGCTCGCCCTGGTCGGGCTGGCCATCGTGCTGTGGGTGACCGGCAGCAATCCCCGCGTGTCGATCCCCGGGCTGGGCAGCAACTTCATGCACCCGACCACGGTCGTGCTGATCGTGATCTCGCTGATGCTGGTGCTGCGTGTGGTGACCTGGGATAGCGTGCTGGCCGAGCGTGAAGCCTGGAGCATGCTGCTGTACTTCACGATGGTGCTGACGCTGGCCGATGGCCTGAACCGGATCGGATTCATCGCCTGGTTCGCCCGGATCGCCGTCGCGCCGCTGGCGGGCACCGATCCGATGGTCGTGATGTTCGCCCTGGTCGGCCTGTTCTTCTGGTCGCACTACCTGTTCGCCAGCATCACCGCGCACGCGGTGGCGGTGCTGCCGGTGGTGCTGGCCATCGGCCAGGAGATCCCGGGCCTGCCGGGTGCGCCGCTGGCCCTGCTGTGCATCTACGGCCTGGGGCTGATGGGCGTGATTTCGCCGTACGCCACCGGCTGCGCGCCCATTTATGCCGGCAGCGGATTCATCGGGCGTGCCCGCTTCTGGCTGCTGGGGCTGGTGTTCGGGCTGCTCTACTTCGCGGTGCTGATCGGGGTGACCGGTCCCTGGGTTCTGGCGACGATGCCGCCGCGGTAGCGGCGGTTCTGGAGCCCCGGCCAGCGCGAGGTCGGCCTAGGACGGCAGCAGCAGCAGCGTGCAGTTGAGCTTCTCGAGGCCCAGTGTCGCGGCCTCTTCCAGCGCCCGCGCGCCGGCGATGGCCACCAGACCGGGCCGAATCCGGACAAGCTGCTCGTGCAGCCGTTCGCCATCGCCTGGCAGGTGCCTGAACTCGACCGGAACGCCGTCCGCGGCCAGCTGGCCGGCCACCCGCGCCTCCCAGCGCTCGCCTTCACCGTCAGCGCCGGGTTCGCCGACCATCAGGAAGACCACCGGACTGCCGAACTGGCGGGCCAATGCCGATACCGGCGTGGCGACGGCCTGGGCCGAGGCGTCGGGCGAACCCAGCACGACGACCGGTGCGCGTCGCGCCGGTCCGTCACGCACGAGCAGCAGCGGCGCACGGGCCGCGCGCACCTGGCTCAGCGGTGTCGCGATGTCCTGCGCGGCGCTGCGGATGGTCCGCGCCGGCAGCGCCGCCACCAGCAGGTCGGTTTCGAGCGCGTTGGCCAGCAGCATCGGCATGACCGGTCCGCGCACGGTCTCGAATGCCCACTGGATGGACTGGCCTTCCAGTCGGCGGTGCAGTGACCGGCGGGCCTCGCCGGCGCGCTGCTGCAGCGCCCGCACCATCGCGGTCGGGTCGAGCTGGCGGCTGGTTGCCGACGACAGGCAGACTTCGCGGGCAAACGGCAGCGCGGCGAAATGAAGCAGGTCGATGTCTTCGACGAACAGTCCCAGCAGCTGCAGCTGCATCGATCGGGCCAGTTCGGTGGCCAGGGTCATGGCCGCCGGTGAATCCTGCAATCCCAGTCCCAGCACGACGCGCCGAAGGTTCATGGCATCTTCCGGTCCGGGTTGGCGCAGGGCTGCATTAGTGCGCGCGTCGGGACTGGCGCGCCCGGTGGCCGCCCTCGCCGCCGCTCTGCGGGCGCAGCCGCTCGGCCAGCTGCTCGAGCCGCGCTTCGATCAGGCCGTTCAGGCTGTGCGCCGGGAAGGCGCCGCCGACGCCGCGTTCGCCCGCCGGCACGCCGGTCAGCAGTTCGAGGCCCTCGTCGATGCGCGAGACGGCATGCACATGGAATCGCCCGGCCTGGACCGCGGCCACCACCTCATGATGCAGCATCAGGTTGCGCACGTTCGAGGCCGGGATGATCACACCCTGTTCGCCGGTCAGCCCGCGCTCCTGGCACAGCCGGAAGAAGCCCTCGATCTTGTCGTTGACTCCCCCGATGGGCTGCACATCGCCATGCTGGTTGACCGAGCCGGTGACCGCGTACGACTGCTTCAACGGCACCCGCGCAATCGCCGACAGCAGCGCGTAGAGCTCGGCCGACGAGGCGCTGTCGCCCTCGACGCCACCGTAGCTCTGCTCGAACACCAGGCTGGCCGAGAGCATCAGCGGGCGCTCGGGCAGATACCGGGCCGACAGGTAGCCGCCCAGGATCATCACGCCCTTGGAGTGCAGCGGCCCGCCCAGCTGGGCCTCGCGCTCGATGTCGATCACCTGGCCGCCGCCCAGGCGCACGCTGGCGGTGATGCGGACCGGTTTGCCGAAGGCCTGGTCGCCCATCTGGACCACGGACAGGCCATTGACCTGGCCGACGCGTTCGCCCTGCGTGTCGATCAGCAGGCGACCGCGCAGGGTCTCCTCGCGCAGCCGGTCGCTGATGCGCGAGCCGCGCCGCGCCTGGCCGTCGATCGCGGCCTGGACATGAACGGCGCTCATCACCCCGTTGCCCTGCGCATCGGCCAGATGGTTGGCCTCGAGCATCAGATCGGACAGGCGCGCGATTTCGAGCGACAGCTTGTCGGCATCGTCGGCGCTGCGCGAGGCGTGTTCGATCAGCCGGCCCACGGCCGCGCGGTCCAGCGGCCGGATCGCGTGCTGGCGCGCGAGCGTGGCGATCAGCCGCGCGTACATCAGGTCCGATTCATCATCGCGGTTCATGTCCTCGTCGAAATCGACCAGGACCTTGAACAGGTCGCTGAACTCCGGATCCAGCGCATGCAGCAGGTAGTAGATGTTGCGCTGGCCGATCAGCACCACCTTCAGATCGAGCGGAATCGGTTCGGGCTCGAGCGAAACGGTACTGACCAGGCTGAGCGCCTGGGCCAGCGGCTCGGTGCGGATCTCGCGCGCGCGCAAGGCGCGCTTGAGGGCCTCCCAGGCCAGCGGCTGGGTCAGCAGCTTGACCGCTTCGACGATCAGGTAGCCGCCGTTGGCGCGATGCAGGGCGCCGCCCTTGATCAGCGTGAATTCGGTGACCAGCGCGCCCATGCGCGCTTCGTACTCGATGCGCCCGACCAGATTGTCGTGCGTGGGGTGATCCTCGAAGACCACCGGCGCGCCGTCGGCGGCTTCGTGGTGGACCAGCGCATTGACCGCGTAGCGGTTCATCAGCGCCTCGACGGGCTCGGCGCGCGCCAGCATCAGCGCCATCGGGTTGGCCGCCTCGCCCTCCTTGGACTGCTGGAAGTATTCGGCGTGATCGAGCACATCGTCCTGCACGGCGATCAGGTAATCGCGCACCGCGGGGATCGATTCGTAGGCGGTCTTCATCTCCTCGATCAGGCTTGCCACGACACTGCTGGTGATCTGTCGATTCAGTTCGCGCAGCTTGCGCTGGGCCTCGCGCCGCCACTTCGGGATGAGCTCGATCGCGGCTTCCAGTTCCTTCTGCAGCCGGCCGATCGCTTCTTCGATGGGCTTTTGCTCCGCCTCGGACAGTTTCTGGAACTGCTGCGGCTCCATCACGCTGTCGCCCGACATCGGCGCGAAGCCGAAGCCTCCCGGCGTGCGCAGCAAGGCGATCTTCTGCTCGCGCGCATGGTCGCCGACGGTGCCGATCGCCAGATCCTGGCGGGCGCTGAGTTCGTTCTCGAGTTCCTGGCGCCGGCTGCGGTATTCGTCGGTCTCGAACGCCGCCGGAATGCCGGTACGCAGGTCTTCGACCAGCCGCGCCATGTCGTGCTGAAACGCCAGCGCCCGGCCGGTGGGCAGCGGCACGCGCGTCGGCTTGTGCGGCGTCTTGAAGTTGAAGACATAGCACCAGTCGGGCGGCGTCGGGCGCAGGCTGGCCGACTGGCGAAGCAGGCGATCGACCAGCGTCCGCCGGCCCAGGCCCTCGGAGCCCATCGCGAACAGGTTGTAGCTGCGGTGCGCCATGCCGATCCCGAAACGGATGGCCTCGGCCGCGCGATCCTGTCCCGGCGCCTCGTCCACATCGGCCAGTTCGGAGGTGGTCTGGAACGGCAACCGATCGATCTGGCAGGTCCGGTACAGGTCCTCAGGGGATACGCGCCAGCGGTGATGGTCGATCATGGATGTCCCGGTTTTTGAGCGCAGTATGCACCCCGGCGGCCGCCGGGCCATTGCGCAACCTCAAGCGGGCCCGTTTCCGCTTTCGCGGGCGCCACCGGCAGCCTGCGATGGGCAGGCGGTATGCTCGGCGCCATGCGTCGCGGCACAAGCGGCCGGTGACGGACCCCTATTTCCAATCGCATTCTCAAAGGAATTTCATGAGCGCACAGCCCGGCCCGGGTGCCACCCTTTCGTCATCCGATCCCACCGCCGCCGAAGCCTTCGACATGGTCATCGTCGGTGCCGGCTTCGCGGGTCTGTACATGCTGCACAAGGCGCGCCAGCTCGGTCTGCGGGCTCGCGTCTTCGAGGCCGGCGACGGCGTGGGCGGCACCTGGTACTGGAACCGCTATCCGGGCGCGCGCTGCGACATCGAGAGCATGGAGTATTCCTACCAGTTCTCCGACGAACTGCAGCAGCAGTGGCACTGGACCGAACGCTTCGCACCGCAGCCCGAAATCCTGAAGTACGCCAATCACGTGGCCGATCGGTTCGACCTGCGCCGCGACATCCGCTTCGGCACCCGGGTGGTCGCGGCCAGCTACGACGAATCGGCCGCGCGCTGGACGGTGCGCACCGAGCGCGGGGAGGTGGCCACGGGCCAGTTCGTCATCATGGCCACCGGTTGCCTGTCGTCGACCAATATGCCGCCGTTCCAGGGCCTGGGCAGCTTCAAGGGGGCGACCTATCACACCGGCGAGTGGCCGCACGAGCCGGTCGACTTCACCGGTCAGCGGGTGGGCGTGATCGGCACCGGGTCGTCGGCCATCCAGTCGATCCCGATCATCGCGCAGCAGGCCAAGTCGCTGGTCGTGTTCCAGCGCACCGCCAACTATTCGGTGCCGGCGCACAACGCTGCGCTCGATCCGGCCTACGAGACCCGCATCAAGGCCGAATACGCGGCCTTCCGCGCGCGCAACAGCCTGATGCCGGCCGGGTTCGGATCCAACTATCCGCGCAACGAGGTGTCGGTGTTCTCGGCCACGCCCGAGGAGCGCCGGCAGGCCTTCGACGCCCGCTGGCAGCGTGGCGGCCTGGGCTTCAACGGCGCCTTCAACGACCTGATGATCGACAAGGCGGCCAACGAGTTCGCGGTTCAGTACGTGCACGAGCGCATCCGCGAAGTGGTCAAGGACCCCGCGGTTGCCGCGCTGCTCTCGCCCAAGCAGGTGCTGGGCTGCAAGCGCATCTGCGTGGACACCGGCTACTACGAGACCTTCAACCAGCCGCACGTGAAGCTGGTCGACATCAGCCAGGGCGGCATCGAAGCGATCACGCCCGCCGGCGTGGACGCCGCCGGCCAGTCGTTCGAGTTCGACAGCATCGTGTTCGCCACCGGCTTCGATGCCATGACCGGCACCCTGATGAAGATGGACATCCGCGGGCGCAATGGCCTGACGCTGCGCGAGGCCTGGAGTGCCGGGCCGCGCACCTACCTGGGCCTGAACGTGGCGGGTTTTCCCAATCTGTTCACCATCTCCGGGCCGGGCAGCCCGTCGGTGCTGACCAACATGATCGTGTCGATCGAGCAGCATGTGAACTGGATTGCCGATTGTGTCGCCTGGCTGCGCGCGCAGGGCCGGCGCAGCATCGAGGCCCGGCCGCAGGCGCAGGACGAATGGGTCGGGCACGTCAATGGCGTGGCCAACGGCACGCTGTACCCCACCTGCAACTCGTGGTACCTGGGCGCCAACGTGCCCGGCAAGACCCGGGTGTTCATGCCGCTGCTGGGCTTTCCGCCCTATGTGGAGCGCTGCAACGAGGTGGTGGCCAAGGGCTACGAAGGGTTCGCGGTCGGGGCCTGATCGCGGGGCCAGGCGCCTGGCCGCTCACGCGGCCGGCGGCGCGGCGATCAGGCCTTCGCGCATCAGCGTCGCGGTGGCTCCGCGGGCCGCCGCAATGCGCGCGGTGGCCCCCGCCAGCAGCGCCTCGCGCGACAGCGAGAGCCGGGCCACGCCATCGGCCTGCGCGGCCATCGCGGTGGCCGCCGCCACCCGCGGGTACAGCCCGGGCTCGTCCATCCGCGGCACGATGTCGTGCTCGCTGATGCCCCGATCGCGCGCGAACGCGGCCAGCTCGTGCGCGGCGGCCAGCGCCATCGAATCGGTGATCGTGCGGGCCCGCACATCGAGCACGCCGCGAAAAATCGCCGGAAAGCACAGCGAGTTGTTCACCTGGTTGGGGAAGTCGCCCCGGCCGGTGGCCACCACTTTCGCGCCCGCCTCGTGGGCCGCCTGGGGCCAGATCTCGGGCACCGGATTTGCGCAGGCGAACACGATCGCATCGCGCGCCATCGCGCGTACCCAGGCCGGCTCGATGGTCCCGGGCCCGGGCGCCGAGAAGGCCACGCAGACATCGGCGCCGCGCAGTGCGTCGGCGGGCCCGCCGGTGATCGCGTCGGGGTTCGATTCGGCGCACAGTGCCCATTTGTCGGGGTAGAGGTCCTGCATGCGTGCGATGTCGGCGCGGCCGCGATGCAGCACGCCGCGACGATCGCAGGCGACGATCTGGGCCGGCGCGACCCCGCTGGCCCTGAGCAGCCGGCAGACGGCGCTGTTGGCCGCGCCCATGCCCAGCAGTGCGATGCGCACGGAGTCGAGCCGCTTGCCGACCACCGCCAGCGCATTGACGAGGCCGGCCAGCGCGACCACCGCGCTGCCCTGCTGGTCGTCGTGCCAGACAGGGATATCCATCCGCTCGCGCAGCGCGGCCAGGATCCGGAAGCACCCGGGCTGGGCGATGTCTTCGAGATTGATCGCGCCGAACGAGGGCTCGAGCATCTCCACGGCCCGGATGAACTCGTCCTCGCTGCGGCTGCGCAGGCACAGCGCCACCGCATCGACGCCGCCAAGGTGCTTGAACAGCATCGCCTTGCCCTCCATCACCGGCAGTCCGGCTTCGGGACCGATGTTGCCCAGGCCCAGGATCCGGCTGCCATCGGACACCACCGCGACCAGATTGCCGCGGTTGGTGTAGTCGTAGACGAGGTCGGGGTCGCGCGCAATGGCCCGGCAGGGCGCCGCGACACCAGGGCTGTACCAGACCGAAAAATCGGCCAGCGTGCGGATCGCGCATTTGGGCAGTGTCTGCATCTTGCCGCTGTAGTAGGCGTGCAGGCGCAGCGCGTGCTCGTCCGGTTGCAGGTTGGCTGTCACCGATCGCCTCCAGGGATGACGAAACTCAGCTCGCGGGGTCGGATGGTGTCGCCGGGGCGCCGGCGCCGCGCTCGCGACGCCGGGTCATCCGGGCTGCGAGGCTGACGGCCACGCCGGGCCGGCTCCAGGGGCACACCGCCACGCAGATCCCGCAGCCGCCATGCTCGTTGAAGTAGGGCAGGCAGCGGTCGAAGTCCACATACCAGCGCTGTTCGCCGCGCACCATCTGCTTGTGGTCGGCGATCGCCGCGGGCGGGCAGGCGTCTTCGCAGACCCGGCAGCGCAGGCAGAAGTCGTCCGCGCCGAAGGTGTCGGGCGCGTCTTCGAGCAGCGGCACGTCGGTCAGCACCGAAGCCAGGCGGAAGCTCGAACCCAGTTCACGATGGATGATCGAGCCGTGCTTGCCGAGCTCGCCGAAACCGCAGGCCAGCGCCGGCGGGATCAGCGTCACCGGCCCGGCCATCGGGCCGCCATGCGGCCTGGCTTCGTGACCCTGCTCGCGCAGCCACGAGGCGAGCGCCTTGGCCACGCGGTTGCCGCGCGCGTACTGGGTCACCACCTCGGCAAACGAAGGCTCCTCGGGGGCCGTCTTCATGCGCTCGTAGTCGTGGGCCACGCCCAGCATCACGATGAAGCGCTGGCTCACTTCGAATCCGTCGTAAACCCACTGCGGCTGCATGCGTGCCACGCCGACGATGTCGGCTCCTGCGGCGAGGGCCAGCTGCTTGAGCTCGCGGGTCCAGTCGGCGGCGCTGCGCTGCGCCGGGGTCTCGGCCAATGGCGACAGCGGCATGTCGAGCACCTGCTGGCGCTCGGCACGGGCCCGGGCCAGCAGCGCACCCCCGGCGTTGTGCTGCTGAAACCAGCGCTGCAGCGGACCGTGCGGCGTGGCATCGGGGTCGTGCCAGTAGATGGGCCGCGGGCGGCGCATCGCGGTCTCACCCAGGCCATTGATGTGGTTGCCGGACTCGGCCGGCCACAGGGCCATCTGTTCGGGCGACGGAATGAATGGCTGGGCGGGTTTGGCCATGGCGTCCTTTCATTGCGGGAGGGTGCGGGCGGGGTGGCGGATCCTGGGTTCAGCGCGGGGAAGGCGTGCCTGTCCGCGGGGCCAGCAGCGCGAAGGCGGCTGCGGCGATGATCAGTGCGAACCCGCCCAGGTCGCTGGCATTGGGGCGTTCGCCCAGCAGCAGCATCGCGCCCGCCACGCCGACCACCGGAATCAGCAGCGTGCCCAGGGCGGCCACCCCGGCCGGCAGCCGCGCGACGATGTCGAACCAGATCACGTAGGCCAGTGCGGTGGCGAGCACGACATGAAAGCTCAGTGCGACCCAGAACCAGGTCGCGGACCAGGCGAGGGCGGCGGGGTAGGACGACGCCGAACCGAACGCGGCCCAGCCCAGCGCCGACACGGCGGCGCCGACCAGCAGCTGCCAGGCGGTTCCGGCCACCGGCGCGACGCGCGCCGGCCAGCGCTTGACGAACACGGTGCCGGCTGCCCAGCTCAGCCCAGCCCCCAGGGCGAACAGCGGCCCGCGCGGCGACACACCGGCCGCCAGCAGCGGCGTGGCCAGCAGGCCCAGGCCGGCCACGCCCAGCAGGACCGCGCCCAGTCGCCAGCGGTCCGGCCGTTCGCCGATCACCAGCCAGGCCATCAGCACCGCCCACACCGGCATCGTGAACGTGACGATCGCGGCACGGGCGGTCGAGCCGCCCAGCTGCGCGAAGGCGGTGCACAGATTGAAGCCGACGATGGTGAACACGGACGACACCGCGACCCGCCAGCGCTGGTCCGCGGGCACCCGCAGGCTCTCGCCGCGCCAGACCGCCAGCAGGAACAGCAGCAGTGCGCCGGCGCCCATGCCGACCGCCCGCAATGTCCAGGGCGACCACCATGACAGCACGACCCGCACCGCGGGCCAGTTCAGGCCCCACAGCAGCGCGAGCAGGGGGACCGCGAGCGCGGCCGCCGGATGGGGAAGGGCTTTCATCATCCCCAGTGTATGCGCCCGAGAGGATCGCCGCCCCGTTGGCCGGCGTTGCGGTTTCACTCGGTCGCCGGCAGCGCACTGGCGCCTGCGAAGCGGCGGTAGAGTGTGCGCGAGCTCCCCAGGAGCGCCCTCGGCATCAGTGCCCCTCGGCCCTCGGTCAGGCGGGCCGCACCGGAGACACGATTACCATGCAAGGCCTGATGATGGACCAGCCGCTGCTGCTTTCGAGCTTCATCGAGCATGCGGCCGAGAACCACGGCGATGTCGAGGTCGTGGCGCGCGAAATCGAGGGCGACCTGCACCGTTATGGCTATCGCGATGCCCAGCGCCGCATGAAGCGGCTCGCCCGCGCGCTGATCCGGATGGGCGTGACGCCCGGCACGCCGGTGGCATCGATGGCCTGGAACACGCACCGGCACTTCGAGATGTTCTATGGCGTGACGGGCATGGGCGCGGTGCTGCACACGATCAATCCGCGCCTGTTCGCCGAGCAGCTGGTCTACATCATCAACCACGCCGAAGACCGGATGCTGTTCGTCGATGCGCTGACGCTGCCGATCGTCGAGGCTTTTGCCGAACGCATCCCCACGGTGACGCGCATCGTGGTGCTGGCGGCGCGCGAGCGTATGCCCGCCACCCGCCTGCCCGGTGTGCTGTGCTACGAGGAGCTGCTGGCTGCCGAGGACGACCGCGACTGGGAATGGCCCGTGTTCGACGAACACAGCGCGTCCACCATCTGCTTCACGTCGGGCACCACGGGCAACCCCAAGGGCGTGGTCTATTCCCATCGGGCCGCCTTCCTGCAGACGCTGCTGGCCGGATCCTTCGAGTTCTTTCCGGGCCATGCCGCCGGCCAGCTCGAAGTCATGATGCCGATGGCGCCGATGTTCCACGGCAACGCCTGGAACATGCCTTTCGTCGCGCCCTACACGGGCAGCAAGCTGGTGCTGCCCGGGCGCAACTACGAGCCCGACAAGCTGTATGAACTGTTCGATGGCGAGCGCGTCACCATCACCGCCGGCGTGCCCAGCTTCTGGCTGATCCTGCTCGACTGGATGCAGCGCAATGGCAAGAAGCTGCCCTACCTGCGCCAGACTCTGTCCAGCGGCACCGCGCCGCCGCGCAGCATGATCGAGACGCTGGCGCGCGACTACGGCGTCGACTACACCCAGGCTTGGGGAATGACCGAGGCCCTGATGGGCAGTTCGGCCAGCCAGCAGCCGGGCACCGATCACGAATCGTTCGAGCAGCGCGTGAACCGCCGGCTGGCGTCGGGCCGGGCGGTGGCCGGCGTGAAGCTCAAGGTCGTCGACGAAGAGGGCCGTACGCTGCCGCGCGATGGCGAGAGTGTCGGCCATCTTCGGGTCAAGGGCCCGTGGATCGCCTCCGAATACCTGAAGATGGGCCCGGGCAGCGCCACCGACGCCGACGGCTGGCTGGTCACGGGCGACATGGCGGTGATCGACCCGCAGGGCCACCTGACCCTGACCGACCGCTCCAAGGACGTGATCAAGTCGGGCGGCGAGTGGATCAGCTCGGTGCAGCTCGAAAACGCGGCGATCGGGCATCCGGCCGTGCTGCAGGCCGCGGTGATCGCCATCGCCCATCCGAAGTGGCAGGAACGCCCGCTGCTGCTGGTGATGCGCAAGGCCGGCGCACAGGTGAGCGCCGCCGAACTGATGGAGCACCTGTCGGACAAGGTCGCGAAATGGTGGCTGCCGGACGCCATCGAGTTCGTCGACCAGCTGCCGATGACCGCCACCGGCAAGGTGCACAAGCTCACGCTGCGCCAGACCTACAAGGACTATCACGTGAAACCTGAAGGACAGACCCGATGAGCGCGATTGCCGATGCCAACGCCTACCCGCCCGACATCGTCGCGCTGCGCGACGGACTGGACGGCTTCCTGAAGCAGGAAGTGATCGCCCGCCACGAGCGGCATGCGGCGCTGCTCGACGACGAGCGCCGGCTGTTCACCGACGACGGGCGCTATCACCCGGATGCGCTGGCCCTCATCCGCGAGGTGCGCATGGCGGCCTCGCGCGCCGGCTATTACGGGATGTGCGTGCCGACCTCGCTAGGCGGGGGCGGCCTGGGTGCGCTGGCGTGGTTCGGCGGCTGGGAGCGGATCTTTCACCGCTGCGCCGACCACTACTGGCTGGGCCACTATGCGATCAGCCACTGGGCCTTCGGCCCCTCGGCAGTGCTGGAGCGGGTCTCGCCGCGGGCCCGCGACGAGATGCTCGCCGGCATGATGGCGGGCAGCCACAGCATGTGCTTCGGCATGTCCGAGCCCGATGCCGGTTCCGACGCCATGATGATGAAGACGAAGGCCGTGCGCGAGGGCGACGGTTGGCGCATTTCGGGCAGCAAGATCTGGACGACCAACAGCCCGTATGCGGACTACTGCATCGTGTTCGCGGTGACCGACCCGGCGCGCGCCGCCCAGCGCAAGGGCGGCATCAGCGCTTTTCTGGTGCCCACCGATGCCCCGGGCTTCGTCGTCGAGCGGGTCATCAAGATGTGGGGCAGCGTGGGCGGCAACGAGGCCATCCTGCATTTCGATGGCATCCGGGTCGAGCCCTGGCAGCTGGTGGGCGAACTGGACCGTGGCTTCGCCATTGCCATGCTGGGCGTGAACCTGGGCCGGCTGTACAACTCGGCGCGCTCGGTGGGCACCGCGCGCTGGGCCATGGAGAAGGCCTTCGATTACGTGAAGGTCCGCCAGGCGTTCGGCCACCCCATCGCGGAATATCAGGGCGTGATGTTTCCGCTGGCCGAGTCGGCGATGCAGATGCACGGCGCGCACCTGATGTGCCTGAATGCCGCGCGCCTGGTCGATGGCGGCGCGCCGGCGCGCAAGGAGGTGGCGATGACCAAGGCCTTCGCCACCCAGATGGCCGCCCAGACGCTGGACCGTGTGATCCAGGCGCACGGCGCCATCGGCATGACCAACGAACTGGGCCTGACCGAGGCCTGGAAATCGCTGCGCAAGGTGAACATCGCCGATGGCACCAACGAGATCTTGCGCCGCACCATCGTGGGCGAGATGCTGGGCGGCGATCTGGACTGGTAGCGGGCGCACCGTCAGCCGGCCGCACGGACGCAGGCGAGCGGACGCGGGCGAGCGAACGCTTGCCGAGTCGGCTCGCCCGGGCGGATCATCGGTGTCCGCCGATCGCCTCCACAAAGGTTCGCCGTGCACGAGCTGCTGCAATTTCGTCACTCGCCGTACAACGAAAAGGTGCGCTGGGTGCTCGACCTGAAACGAATCGAGCATCGTCGCCGCAGCCTGCTGCCCGGGCCTCACCTGCCGGTCGTCAGGCGCCTGACCGGGCGCTCGCAGACGCCGGTGCTGGTGCACGGAGGGGTCGCGACCGACGGCTCTGCGGAGATCGTGGCCTGGCTCGACGCGGGCAACGCCGTGCCCGCGCTGATGCCCGCCGACCGGGTGCAGCGTGACGAGGTGCTGCGCATCCAGCGCTGGTTCGACGACGACCTCACGCCGCGAATCCGCCGGCCGATCCTGGCGGCGCTGCTGGCCAACCCGCGCTACTTCGCACGCGTATTCGGCGAGGCGCTGTCGCCGATCGCCCAGGCGGCCTACGCGCTGGTGGTGCCACTGGCGGGGCCGGTCATCCGCAAAGGCAACGGCATCACCGATGACGCCGCCGTGAACGACGGCCTGCTCGCAGCCCAGGAAGCGCTGAATTTCGTGGCCGAGCGCTCGATCGCCACCGGCTACCTGGTCGCAGCCAGCTTGACGCTGGCGGACATCACCGCCGCCGCCACCCTGGCCACGCTGGTCCGGCCGGCCGATTCGCCGATGGCCTGCCCGCAACCCGTGGGGCCGGCTTTCCTGGAACTGATGGAACGGTTTCGGGCTCACCCGGGAGCCGCCTGGGTTCGTTCGATCTACGCGAAGCACCGGCTCGCGAAGCGCGATTTCGAGGGACCGAGCGGCGCGCAATACTGACCCCTGGGTGAAGCCGCTCTGCTGGGGGCTTTGCAGGGCGTCACCGGGCGGCGCGGCGTCGCGCGCAAGCGCAGCGAGCCTACGCGGGCGCCCGCACGCCGAGGTCGATGTGCCACCAGTCGGGCAGCAGGCCCAGCACCTGCGGCCGGGCAAAGCGGTCGTCGATGAGGTGGATGCTGCCGCGATCGGTCGGCGTGCGGATCACCCGGCCGGCGGCCTGCACCACCTTGCGGATGCCCGGGTACAGGTAGGTGTAGTCGTGGCCGCGGCCGAACGCCGCCTGCAGACGGTGGCACATGGCCTCATTGACCGGATTGACCTGGGGCAGGCCCAGCGTGGCGATGAAGGCGCCGATCAGCCGCTCGCCCGGCAGATCGACGCCCTCGGCGAACAGCCCGCCCAGCACCGCGAAGCCGATCCCGCTGCTCTCGGGGGTGAACCGTGCCAGGAAGCGTTCGCGCTCCGGGGCCGGCATCCGGCGCGACTGGGCCCACCACGGGATGCCAGGGTGGCTGCGCGCCAGCGCCGCCGCCACCTGGTCCAGATAGTCGAAGCTGCTGAAGAACGCGAGGTAGTTGCCGGGCCGGGCCGCGTACTGATCGGCGATCAGACGCGCGATCGGCGCCAGCGATGCGCCGCGGCGAGCAAAGCGGGTCGACACGCTGCGCACCACCTGCACGGACAGCTGCTCTGCGCTGAAGGGCGCCTCGACATCGACCCACGCGGTGTCCGCGGGCAAGCCGAGCGTGTCGGTATAAAAGCCTGCGGGGGCGAGCGTGGCCGAAAAGAGCACCGTGCTGTGGGCGGCCGCAAAGCGCGGCGCGAGGAAAGGGCCCGGCACGACATTGCGCACGCACAGCACGGTGTCGGCGGATTTGCGGCGTTCGTCGCCGGTCGGGCCGTCGGTGCTCAGGTCGATCAGGGAATGCTCGCCGAAAGCCTCGAGCAGGCGCGCGAAGTGCAGGGCGTCGAAATGCCAGCGCAGCAGTTCGTCATCGCCAGGCAGCGACTGGTCGGCCAGCCAGTCGCCGACGGCGGTGGTCAGCGCCTGCAGCGCGGTCACCAGCGTGCGCGGTGCGTCGGGCAGGACCCGGTAGGGTTGAGGCTGCTCGCGGGCAAGGCGGTTCCAGGCGCGATGCAGCCGATCCAGGGGCTTGCGCAGGGCGGCGGGCGCGCCGGTGCGCACCCGGCGCAGCGCTGCATGGTGCAGCGAGGCGCTGTACATCGAGCGCGCCCGCTCGACGAGGTTGTGGGCCTCGTCGACCAGCACCACCACCCGCCACTGGTTGGCCAGGGCCAGCGCGTGCAGCAGCCCGCCGCTGTCGTAGTAGTAGTTGTAGTCGCCCACGACGACATCGGACCACCGCACCATTTCCTGGCCGAGGTAATAGGGGCAGACACCGTGGGCGAGCCCGATCTCGCGCAGGGCCTGGCGGTCCAGCTGGCCCTGCGCGGCGGCGGCCTCGCGGGCGGCAGGCAGGCGGTCGTAGAACCCGCGTGCCAGCGGACAGGAGTCGCCATGGCAGGCCTTGTCCGGGTGCTCGCAGGCCTTCTCGCGCGCCGCCAGCTCGATCACCCGCAGACCGACGCCCGAGCGGCCGGTGCCCAGCGTTTGCAGGGCCTGCATCGCCATGCTGGCGCCCGAGCCCTTGGCGGTCAGGAAGAAGATCTTGTCGATGCGTTCGCCGGGGCAGGCCTTGAGCACCGGAAAAAGCGTGCCCAGGGTCTTGCCGATACCGGTGGGGGCCTGCGCCATCAGGCAGCGACCCGCCCGCGCTGCCCGATACACCGCCTCGGCCAGCGCCCGCTGACCAGTCCGGAACCCGTCGCAGGGAAAGCGCAGTGCGGCCAGCGCCCCGTCGCGCTGCGCCCGGTGCGCCATTTCGCGGTCGGCCCAATCGAGAAAGCGCTCGCAGGCGGCCTCGAAGTGCGTGCGCAGGTCGTCCGCCGTGCAGTCCTGGAGCAGCACGGTTTCGTGCGTGGTGGCGATGTCGACATAGACCAGCGCGATCGTCAGCCGCGCCAGGCCCAGCCGGCGGCACAGCAGCCAGCCGTAGATGCGGGCCTGTGCCCAGTGAAGCCCCCGGTGATTGGCCGGCTGACGGCTCAGCTCGCCCTTGAAGGTCTTGAACTCTTCGAGGCGCTGGCTGTTCGGGTCGTAGCCGTCGGCACGGCCGCGCACCCGCAGGTGCCGGTGCTCGCCCGCCAGCGCAAGCTCCGCCTGGAAGCCCGGGCCGCGCCGCGCCGCGACCGCCTGGTGTCCCTCGATGCCCTGCTGCGCGCTGGGCGCCGGCGTGAAGCGCAGGTCCAGGTCGCCCTGCTTGGCAGTGAACTCGCACAGCGTACGGACCGCGACCGTGTAGGTTCCGGGCATCATGGGGCGCGCGCAGGCGGTCGGGGATCTCGGGGGAGTGAGATAATACTGAGCGAATATACAGTGAGACAAGTCCGGGAGCGGCATGAGTCACCCGCAAGACATCGAGCAGCGCCTCACCGACCTCGAGGTCAAGGCCAGCTTTACCGAAGACCTGGTAGATCATCTCAACCAGACCATCGTGCGCCAGCAGGCCCAGATCGACCGGCTGACGCGCGAACTCGTTTCGCTGCGCGAGCAGATGGCGGCGGCCGATGCCGGCGGGCCGCGCAGCCTGCGAGACGAACTTCCACCTCACTATTAAGCCCGACGGCCTCCCAGGCCGGGGCGCGCGACCCGAGGCCCTGATGAACTGCTGGCAATGACTCCGCAAGATCTGCCGTTCAGCCCCGCCGCCGAGCGCAACAAGGGGCCCATCCTGGCTGCGCTCCAGGCATGGCTCCCGCGCCATGCCAGCGTGCTCGAGATCGCCAGCGGCACCGGACAGCATGCCGCGCACTTCGCCGGCGCCCGCCCCGACTGGACCTGGCAGCCCACCGATCGGCTGTCCGCCGACCTGGCCGGCATTCGAGCGCGATGCGCTGACCTGCCCAACGTGCGGCCGGCACTCGCCCTCGACCTGCTGGCCGGGCCCTGGCCGGCCGGCCTGGGGCCGTTCCAGGCGGTGTACTGTGCCAATCTGCTGCACATCTCACCCTGGGAGACCACGCCGGCCCTGATGCGCGGGGCGGCCGGCCATCTCGTGCCAGACGGACTGCTCGTGCTGTACGGACCTTTTTTCATCGAGAACCTGCCCACCGCGCCTGGCAACGAGGCCTTCGATGCCGACCTGCGTTCGCGCGATCCCGCCTGGGGCCTGCGCTGGCTGGGCCAGGTGGCGCGCGAGGCGCGGCAGGCGGGTTTCGTCGCCCGTGCCAACCTCGAGATGCCGGCCAACAATCGGGTCCTGGTGTTCCAATGCTCCTCGGAACGACCGACCCCATGACACCTTTGCGTTGCACCGTCGGCCCGGCCGCCCGGTTCGGGAGGCGCCCGCCAGACCCTGCCGTCGCCTCACCCAGGAGCCGATCGCCGTGGCGAAGCTGACGACGGCCGTCCTGGCTGTCCTCGCGCTGCTGGTGCTTGGCGGGGTCGAAATCCTGAGCGGGGACGAAGTCCGCCTGCTGGCGCTGTATTTCATCCCGCTGCTGTTCGCGAGCTGGCGGCTGGGCCGGGTGGGCGCGGCGCTGGTGGTCGCGGTGGCCTGCGCCGTGTCGGTGGGTGTGCCGCTGGCCCAGGGCGTGCAGTATGCCCATCCGCTGACATGGCTCGTCAATGCCGGCACCGAAGGTGCGGCCTTCCTCGCGGTGGCGTTCCTGGTCGGCAAGATGCGCGAGCATGTCGAGCGCGAACGCCTGCTCGGACGCGTCGACTCCCTGACCGGGCTGGCCAACCGGCGCACGTTCGCCGAGCGGGCCGCCACCGAGCTGGACCGCAGCCGGCGCCATGTCCGGCCGGTGTGCCTGGCCTTCATCGATCTGGACAACTTCAAGCGGGTCAACGACACCCACGGCCATCACCGCGGCGACGAGGTGCTCAAGGCCTGTGCACGGCTCATTGCCGGCAATGTGCGCTCCAGCGACATCGTCGCGCGGCTGGGCGGCGACGAGTTCGTCGTGCTGCTGCCCGAAACCGACGCCGACAGCGCCCAGGCGCTGCTCGAACGCATGCGCCACGCCATCGAGCGCTCGCCCGACATCATCTCGGTCGGCGTCACGCCCAGCATCGGGCTGGTGTTCGAGCATCCGATCACCTCCGACATCGAAGACTTTGCTGCGCAAGGCCGATGGCCTGATGTACGAGGCCAAGCGCGAGGGCAAGAACACCGTCAGATCGCGCGCCGACGTGACCCGCCGTGTGCAGGCCGCCGCAACGCCGCGCGCCGACGAATCGGTCGACGAAATCCTGTAGAGGCGCCCGCGGCCGCGTGCGCAGGCCGATTCCCGGCTAGACCTCGCCCGCCGCGATCTCGATCAGGACCCGGGCCGCGCCCACCTGCTCGCCGGCACGCACGTGGATGGCGGCCACCCTGCCCGACATCGGGGCGGCATGCACGTGCTGCATCTTCATCGCTTCCAGCGTGAGCAGCGGCTGCTGGGCCAGGACTGCGTCACCGACGGCCACCAGGACCTCGACCACCCGCCCGTTCATGCTGGCGCGCAGCTTGCCGTCGCTGGCGGTGTCGGCCCGCCGCGCCGGTGCCTGGTGGCTGCTGTCCTGCACTCGCACGGGCAAACCTTGGTAGCTGAGCCATAGCTGGTGCCCGTCTCGGTGATAGTAAGCGCCCTCACTCACCCCATCGCAATCGAACCGGAGGTGGTCGTCCTGCAGCTCGATCAGCTTGAAGTCGAAGGTCTGTCCGGCGCATTCGACGGCATACCGGTGAGGGCCGAACGGACCGAGCCGCACCGCACAGATTTCGCCGTTGACATGGAGCCGCTGCAGCACCGCCAGCGTGTGGGCGAGCAGACGGGCCTGGCCGTGGTGCTCGCGATGCCCGGCAGTCTCATGCATCAGCACGGCGGACAGGGCGATCGCGCGGGCGCGCAGTCCGGGATCGACGGACAGCAGGGCCTCGAGGTGATCGGCGATGAAGGCCGTGGTGGCGCCGCCGGCCGCGAAGACCGGATGGCCCAGACAGGCGCCGAGGAAGCGCTGATTGGTGATCACGCCCAGGGCGACCGCGTCCTGCAGCCCGGACATCAGCATGCGCCGAGCAGTTTCCCGGGTACGTCCGTGAGTGATCACTTTCGCAATCATCGAGTCGTAGTATGGTGGTACCTCAGATCCGGCGAGCATCGCATGCTCGACCCGCAAACCGGCCGGCATATGCCAGGCCAGCATCGTGCCGCTCTGGGGCATGAACTGGCGGTCGGCGTCTTCGGCACACAGGCGGACCTCGATCGCATGGCCTTCGAAGCGGATGGCCTCCTGTGGCAGCGGCAGCGGTTCGCCGGCGGCCACCCGCAACTGCCAGTCGACCAGATCCAGCCCGGTGATCGCTTCGGTCACCGGATGCTCGACCTGCAGCCGCGTGTTCATCTCCATGAAATAGAACTCGCCCTGGGCGTCGAGCAGGAACTCCAGGGTGCCGGCGCCTTCGTAGGCGATCGCCTTGACCGCCGCGACCGCGCAGGCGCCCATCCGTGCCCGCAGTTCGGGCGAGACGGCCGGCGACGGCGCTTCCTCGATCAGCTTCTGGTGGCGCCGCTGCACCGAGCAGTCGCGCTCGCCCAGGTGCACGGCGTTGCCGTGGCGGTCGGCGAACACCTGGATCTCGATGTGCCGGGGCTGCACGATGGCCCTCTCGAGGATCACCTCGGGGTCGCCGAAGGCGCTCTGCGCCTCCGAACGCGCGCTGCGCAAGGCATCGGCAAACTGGCCGGCATCGGCCACGAGCCGCATGCCGCGCCCGCCACCGCCGGCGGTGGCCTTGATCATGATGGGATAGCCGATGCGGGCTGCCTCGGTAGTGAGCGCCTGCTCACTTTGATCTTCGCCCTGGTAGCCGGGGATGCAGGGGACGCCCGCCTGCATCATCAGCCGCTTGGCGCCCGCCTTGTTGCCCATCGCCCGGATGGCACCCGCCGACGGGCCGATGAACACCAGGCCGGCGTCCTGGCAGGCCTGCGCGAAAGCGTCGTTTTCGGCGAGGAAGCCGTAGCCCGGGTGGATCGCATCGGCGCCGCTGCGCCGCGCGGCATCGATGATCGCCTCGATGCGCAGGTACGACTGCGCCGGCAGCGGCTCGCCGATGGCCACGGCCTGATCGGCCTCGCGCACGTGGCGCGCGCCGGCATCGGCACTCGAGAACACCGCGACTGTGCGATAGCCGAGGGCGCGGGCGCTGCGGATGATGCGCAGGGCGATTTCGCCCCGGTTGGCGATCAGGATCTTGTGAAAAGGGGTGGAGCTGGACATGGAAGGCTGCCGTTAGGTGAGGGGCGGTCGCGGGGCTTCAGGGCCGGGCCACCGAGAACTGCATGCGCTGCGGTTCGCGGGCGTCGGCCTCGCGGCAGGTGGCCAGCACCTTGGCCAGCACCGCGCGGGTGTCGCGGGGGTCGATCACGCCGTCGTCCAGCAGCTGGGCGCTGGTCACGAACACGCTCATCTGGCGGTCGAAACGCTCGATGATGCCGCGCTTCAGCTCGTCGATGCGTGCCTGGTCGACCTGTCCGGTCTTGCGCTGCATCGCGGCCGCGGTGACGATCGCCATGGTCTCGGCCGCCTGTTCGCCGCCCATCACCGCGGTCTTGGCATTGGGCCACGAGAAGCAGAAGCGCGGATGAAAGCCGCGCCCGCACATGCCGTAGTTGCCGGCGCCGAACGAGGCGCCGCAATACAGCGTGATCTGCGGCACGGTGGCGTTGGTGACCGCCTGGATCATCTTCGAGCCGTGCTTGATGATGCCGTCTTCTTCGTAGCTCTTGCCCACCATGAAGCCGGTGGTGTTGTTCAGGTAGAGCAGGGGCGTGCGCGCCTGGCAGCAGGCCTGGATGAAGTGGGTCGCCTTGGTCGCGCCGGCCGGATCGATCGGCCCGTTGTTGGTGATGACGCCCAGCGGCCAGCCCTCGATCTTGATGTGTCCGCAGACCGTGGCACTGCCGTAGTTTTCGCCGAACTCCAGGAAGTCGGAGTCGTCGGCGATGCGCGCGATCACCTGCTTCATGTCGACCGGGCGCTTGTGGTCCATCGGCATGATGCCCAGCAGCTCCTCCGCGTCGAAGCGCGGCGGCTTGAAGCGGCGCGGACCCTGGTTGACCAGGTCGCGGTTCCAGTCGATCTGCGCCAGGATCTCGCGCGCGATGCGCAGGCCGTCGCGGTCGTCTTCGGCCAGGTAATCGCCCAGGCCCGAGATCGAGGTGTGCATGACCGCGCCACCCAGTTCTTCTTCGGTGGCGATCTCGCCGGTGGCCGCCTTGAGCAGCGGCGGGCCGGCCAGGAAGGCGCGCGAGCGGTCGCGGATCAGGATGATGTAGTCCGACAGCCCTGTCTGGTAGGCGCCGCCCGCGGTGGACGAGCCATGCGTGACGGTGACCACCGGCAGCCCGGCGGCCGACATCCGCGCCAGGTTGCGAAACGAGTTGCCCCCGCGGATGAAGTCCTCGACCCGGTAGGCCATCAGGTTGGCGCCGGCGCTCTCGACCAGCTGCACATAGGGCAGCTTGTTCTCGAGGGTGAGTTCCTGCACCCGCAGCAGCTTGTCCAGGCCCATCGGCTGCAGAGCGCCTGCGTCGATGCCGGAGTCGGAGGCCATCACCATGCAGCGGATGCCCGACACGAATCCGATGCCGGCAATGATTCCGCCGCCCGGCACGCTCCTGGCCAGGTCGGGCGTGTCCAGACCGAAGCCGGCCAGCGAACACAGTTCCAGGAAAGGGGTGCCCGGGTCCAGCAGCAGCGCCAGGCGCTCGCGCGGCAGCAGCTGGCCGCGCTTCTCGAAGCGTTCGCGCGAGGCCGCCGATTTCAGCGCGGTCCGGGTTTCGACCTCGCGGACCCGCCCGATCAGTTCGAGCATGCCGGCGCGATTGGCCTGGAAGGAGTCGCTGCTGGCGGAAATGGTTGTTTCGATGATGGCCATGGTGAATGCCGGATGAGGAGACCCAGAGGATGCCCGAAAACGCCACGCGAAAAAAAACCGCCCGAAGGCGGTTTGATCAGGCTTGGGTCGGTTATTTGGCCAGCGGCGGCACCACGAGGTAACCGCTGACCGACGTCCACCGGCCGTTCTGGATCTGCGACATCCGGCTCTGGTCGTTGCCCAGGCGCATGTTGGGCTTGAACTGCAGTGCCGGCGAACCGAACATGTCGGCCGGGATCTTGTTGGTCTCCAGCGCCTTGACGAAGCTGTCCACCGTGAGGTTCGGGCCAGCGGCACGCGCCGCGACGCTGAAGTTGTCGATGATCGCGTAGCCGTAGGCCGAGAACACCGTGGGGTCTTCGCTGAACTTGGTGCGGTACTTCGCCGACCAGAAGCGGATCTTCTCGTCGGTGGTGTCGGCATACGGCTGCGCCGTGGTGTGCATGCCGTACAGGCCGTCCACCACCTTGCCGCCCAGCTTGTGGACCAGGTCGTTGTACACCGCGCTGGAACCGAAGAAGTCCGGCGAGAAACCGGTCTTGCGGGCCTCGCCCATCGTGCCGATCGTCTCGCGCAGGATGGTGCCCATCACCACCAGATCGCAGCCGGCGGATTTCATCCGGGCCACCTGGGAGGAAAAGTCGGTGGCGCCGCGCTTGTAGGTGGTCTTTTCGGTGAAGCCCTTGCCCATCGACTTCAGCGCATCCTCGGCGCCGCGCGCCACCTCCAGGCCGAACTCGTCATCCTGGTAAATGATGCAGGGTTTGGCATAGTTCTTCTGCTTCATGATGACCGGCAAGCCGGCGCGCATCTGGTCGAAGTAGGTGGCCGCGAACGAGAACTTCAGCTTGTGGAAGGGCTCGTACATCTCGCGCGCGGCGGTCACCGGCAGGAAGTTGATCACGTTCTTCTCGAACTGGATCGGCATGGCCGCGTTGTTCTGCGCGGTGCCCATGTGGCCTGCCACCAGGAACACCTTGTCCTGGTTGACCAGCTTCTGGGCGGCGAGCACCGCCTTCTTCGGGTCGTAGCCGTTGTCCTCGGCAATCAGCTTGAGCTTGCGCCCGTTGATGCCGCCCTGCTCGTTGATCTCGTCGACGCGCAGCTGCATGCCGTTGCGCGTCTGCTTGCCCAGGGCGGCGATCGGGCCGGAGAGGTCCTGGATCGAGCCGATCAGGATTTCGGTCTTGGTCACGCCTTGCTGCGCGCTGACCGAGGCGCTGGCCGCGACCAGCGCCGCGGCAGCGATCGCCAATGTGGTTTGCTTCATCAGTGTCATGGGTGCCTCCTGGGCGGTGGTCGATCAGTCTCGGTACATGCTATCGATCAGCTCGGCGTACTTCTTCTGCACGAGCGACCGCTTGAGTTTCATCGTCGGGGTGAGTTCCTCGTCCTCGGCGGTGAGCTGGTTCTCGAGCAGGCGGAACTTCTTCACCTGCTCGACGCGGGCGAACTTGCCGTTCACCCGTTCGATCTCGCGCCAGATCAGATCCTGGACTTCCTTGGCGCGGGTCAGGCTGGTGTAGTTCGAGAACGGCACGTCGTGATCCTGCGCGTACTTTTCGACGTTCTCCTGGTCGATCATCACCAGCACGGTCAGGTACGCGCGCTTGTCGCCGATGATCACCGCGTCGGTGACGTAGGGGGAGAACTTCAGCTCGTTCTCCCACTCGCTGGGCGTGACGTTCTTGCCCCCGGCGGTGATGATGATGTCCTTCATCCGGTCGGTGATGTAGAAGTAGCCGTCATCGTCGACCCGGCCGACGTCGCCGGTGTGCAGCCAGCCCTGCGCGTCGATGGTCTCGGCGGTCTTCTCGGGCTGGTTCAGGTAGCCCAGGATGACGTTGGGGCCGCGCAGCAGGATCTCGTTGCTGCCCTCGGCGATGCGCATCTCCAGACCCGGGCCTGTGCGTCCGATGCTGCCCGGGCGCGGCTTGCCGCGAGGGTTCATGGTGCCGCCACCACAGGTCTCGGTCATGCCCCAGCCTTCGCGCAGCGGCACGCCGAGCTTCCAGTACCAGCGAATCAGCTCGGGCGAGATTGGCGCGGCGCCGGTCATGGCGGCCTGCACGCGCGACAGCCCCGTCATGCGCAGCACGTTGTTCATCACGGTCACCTTGGCGATCCAGGCGCGCAGGGCCAGCCAGCCACCCGCCGAGCGACCGTCCGCCTGCACCTGGGCGAGCTCGTCGCCAACCCCCAGAGCCCATGCGTAGACAGCCTGCTGCAATTTGCCGGCCTCGCTCAGCGTGATCATCACCTGCGAATAGATCTTCTCCCAGACCCGTGGCACCGCGAAGAAGACATTGGGCTGGATCTCGCGCAGATTCTCGAACACCGTCTCGGGGTTCTCGACGAAATTGACCACCTGGCGCCGCATGATCGGAACGTACTCGCCGATCAGCCGCTCGGCGATGTGGCACAAGGGCAGGAACGCGATGCGTTCGCCGCCCATCGGCAGCCCTTCGAACAGGGTGCCGGACAGACCCGAGAGCACCGCGCACAGATTGGCGTGCGTGATCATCGCTCCCTTGGGCTTGCCGGTGGTTCCCGATGTGTACACCAAGATGGCGACATCGGAGGTCTTGCGCGTCCGGGCGCGCTGCTCGACCAGATCGGGATTCGCCTTCAGGTGTGCGCGGCCGAGCTCACGCAGCGCGTCCAGGCTGATCACCCGCGGATCGGTAAGTGCGCCCAGGCCCTCGGTGTTGAACACGATGACCTTGCGGATGTCGGGAAGCTGCGCGCCCACCTCGAGGAACTTGTCGAGCTGTTCGTCGTTCTCGACGAACAGATACACCGATTTCGAGTCGGTACACAGGTACTGCACCTGCGAGGCGGCATCGGTCGGGTAGATGCCGTTGCACACGCCGCCCATGGAAAGCAGGGCGAGATCCGTCCAGACCCATTCGCGGTTGGTGTTGGACAGCACCGAGGCGGTCTCGCCCGGCTCGAATCCAAGGCTGACCACGCCAGCGCCGATTTCGGCGGAGATGCGCGCCACCTCGTTCCAGCTGTAGGCGCGCCAGATGCCCAGGTCTTTCTGGCGCATCATCGGCGCGTCGCCCATCTCCTTGACGCGCAGCGCGAACAGCGCCGGGATGGTGTCGAAGGGCAGCGCTTCAGACTGCCAGCCGGCTTCGTCCCCGCGGACGATGCGGTGCGGGTCGAGGGTGGTCGTGCTCATCGCCAGGTCTTCTTCTTCTTCCAGCGGCGCTCGCCGCGAACGCCGGTGTCTTTCATGCCGAGATAGAACTCCTTGATGTCGTCCTTCTCGCGCAGCGCGGCGCAGGTGTCGTGCATCACTATCCGTCCGTTCTCGAGCACATATCCGGAGTCGGCCGCATTCAGCGCCATGTTCGCGTTCTGCTCGACCAGCAGCATCGAGGTGCCGCGCTCGCGATTGATGCGCACCACGATCTCGAAGATCTCCTTGGTGAGCCGCGGCGACAGACCCAGGCTGGGTTCGTCGAGCAGGATGAGCTGCGGTGCGGCCATGATCGCGCGCGAGATCGCCAGCATCTGCTGCTGCCCGCCGGAGAGCAGACCGGCGTCCTGGGCGGTGCGCTCTCTGAGGATCGGGAAATAGCCGTAGACGGTTTCGATGTCGCGGGCGACCTGGTCGCGATCCTTGCGGGTGTAGGCGCCCATCAGCAGGTTGTCGTGCACCGACAGCAGCGGAAATACCTCGCGGCCCTCGGGCACATGCGACAGCCCGCGCTGCACGATGTCGGCCGGGTCATGGGCCGTGATGTCCTGGCCGTTGAACTCGATGCTGCCGCGGCGCGGGTCGATGATCCCGGAAATGGTCTTCAGGATGGTGGTCTTGCCGGCGCCGTTGGAGCCCAGCACGGTGGCGATCTCGCCCTGGCGCACGCGCAGGCTCACGCCGCGGATCGCCTTGATCGGACCGTAGGCGCTCTCGACATTGGCCAGCTTCAGGATGGTCTTGTCCATGGCGAGGCTGTTCATTGCGGCTGGCGGCGCAGCGAGGACATGTCCTCGGTCGAGCCGAGATAGGCCTCGATGACGGCCGGATCGGCCTGCACATGCGCTGGCGTGCCCAGCGCGAGCATCTCACCCTGGTTCATCGCCAGCACCCGGTCGGAAACCCTCGAGACGAGAGTCATGTCGTGCTCGACCATCAGCACCGTGATGCCCAATTCGTTCTTGATGTCCTGGATCCAGAACGCCATGTCGTCGGTCTCCTCGACGTTCAGGCCCGAGGACGGCTCGTCCAGCAGCAGCAGCTTGGGCTGGGTGCACAGCGCGCGCGCCAGTTCGACCACCTTGCGCACGCCGTAGGGCAGGCCTGCGACCAGCGAATCGCGGTGGTGCTGCAGGTCGAGGAATTCGATGACGTGCTCGGCGGCTTCGCGGGCCTTGACCTCGGCGCGGCGCACCGCGCCAGTGAAGAAAATTTCGCTCAGCACGCCGGTGCTGCGGTGCACATGGTGGCCGATCAGCAGATTCTGCAACACGGTGGCGTACTCGAACAGCTCGATATTCTGAAAGGTTCGGGCGATTCCAAGGGCGGCCACCTGGTGGGCCGGCGTGCTGGTGAGCGTCGTGCCGTTGAACTCGATGCTGCCGGCGGTAGGAGTGTAGATCCGGCTGATCAGGTTGAAAACCGTGGTCTTGCCGGCGCCGTTGGGTCCGATCAGCGTGAAGACCTCGCCGCGTTGGACATCGAAGCTCACACCGTTGACGGCAAGCACGCCGCCGAAGCGCACCTGCAGGTCACGGGCCGACAACAAGGGAGTGGCGGGTGTCGTGCTCATTTCAGGCGATCCGACTTCGTGAAGCTCTTCTGCCGCTTGAACATGCCCTTGCGGTAGAAAGGAAAGAGCTGGAACCAGGTGCGGACCTTGAGCCAGCGACCGTACAGGCCCATGGGTTCGAACAGCACGAAGACCACCAGCACCAGGCCGAACACCGCGCCCTGCAGACCCGCTGCCTGGCCGATGGCCGGCGGCAGAAGATCTTTGGCCAGCGCGATGAGCTGGGGCATGCTGATGATGAAGATGGCGCCCAGAAACGCGCCATGGACGAAGCCCAGGCCGCCCACCACCACCAGCAGCAGCAGCTCGACCGACTGCAGCAGGCTGAACTGGTCGGGAGAGATGAAGCCCATCTTGTGGGCATACAGCGCGCCGGCCACGCCCGCGATCGCCGCCGACAGCGCGAACGCCAGACCCTTGTACCAGGCCAGGTGGATGCCCATGCTCTGCGCCGAGATCTCGGAGTCGCGGATGGCGACGAAGGCTCGGCCGGTGGGCGCGCGCAGCAGGTTGAGCACTCCCAGCGTGATGGCCACACAAAGCGCCAGGCACAGGTAGTAGAACGATTCCTGCGTGTCGAGCTTCAAGCCGAACAGGTTCGGCGGCTTGATGTGGATGCCCGCATTGCCGCCGGTGACCGACTCCCAGCGCGCGAACACTTCCTCGACGATGAAGCCGAAGGCCAGCGTGGCGATGCCCAGGTAGATGCCCTTGACGCGCAGTGCCGGCACGCTGATCACGACGCCCATCACGCCAGACAGCGCGGTGGCGCCGGCCAGCGCGAGGGGGAAGGGCACTCCCCAGCCGGTGAGCACTGCCTGTGTGTAGCCGCCCACGCCCATGAACGCGGCATGGCCGATCGACACCTGGCCGGTGAACCCCGCCAGCAGCATCAGGCCAAGGCCGGCGATCGAATAGATGAGCACGAAGCTGATCTGCGCCAGCCAGTACTCGGGCAGCGCCCAGGGTGCCACCAGCAGCGCGACCATCAGGGCGCCGTACCAGAACTGATGCCCTGCATGTTTGGCGAGCGCGATGTCCTGCTCGTAGGCAGTCTTGAAAAGAAAGCGCATGAATCAGACCTTCTTGCGCAGCTTCTCGCCGAACAGCCCGTTCGGCATGAACCAGAGCATCGCCAGAACCACGATGTAGGGAGCGGTGTCCTTGAAGCCGTCGGGCAGGTAGAAGCCCGAAAGTGCTTCGACCACGCCGATGATCAGGCCGCCGACGATCGCGCCCGGCAGGCTGCCGAAACCGCCCACCACCGCCGCCGGGAAGGCCTTCAGGCCGATGTAGCCAAGGTTGACGTGCACGAAGGTGATCGGGGCCAGCAGCAGGCCGGCCAGCGCGGCAACCGCCGAGGCCAGCGCCCAGACCAGCCCGTTCAGGCGCTTGACCGGAATTCCCATGTAGTAGGCGGCGAGCTGGTTCTGCGAGCTGGCCTGCATCGCGATGCCGATGGTGGAGTAGCGGAACATCGCGTACAGCACCGCACACAGGATGGCGGTGGTGGCGATGATAACCACGTGCTCGATCGACACCACCAGGCCGCCCAGGTTCCAGACCATGTCTTTGTAGGGCACCGGCAGCGTGTGGGTCTCGGTGCCGATGTTCGGGATCATCGTGATCAGGCCGCGCACGATGTAGCCGATGCCGATCGTGAGCATGACGATGGTGAACTGCGGTTGTCCGAGGATGGGGCGGATCGTGGTGCGCTCCAGAAGCCAGCCGAATGCCCCCATGGCCAGCACCGCGCTGATCACGCCGACCCAGAAGGGGAATCCCAGCAGGTTGACCGCGAACAGGCCCATGAACGAGCCCAGCATCATCAGGTCGCCCTGCACGAAGCTGACGGTTTCTGTCGCCTTGTAGATGAGCACGAAGCCCAGTGCAATCAGGCCGTAGATGCAGCCCTGCGCGATGCCGCTGATGACCAGTTGTAGGAACTGCAAATTGGTCGTATCTTGTTGGTTATCGTATGTGTCTCCAGGGCGGTAATTCTAGTTCACTGAAACCGAAGAATCGGCTCTATACCGGCGTGAGGGATCATCGTACTTCCACTTGATTGGCCGGGCATTCTTGTTGTACTCACGAATGAATCTCATGATCTTCTTGTCCAGGTCATTGACGCTGGTGAATACGCCGCGGGCAATGAGGCCGCGCTGGATGCGCGAGAACCAGTTCTCGACCTGGTTCAACCACGACGAGTAGGTGGGCGTGTGGTGAATCGTCACGCTGGGGTTGGCCTTCAGGAAGGCGCGAACGCGCTCGGTCTTATGGCTGCTGACGTTGTCGCAGATGACGTGGATCTCACGGCCCTCAGGCTGCGAGGTCTTGATCTGTTCGAGGAAGGCGACGAACAACTCGCTGTTGTGCGTCGAGGCGGTCTTGCCCAGGACCTCACCGGTGCGCGTGTTCAAGGCGGCAAACAGGCTCAGCGTGCCGTTGCGCTTGTACTCGAAGCCGTGGCTCTCGGCACGGCCCGGCGACAGGGGCAGCATACGGTCCTTGCGATCAAGCGCCTGGATGGCAGTCTTCTCATCGACGCAGAACACCGCCGCGTGCTCGGGCGGGTTCAGGTACAGCCCGATCACGTCGGCGGCCTTGGCCTCGAAGTCTGGGTCATTGGAGATCATGTGCTGGCGCAGCCGGTGCGGGCGGATGCCGTGCTTTTGCCAGATACGCTGCACGGTCATGAAGCTGATGTCGCCCAACTCGGCGGCGAGTTTGCGGGTGCTCCAGTGCGTCGAGCCGTCGCGCGGCTTGCGCCTCATCGTGTAGTTGAGCACCCGTGCCTCGAGCTTCTCGACGGGCTGCGCAGGCGCGCGCCCCGGGTAGTACGACACCAGCCCCGGCAGACCTTGATCGGCGTACGCTCGCGTCCAACGCGTGATGAAGCTGTCGTTGCAGGCGAGCTTGTCGCGTATGTCCACGCGCCGCTCGCCAGCGGCCCAAAGCAGAATGCAACGGGCTCGACGCACCACCGCAGCACTACCGTGCCGCGAGCGCGTCAACGCCTGCAATTCCGCTCTCTGTTCTTCACTCAAAGAGATTCGTTCCATACCCCATCATGTGGGGGCGATGCAGCCGTTTTCAACGTTTCGATGAACTAGGGACCGATACCGCCCTCGCCGTCGATCACCCGCTCGTGGCGACTGTTTTCGCACCACACCCGGAATGCCCGCGGATCGCCGGCCACCGGCGCAGCCCATGCCGAGATAGGCTCGCCGACCCGGACCGGCCTGACGAACCGGACATCGAGGTGCCCGCCGTTCAGCCAGCGGCTCCCGTGATGCTGCAGCAAGAGCCGCGACAGCAGCGTCATCACCAGGCGCCCCTGAACGATGTTCACGCCAAACCGGGTGCCACGCGCGAACGCCGTGTCGACATGGATCGGGTCGAGCGCCCGCGCGACCTCGCCAAACGCCCGCACGCGGGCCATCGGGAAGATGTCGGTCAGCGGGCCGAGCGCCGCGCTCGCGTCCACCGGACCGTGACCGTCTGCGCCCCGTTCGGCGCTATTCCGGGCGGTGCTGGCGGTGCTGGCGGTGCTGGCGGTGCTGGCGGGCACCTGGACGGCCGGCGCCGGCGGCGGACCGGCCCACAGGGACGCGGAAGACTGGGTGCCGGCCACGGCGCCCCGAGCCATCACGCAGTGTGGACAGGATCTCGAATCGGGGCTGGCCCTTCAGCGAGTCGATGCGCCCGCAGCGCGCATCCAGCGTCAACGACTCCCCGCGGCGCAGTGCGCGCAGCAACGACACCCGATGATCGAGCTGGATCGTGCCGCTGGGCCAGCGCCCGCCGAGGGAGGCCTTCACGAACCGGACCATCGTGGTGAAAAACGGCGGGGCGAGCCCTCCCCCGGCCTGGCGCGCGTACAGCGGATGAGACTCGCCGGTGGCCTCCAGGTAGGCGTCGATCGACGCCTCGTCGAGCACGATCGGCACGGCCGGGAACACTCGCCCTTCGGCAAGGCTGCTCCAGTCGAGAGTCGGTTCCAGCATGGCGGATCTCCGGGTACCGCAGTCCGCAGCACCGTCTCCAAGGCCTGCCACGGCGTCGTCCGGCGGATTGTAGCGGGCACGCGCCCGACGTACAGTGCTCCCTTGCCGGAAGGCACTGTCAGCCCGAATCGCAGACCGGCCAAACCAGGAGTCCCCCCGATGAGCGCATGGATCCGCACCACTCTGGCCACGACGATGCTCCTGGTCGCGGCGGCCTCGGCAAGCGCTGACGACTTTCCGTCCCGCCCGATCACGATCGTGGTGCCTTTCGGCGCCGGCAGCGGATCGGACATCGCGGCCCGGTTTTACGCCCGTGCACTCAAGGAGAAACTCAACGCCACGGCCGTGGTCGACCTGAAACCCGGTGCGGCCGGCATGATCGCCGGCCAGCTGGTCGCCCGGGCCGCGCCCGATGGCTATACCGTCCTGATGGGCAGCGGCACCGTCAATGCCGCGAACTATCCGCTGTTCCGCGATCAGATCGGCTACGGGCCGCAGCACTTCGCCACCGTCGCCACGATCTACGTCTCGCCGCCGCTGCTGCTGGCCAACCGCGGTCTGGCCGGCGACTCCGTCGCGGACCTCATTGCCGGTGCCCAACGCGCGCAGCGCAGGCTCGAGTGCGGCAGCGGGAACGCGGTCACTCAGGTTGCCTGCGAGCTGTTGCGCCGCAAGACCGGCGCCGACATCGTCAACGTGCCCTACAAGGGCAACGGCCAGTCGATGACCGATCTGGCCTCGGGGCAGATTGCGATCGCCTTCTCCGACATGGCCGCCGCCTCGCCTCATGTGACCCGCGGCGCAGCAAGGATCGTCGCGGTTCCCAGCGCCTCCCGCCTGCCCGGCCTGCCCGACGTCCGGACCTTGGCCGAGCAGGGTTTCTCCGACTTCGAGTTCATGTCCTGGAACACGCTGTATGTGCCGGTCGGCACACCGCAGGACGTGATCCGCAAGCTCAACGAAGCGGCCCGTCACATGCTTGCGTCGCCCGAATGGGACAAGCAGCGGGTCGCGTCCTTCGGACTGAAGGTCAGCGGCGATCAGCAGGAGTCCCAGGCTTTCGTGACCGCCGAACTGATCCGATGGGAGCGCTATGTGCGCGAAACCGGCGTGAAGGGTGCACCGTGAGCAGGATCGATACGATGAGTCCCCCGCCTCCAGGCAACCCGGCGACCTCGGGTGACGACACCTCGCTGCTGCGGTTGCGCGACGAGGGCGCAAGCCGAATCCTCACGCTTGACCGCCCCGGCAAGCGCAATGCGCTGAACGATGCGCTGCTGGAAAGGCTGTGCGATGCCCTGCGCCAGGCGCAGGCCGATCCGCAGGTGCGCACCATCATCCTGGAGGGCGCCGGCACCGGATTCTGTTCGGGGCGCGATCAGAAGGACGCCGGCAATGCCGAGTCGTCCAGGGCCCTGCTGCAGGACGGCACGCTCGAAGGCACGGTGGGCGTCTTCACCAAGGCGCTTGCCCTGCTGATCGATTCGCGCAAACCCACCATCGCGTCGGTGCACGGATTCGCGCTCGCCGGCGGTCAGGCGCTCACGCTCGCCTGCGACTTCGTGGTGGCCGAGCACGGCGCACGCTTCGGCAACCCCGAGATGCAGTTCGGATTTCCGGCGGCGATGAACACGGTGCTGCTGGCACGCCATCTGGGGCGGCGCAAGGCGCTGGAGATCGCGATGACCGGGTCAATCTACCTCGCCGAGGACTATGCGGCACTGGGCCTGATCAACCGGCTGGCCGAACCCGGGCAGCGCAGCGCCGCCACCCAGGCGTTTGCCGAGCAGCTGAATGCCCTCGCGCCCTGGGCGGTGAGCCGGACCAAACAATTGCTGCGCGCCGTCGAGCACACCGGCATCGACGAATCACTCGACGCGGGTGATGCGCTCAATCAGCTGCTGCGCGCGAACGCCCAGCTCGCACCGGTCTTCGAAGATCCCGACGCAACGCGGGCCCGGCTGCAGCGCCAGGTGGCTGGCGCTGCAAAGCCGGCCACCCCCTGACGATTCCCCGGCCTCGTGCGCCATCCCCGCGATCGCCTCACCCACCCGCCTGCAGACTGACCTCCGCCCATGACCACCGCCCCCGATTCCATGCCCCGCGATGATGCCAACGGCCCCGAAGCGGGCACCCTGTCCGGCGTGCGCGTGCTCGAGTTCACCGCACTGATCGCCGGTCCGTCGGCCGCGCGCTACCTGTCGGACCACGGAGCGGAGGTAATCAAGATCGAGCGCTTCCCGAATGGCGATGTGTCGCGCGTGACCAACCGGCTGAGCGCCGGGCGCAGCGCGATGTTCGTGCAGCACAACGCGGGCAAGCAGGGCTTGTGCGTGGACCTCAGCCGTCCGGAGGGCCTGGCGATCGCGCGCGACCTGGTGCGCAAATCCGACGTCGTCATCGAAGCGTTCACGCCCGGCGTGATGGCCAAGCTCGGGCTTGGGTACGATCAGCTCAGGCAGCTGAACCCGAAGATCATCTTGTGCTCGATCAGCGGCTTCGGCCAGAACGGCCCCAATGCGCAGCGTCCGGGCTACGCGCACATCGCGCACTCGATGACCGGCTGGCTGGCGATGCAGTTCCTGCATCGCGATCCGCCGGAGCGGCCGCGCGGGCCAGGCATTGCGATCGCCGACGTGATCGCCGGCATCACCGCGTTCGGCGCCATCTGTGCGGCGCTCTTCAAGCGCGAACGCACCGGCCGGGGCGAGCGGATCGACGTGTCGCTGTTCGATTCGCTGTTCGCGGCCAATGATGAAACCCTGCAGCGCTGCCTGATCGACGGCACGGTGAATCCGGGCTACCACCCGGTCCATCAGACCCGCGACGGCTACGTCACCGCCAACATCGGCCCGGACTTCCGCGCCTGGCAGAACATCTGCAAGGCGATGGGCCGCACCGAGCTGCTCGAAGACCCCAGGTATGCCAGCCTGGAGGCCGTGCAGGCGAATCGGGTGCAGGCCACCGACCTGCTGGCCGGCTGGCTGGCCACGCTGACCAGCGACGAGGCCGACCGCATCCTGACCGAACACCATGTGGTGGTCGGGGTGCTCAAGACCGTGCAGCAGGCGGTCCGCCAGCCACAGGTGATGGCGCGGGGCATGATCGCACCCGTCGACGACCCGGTACTGGGCCGCATCGACGTGATCAACGCCGCGGCCAAATTCGACGATGCGCACGTGGGCGTGCGCGGGCCGGCGCCCACGCTGGGCCAGCACAACCAGGCCGTGCTGCGCGACCTGCTGGGCTACGACGAAGCGGCCATTGCGGCGCTGACGACCAGCGGCGTGCTGCGGCAGGAAGTGATGTGAAGACCGATCCGTCTGACGCAAGAGGCCGGGTTCCCGACCGGGTGCGGCGGCGGCGATGACGCGCTCAGAGCACCTTGCCCACGAAGGCCGCCGCGGCGATCAGCAGCACCGCGCCCACCGCCCGCCCGAGCAGTCGGCCGGGCAGCAGCCGGGCCACCCGCTGCCCCATCAGCATACCCGGCACCATCATCGCCCCGATCGACAAGCCTGCCGCGACATCGACGCTGCCGGCCAGCCAGTTTCCGGCGCTCGCCATCGCAGCGATCGGCAGCTGAACCAGCTGACCGAGCGCGATCGCCTCCAGCAGCGGCATGCCGCGCCAGGCCATCCAGGGGGTCAGGATCATCGGTCCGCCGGTGCCGGTGAGTGCCGAGGCGAAGCCGGTGGCAAAGCCCGTGGGCGCACCCGCAGCCACTGCGGGCGCCCCCGCTGCGGGCTGGGGCTGCGCCCGTTCGCCTGCGCGAACCAGGCGCCAGCCGACGAAGGCCAGCGCGCCGGCCAGCACCACGAAGACCAACCGCTCGGGCACGAACGACAGCACGAGCGCACCGGCCAGCGCGCCCGGCACGGTGGCCAGCACCAGCCAGGTGTCGGCGAGCGCCGTGCGTCGACGCGACCGGGCCGCCACGATCAGGGCCACCGCACCCGGCAGCACGAAGGCCAGCATCGTGATGCCCAGAGCCGCGTGAACCGGCAATCCGATCGCATGGGTCAACCAGGGCGTCAGCAGCACGCCACCCACACCGATCGCACCGATCAGCGCCCCGACGAACAAGGCGACAGCCAGCGTTTGAAGCAGGTCATCCGGATTCATCGGGCGCCTTGGCGAATGCTCGACAGACGCCTGCCGGGCGACCCCGATTGAATCACACCGCACGCGAGCCCAATTAATAAGGGAGGCCCAGAATGGACGACATTGCCGCGACACAGGTCATGCAGCGCTTCGGGAAGGCATTCTTCAACCGCGATCCGGCGCTGCTGGCCCAGGCCATCACAGCGGACGCGCAGTGGCATTTCGCATTCGGGCCCGACAGCCCCGACGGCCGCGTACGCACGGGCGTCGATGGCTTCCTGCAGGGCGCCCGCGAGAACGACGCCCTGTTCGAGCGCCTGCGATTCAACGACGTCGTGTGCCGCGGTTTCGGTGCGGACCAGATCGTGATGACCTATCTGATCGACGGTCAGCACCGTGGCGGGGATGCGTTCTCGCTGCGGGGCATCGAGCTCATCACGGTGCGCGACGGCAAGCTCGCCCGCAAGGATGTGTTCTGGAAACAATCGCGGCCTGCCTGAGCGGGCCACAACTTCCCTGCCGATCGCGGCACACGGGCGGCCCGATCAGCCCGCCATCGCCCGCTCGAGCAGCGTCTCGGGATTGCCGCGCCCGGCCCGCCCCGCCAGCGTCAGCGTCGGACGCGCGCTCAGCATCTCGGCGGTGGCGGCGCGCAGCGCCGCTTCGTCGATGGCCAGCGTCTGCGCAAGCCGCTCGCCGGGCAGCACGATGCGATCGTGCATCAGCAGGTCGCGGCCCAGCCACTCGGCCAATGAGGCCGGCCGCTCGAGGCTGCGCGCCAGGCGCATCGCCTGCTGGTTGCGGCTGCGCTCGACGTCGTCGGCGTCGATGCGACGCGCCGCCGAATGGACCACGTCCAGCGTGACGTGCAGCAGCTCGCGCAGGTTGCGCGGCGACACGCCCGCCGTCACCTGCAGCAGGCCACCGTCCTCGAGACCGTCGGTCCAGGCGTCGATCTGGTAGGCCAGGCCGCGCTGCTCGCGCACCGCCTGGAACAGAGGCGAGGACATCCCCCCGCCGAGCAGTTCACCCAGCAGCTCGTAGGTGGCGTGGCGCGGATCGGTGCGGCCCGGGATCGGCCAGCCCAGCACGACCGAGGTCTGCTCGGTGTCGTCGTCGAGGTGCTTGAATCCGCCGACGTAACGGGCCTTCACACGCGGCAGCGGTTCACCGGCGGGCAGGTGGCCGAAGCGCTGCTCGACCATCGCCACGAAACGGTCGTGATCGACCCCGCCCACCCCGGTGATCACCAGGTTGCTCGCCGTGCAATGGCGCCGCTGATGCGCCAGCAGATCGTCGCGCGTGATGCGGCGCACATTGCGCGCGCTGCCCATGATCGGGCGGCCCAGCGGCTGGCGCGCGAAGGCGAGTGCATCGAATGCGTCTTGTGCCACCGACTCGGGGTCGTCGGCCGCGTCGCCCAGCTCCTGAAGGATCACCCGGCGCTCGCGCTCGATCTCGTCGGCCGGAAACACCGAACGGGTCAGCACGTCGGCGAGCACGTCCAGCGCGGTGTCGGCGTGCTCGGCCAGCATCACTGTCTCGCAGGCGGTGTGGTCCTTGGCGGTGTAGGCATTGATCGAGCCGCCCACGCGCTCGATTTCCAGCGTGATGGCCCGGGCATCGCGCTGCTCGGTGCCCTTGAACACCATGTGCTCGAAGAAGTGCGACAGGCCGTTCAGCGGCGCCGGCTCGTCGCGCGAACCGACCCGCAGGTAGGCGCTGATCGCGACGGTACGAAAACCCGGCATCAGCGCGGTCGCGATCCGCAGCCCATTGGGCAGCGTGGTGGTGCGAACGTCCGGATCGATGCTCATCGCGGCAACGACAGGCGTGCGCCGATGGCGGCACGGTCGGCGCCGCCAACGCGGCGGCGGGTGATGGGTACGGTCATGCGAGGGGTCTCCAGATTCGCGGGGTGGCGCGACTCGCGCCCAGCCCGCCAGTCGCGATCGTCTCATGGCCGGCACCGGGCAGCCCGCAGCAACCCGACTCGTGACTGAGCGAAATCAATGCGGACCCGAGTTTCGAGTGACAGACTCATGGATTGGCCGGATCGACCGGTCGCCCTGTCCAGGCCCTGTCATGCGCCTTCGCCCCACTCCGGCCAGCAAGGCCGCAGATCCTGCCGCGGCCCTGTCGCCCGGGCTGCCCGCCACTCCCGAGCCCGCCGTGCCGCGCCCGCTGGTCGGGCTGCCGCTGGAACGCGACTCGTTCGCCGCAACCGCCTTGTGGGATGTCGTCGATCGCGCCGTTCATGCCGGCACGGCCCGCGCAACCGGCGGGGTCTCGCCGGCAGCGTTGACGCAAGCCTGGATGGACTGGGCGATCCACCTCGCGGCCGCGCCCGGCAAGCGCATGCTGCTGGCCCAGAAGGCTCAACGCAAAACCATGCGATTCGCCAGCTACGCGCTGAACTGCGCGCTCACCAGCACCCAGCGCGGCCATGCCGGCGCGACGCGCTGCATCGAGCCCCTGCCGCAGGACAAGCGCTTCGCCTCCGACGGCTGGTCGCAGTGGCCGTTCAATCTGATCCATCAGGGCTTCCTGCTGAACCAGCAGTTCTGGCACAACGCCACGACCGATGTCCGTGGCGTCACTGCGCAGCACGAAAATCTCGTTCAATTCACCGCGCGCCAGATGCTGGACGTGTTCTCGCCCTCCAATTTCCTGCTGACGAACCCGGACGTGCTGCAAAAAACGGTGGCGTCGGGCGGCATGAATCTGATCGCGGGCATGCACAACCTGCTCGACGACCTGCAGCGCCAGGGGTCGGGCGGCAAGCCCGCCGGCACCGAGGCGTTCGTGCCCGGGCGCGATGTCGCGATCACGCCCGGCAAGGTCGTGTACCGCAACCGGCTGATCGAACTGATCCAATACGCCCCGGCCACGGGCCAGGTGCGCCCCGAGCCGATCCTGATCGTGCCGGCCTGGATCATGAAGTACTACATCCTCGACCTGAGCCCGAACAACTCGCTGGTCCGACATCTGACACAGCAGGGGTTCACCGTCTTCATGATCTCGTGGCGCAACCCTCAGCCCGAGGACCGTGATCTCGGCATGGACGACTACCGCCAGTCCGGCGTGATGGCTGCGCTCGACGCGATCTCGGCCATCGTGCCCGGATGCCGGATCCACGCGACCGGTTACTGCCTGGGCGGCACGATGCTGTCGATCGCGGCGTCGGCGATGGCACGCGACGGCGACACCCGTCTGGCCACGATCTCGATGTTCGCGGCCCAGACTGACTTCAAGGAGGCCGGCGAGCTGACCCTGTTCATCGACGAGAGCCAGCTCAGTTTTCTAGAGGACATGATGTGGGAGCAGGGCTACCTGGACGCCGGACAGATGGCCGGCGCCTTCCAGACCCTGCGCTCCAACGACCTGGTCTGGTCGCGCATCGTGCACGAGTATCTGATGGGCGAGCGTCCGACGCTCAGCGACCTGATGGCCTGGAACGCCGACACCACCCGGATGCCCTACCGGATGCACAGCGAGTACCTGCGCCAGCTGTTCCTGAACAACGACCTGGCCGAGGGTCGCTTCAAGGTCGCAGGCCGGCCGATCGCGCTGACCGACCTGCGCGCGCCGATCTTCGCGGTCGGGACCGAGCAGGACCACGTCGCCCCCTGGCGGTCCGCCTTCAAGATCCATCTGCTGACCGACACCGACATCACCTTCGTGCTGACCGGCGGCGGCCACAACGCCGGCATCGTGTCCGAGCCCGGCCATCGTCACCGCGCCTATCGGGTGCTCGAGAAACGGGCCGAGGAGCGCTATCGCGACCCCGAGGCCTGGCTCGACGCCGCTACGCCGAACGAGGGATCGTGGTGGCCCGAATGGGTGGCGTGGCTGCGCCAGCGATCGGGCGAACCGACGGCGCCACCCCCGATGGGTGCGCCGTCGATCGGCTATGCGCCCTTGTGCGATGCGCCCGGGACGTATGTGATGCAGGCCTGAGCCCGACAGACTCCTAGCGGTCCGCCGCGCGCGGCACGAAGCGCACGCCGCAGAGCAGGAATCCGCCTGCCTCGAGCGCGCAGCCGCGTGCCTGTGCGGCCGCCAGGACCGCGCCCGGATCGGCCACGTCCACATGCACCGCCGACAGCCGCTCCGGCGTGCCTGCCGATGCAGCCGCGAAGCTCACGGCCCCAGTTCGAAGCGCAGGGCCGGCCGGCCGCGGTCGTCGGCGACCACAGGCCGGTCGGCAATGCGCCCCCAATGGCCTGCGAGATCAGCCGGGTCGGGACTCTCGACTTCGATCACCGGCATGCCCCGCACCCGGTCCAGGCGCTGCGCGTCGCGCCAGTGTTCGCCTGCCGGGTGATAAGGCCCGTCGATGTCCTGTGCGCCATCGGTGCGGTCGAACTCGAGCATCGTCGCGCGGCAATCGCGGGGATGCAGCTGGATGCCGAAGAAGCCCGGGTAGTCCAGCAGGTTGGCTACCCTCACGTTCAGTGTCTGGACCCGCTCGCGGCGCCGCTCGGGGTCGGTGCAATCGAAGATGGCCATGTAGCCGCCGCGCCCGCCGGAGCGCTCGATGAAGCGGCCCGCGGTGGTCCCGTCGCGGGTCGGCGCGACGATCTCCAGGAACTGGTGGCCGAAGACGAACAGCGCATTGACCAGCCCGTACTTGCCCACCGCCGGATCGCGAAAGCACACCTCCAGCCCAAAAATGGCGCGCACCGCGTCCACCGCTGGCTCGAGGTCGGGCGCGACCAGGCAGATCTGGCGCAGGCGAAGGTAGTGGGCCCCTCCCTGGGGGGAGCCGGCATGGTGGGATCGGGGGGCTTGCGGGGCTTGGCCGGTGGTCATGCGAATGCTCCTCGGGGAAAGGGCGGACACGCTCGAATTCTGCGAGTCTGTCGGAGTTGCCCGCCGAATGCATCGGCGCGATGGCCGGATTCCGGACATTTGCCGATGCGCTGGACACGAGCGCCGCGATCCGGCGCGCCAGACACTGCCATCCGGGCATTCGCCAGTGCGACAATCATCAGCACCCCGTCGTCGGCACCCCGTCGTCCGCACCCCTTCGTCTCCACCGACGGTCTGGTCGACCCATCCGCATTGAAAGGCAGCATCCGATGAAGCTCAACGGCAAAACCATCGTCATCACCGGAGCCGCCAGCGGCATCGGCCGGGCGCTCGCTCTGCGCTTTGCGCGCGAAACCCCGCACGGGCTGGTGCTTGCCGATCTGCCGGCCCAGCAGGCCGGACTGCAATCCCTGGTCGCCGATCTCGCGGCCGGTGTGCCGGGCACGCGCGCGCCGGTAGCCGCGCTGGCGGTGCCCGCCGACGTCGCCAGAGAAGAGGAGGTCAGCGCCCTGGTGGCCGCCGCGCAGACCCGGTTCGGGCCGGTCGATGTGTTCTGCTCGAACGCCGGCATCATCCGCGACGGCGACGAACACGCGCCCGACGCGCAATGGAGCCTGAACTGGCAGATTCACGTGATGGCACATGTGTACGCGGCGCGCGCCGTCGTGCCCGGCATGAAAGCGCGTGGCAGCGGATACCTGATGAACACCGCATCGGCCGCCGGCCTGCTGACCTCGCTGCCATCGGCCAGTTACGCGGTCACCAAGCATGCGGCCGTGGCGCTGGCCGAGTGGCTGGCGATCCAGCACGGCAACGCCGGCGTGCGGGTGTCGGTGCTGTGCCCGCAGGCGGTGGACACGCCGCTGATTGCCGGCCGCGCGGGCTCGTCCGCGGCGCGCAACGATGGCGTGATCTCGGCCGACGAACTGGCCGAGTGCGTGGTGGCCGGCATGGACACCGAGACCTTCCTGATCCTGCCGCATCCGCAGGTGCTCGAGTACTTCCAGCGCAAGGCCAACGGCTACGACCGCTGGTTGAACGGCATGCGCCGTTTCGCGGCCTCGCTTGGGCTGGGCAAGCCGACATGACGCGGCGCCTGTTCACCGCCTGCCTGGGTACCGAGACCAACTCGTTCTCGCCCATTCCCACCGGCCTGGGGCTGTTCGGGCGGACCATGCTCGTGCGCGACGGCCGCTTCGACGCCAGGCCCAACCTGTTCGCGCTGCCCCTGCAGTTGTGGCGCGAGCGCGCGCGCGCTCGCGGCTGGACGGTGATCGAAGGGCTGGCTGCCTTCGCCGCGCCTGCCGGCGACACCACCCGCGCCACCTACGAAGCCTTGCGTGCAGAGATCCTGGCCGGACTGCGCGGCGCGCTGCCGGTCGATGCGGTCATGCTCAACCTGCACGGCGCGATGATCGCCGACGGATACCCCGACGCCGAGGGCGACCTGCTGGCGGCCGTGCGCGCAACGGTCGGCCCGGCTGTGCCGATCGTGGCCGAACTGGATCTGCACTGCCACCTGACCCGGCTGAAGGTCGACAGCGCCGATGCACTGGTGATCTTCAAGGAGTACCCGCACATCGACGTGCGCGAGCGAGCCGCCGAGGTCTTCACGCTGCTCGAGCGCATGCTCGATTCGGGACTGAAGCCCGTGATGGCCATGCACGACTGCCGGATGCTCGGCTTTTACCCCACCACCCGCGAACCGATGCTGGGCATCGTCCAGGAGATGCATCGGCTGGAGCGCGAGCCCGGCATCCTGTCGGTGTCGCTGGCCCATGGGTTTCCCTGGGGCGACACGCCGGAGGTCGGCACCCGGGTGCTGGTCGTCACCGACAACGACGCGCCGCTGGCGGCCCGCACGGCACGCGGGCTGGGCGAGCGGATCTGGGCCGCGCGCGATCAGATGGTGCCGCCGCTGTTCGGCATCGACGAGGCGATCGACCACGTGCTGCGGGCCAGCCCGGCCGACAAGCCCTTCGTGCTGGCCGACACGGCGGACAACGCCGGCATCGGGGCCTGCGGCGACTCGACCTTTCTGTTGGCCCGACTGATCGAACGCGGCGTGGGCGGTGTCGCGCTGTCGCCGCTGTGGGACCCGGGCGCAACCGAACTGGCCCACGACGCCGGCATCGGCGCCCGCCTGGCGATGCGCATCGGCGGCAAGCTGGGCCCGGCCTCGGGAGCGCCGCTGGATCTGAGCGTACGGGTGATGGGACTCGCCAAGGACGCCCGGCAGCCCTTCGGGGGTTCGATGGCGCCCCTGGGCGACCTGGCCTGGTTGCGTGTCGGCGTGGGTTCGGGCGCCGGCCACGATCGTCCGGATGACCACGAAGCTGTCGACATCGTCGTCAACCAGTCGCGCATCCAAAGCTTCGATCCCGAATGTTTCCGGCAGGCGGGCATCGATCCGGGACGCTGTCGCGCGCTTGTCGTGAAGTCGACCCAGCATTTCCATGCGGGCTTCGCGCCGATCGCGCGCGAGATCCTGTACCTGTCGGCGCCAGGCACAGGCTCGATGCGCTTCGACGCGCTGCCGCACACGCGTGTTACCCAGCCGCTGTGGCCGCGGGTCGCCAATCCGCACTCGGGCTGAATCCCGCGCAGCCTTCGCCTCGATCCAGGCCACGAGAACCAGGCCCGGCTGGCAGGCTGAATCCCGTCACGGCGAGCATCCGGCCACGCCAACGGGCGTTGGCCGGGTCCGCCGGGATCAGCCGATGCGCGCCGGAATGCGCACCTTCATCGACACGATGCCGTGCACGAAGTTGGACAGGGTGCGCCGCGGCTCGCCGACCACCTCGATCACCGGGAAGCGCTTGAGGATCTCTTCCCAAAGGATGCGCAACTGCATCTCGCCCAGCCGGTTGCCCACGCAACGGTGGATGCCAAAGCCGAACGACAGGTGCTGACGCGGCCGGGCCCGGTCGATGATGAACTGATCGGCGTTCTCGATCGCGTCGGTGTCCCGGTTGCCCGACAGGTACCACATCGCGACCTTGTCGCCCTTGCGGATGGTTTTGCCGCCCAGAACGTAGTCCTGCACCGCCGTGCGGCGCATATGCGCCAGCGGCGTCTGCCAGCGGATGATCTCGGGCACCATGCTCGCGACCAGCGCCGGGTTGTCGCGCAGCTTCTGGTACTCGGCCGGATGACGGTTCAGGGCCAGAAGGCCGCCGCTGATCGAATTGCGGGTCGTGTCGTTGCCGCCCACGATCAGCAGCACGAGATTGCCCAGGTACTCGTCGGGCGTCATGTGACGGGTGGCCGGCGAATGCGCGAGCATCGAGACGAGGTCGCTGCGCGGCGGTGCATTGACCCGTTCGTTCCAGAGTCGGGTGAAGTAGGTCAGGCACTTCTGCAGTTCTTCGGCTCGCTGCTCGTAGGAGGTGACCGCACCCTTGGCCTTGGGATGCCCGGTCGCGATCTCGGACCACCAGGTCAGCAGGTGCCGATCTTCGAACGGAAAATCGAACAGCGTCGCCAGCATCTGGGTGGTGAGTTCGATCGACACCCGCTTGACCCAGTCGAACTCCTCGTTGATCGGCAGGCTGTCGAGGATCGCGCAGGCCCGGCTGCGGATCGTGCCCTCCATCAGCGCGAGGTTGGCCGGCGCCACGATCGGGCTGACGGTCCGCCGCTGCTCGTCGTGGCGCGGCGGATCCATCGCGATGAAACTGGGGAAGCGCTCATCAGGTCGCGATTCGGGCAGCGCGACACCGCCCAGTTCGTTCTCGGACGAGAACACGCCGTGATTCACCTCCACTTCCATGATGTCCTTCCACTTCGTCACCGACCAGAAGGGTCCGAAGCGGCTGGACTTGCAGTAGTGGACCGGGTCTTCCTGGCGCAGGCGCTCGAAGTACCAGCCGATGGTGTCGTCTTCGAACAGATAACCGTCACTGACGTCGATCTCGTCCAGGGGCATCGCCCAGACTTTTTCACGGGTCATTTTGGCAGTTGGCATGTCCATGGCGGTTCCTAGTGGCGCTGCGTTGAAGGCGTGAACGAAAGGCTCCATCGGGTGCGGCGTCGGCGCGCCGCGCGAGGGCATCGGCCGGTGCGAAAACGCAGCGGCCGGCGCCGGTCAGGCGCCGACGAACTTGGCCGGGCGCTTTTCGACGAAAGCCTTGGCCGCTTCGGCGTGATCGGCGGTGCTCATGCACCGAACCTGATGCGTGGCTTCGCTGTCGATCGACGTGGAGAGGTCGCTGCGCGACGCCAGGTTCACATTCTGCTTGATGTACCCCAGGGACACCGACGGACCGTTGGCCAGCGCCGACACGAAGGCCGCGGTCTGCTCCTGGAACAGGCCGGGCGGATACACGCGGTGCAGCAGGCCAGCTTCCAGCGCCTCGGGCGCGGTGAGCACCGGCGAGAACATCAGCAGCTCCTTGGCCTTGGCGGGACCGACCAGCTGGGTCAGGAACCAGCTCGCGCCGTAGTCGCCGGACAGGCCGACCTTGGCAAAGGCCACGGTGAGCTTGGCGCTGTCGACCGCGATCCGGAAGTCGCAGGCCATCGCCAGCGCCAGGCCGGCGCCGGCGGCCGGGCCGGGCAGCACCGCGATGGTGGGCTTGGGGATTTCATGCAGCAGGCGCGAGGCCTCGGCGCGGTCCCGCAGACGGGTGGCGCGCTGCTCGAAAGTCTGGGTGACGTCGCGCCCGGCGGCCATCGACTTGACATCGCCGCCGGCACAAAAGCCGCCGCCCGCACCGGTCAGCACGATGGCCCGCACTGCGGAATCATGCTGCGCGCGCTTGAGCGCACCGATCATCAGCTCGGACATCTCGAGGTTCAGCGCGTTGCGCGCCTCGGGGCGGTTCATGGTGAGCGTGAGCACGCCGTCGTGCAGCGACTCGAGAAGGGACTTGTCCATGTTCATGTCTCCTGGTTTCGTTCGAGGGAGCTTAGCATCGGCCGCAACGGGTTCGCAGCGCGGTGGGCCGATAGATGGACCGGTCGGTCTCGGGTGCCTACATCCGGCCGATCTCGCCCAGCAGCTCATACGAGCGCAGCCGCGCCGCATGGTCGAAGATCGCGCCGCTCACCATCAGTTCATCGGCGCCGGTCTTCTCGATGAAGGCATCGAGCAAGCGCTTCACGGTGTCGCGCGAGCCCGCGAACGAACACGACAGCATCTGCATGACCTGGTGCTTCTCGGCCGGGGTCCAGTACTGCTCGATGTCGTCGATGGGGGGCGACATCTGGCCGCGCTGGTTGCGCAGCATGTTGGTGAAGCGCTGCTGCAGGCTGGTGAACAGCCGGCGCGCCTCGTCGTCGGTGTCGGCCACGATCACGTTCACGCCGACCATCGCGTGCGGCTTTTGCAGCTGCGCCGACGGGCGGAAGTACTGCCGATAGACCTCGAGCGCCTGCATCAGCGCATCCGGCGCGAAATGCGACGCGAACGCGTAAGGCAGCCCGAAGTGCGCGGCCACCTGTGCGCCGTACAGGCTGGAGCCGAGAATCCACAGGGGCACGTTCAGACCGGCGCCCGGTACCGCGCGCACCGCCTGCCCCGGGGTGACCGGGCCGAAGAAGGCCTGCAGTTCCGCCACATCCTCGGGAAAGCGCTCGGCCGATCGGGGATCGCGGCGCATCGCGCGCATCGTGACCTGGTCGGTGCCGGGCGCGCGGCCCAGCCCCAGGTCGATGCGGCCCGGGAACAAGGACTCGAGCGTGCCGAACTGCTCGGCGATGACCAGCGGCGAGTGGTTGGGCAGCATGATGCCGCCCGCTCCGACCCGGATGCGCTTCGTGCCATTGGCCACGTAGCCGATCACCACCGAGGTGGCGGCGCTCGCGATGCCGGTCATGTTGTGGTGCTCGGCCATCCAGTAGCGGGTGAAGCCCCACTCGTCGGCGTGCCGGGCGAGATCGAGCGTGTAGCGGAATGCGTCGGCGGGGGTGTCGCCGACGCGCACGGGAACGAGGTCCAGGACGGATAAGGGGATCATGGTTTCGCGGTGCGGTAAGGGAGGGGGGCGGAACGTCATCGGCAGCACGCCATGCAGCGCGCGCAGCGTCCGCCGGTCAACCGCTATTGTGGTCGCGATTGCGAAGTCGCGTCAGGCCAGGGGATTGGCGCGCTCGGGCATCGGCTGTGCCGTCGCGCCCAAGCCCGCCATCGCCGGCATGCGCGTCTCGAACTTGGCGCGCTCGACGACGAAGAACGCCCGCACGTTGCGAACCCGCGCCGACGCGGTGTACAGGCGCTGCGCAAGGGCCTGGTAACCCGGCATATCGGGCAGTTGCGCCATCAGCACGAAGTCCGGGCCAGGACTGACGCGATAGCACTGGGTGATCGATGGCTCGGCGCAGGCCAGCGCCTGGAAGTGGTCCAGATGCTCTGCTGCCTGCGAATCCAGCGTCACTTCGACGACGACAGACAGCGAAGCGCCCACGGCGGCTGGCGCGACCAGCGCGACCTGACGTTCGATGACGCCCGTGTCGATCAGCCGGCGCACCCGTCGCAGGCAGGTCGGCGCCGAGGCGTGCACCCGGCGGGCGAGCTCGACATTGTTCTGCGAGGCATCGGCCTGCAGCTCGGCCAGGATGCGGTGATCCAGGGCGTCGAGGAGAGGGAGGCTCGGGTGGCCGGGGGGTGCGGATGGGGACATGATCGATTCTGTGATGCGCGACGAGAACAACTAGATTGCACTAGCACTTCATTTTAATGTCAATTATGAAAGAATCACTCACTTTTACTACTGCATGCATTTTTATCTCAATTCTGTTCGCAATTTGATCGATACAGTCATCTCAGCCTGACTAGCATCTGCCCTCTGCCATCACCCACTCCGGAGGTCAGCATGTGCGGCATCGTCGGTGCAACCGCCTCGCGCAACATCGTTTCAGTGCTCATCGAGGGCCTGTCCCGGCTCGAATACCGCGGCTACGACTCCTGCGGCCTGGCGCTGAACAACGCGGGCCGGCTGAGCCGCACCCGCAGCACCGCCCGGGTCGACGATCTGCGCTCGACCGCTCGCGAAGCTCGCCTGAACGCCGGCACCGGCATCGCCCACACCCGCTGGGCCACTCATGGCGCGCCGGTCACCGACAATGCCCATCCGCACTTCTCGCCGTCGGGCGAGCGGCCGCGGATCGCCCTGGTCCACAACGGCATCATCGAGAACCACGAGGCCCTGCGCACCGAGCTGCAGGGGGCCGGCTACGAGTTCAGCAGCCAGACCGACACCGAAGTCGTGGCCCACCTGATCGACCACCTGTACGCCGACGACCTGCTCGAGGCCGTTCGCCAGGCGGTGACCCGGCTGCAGGGCACCTACGCCATCGCGGTGACCTGTGACGCCGAGCCGCACCGGGTCATCGGTGCGCGTTTCGGCTCGCCGCTGGTGGTGGGCGTGGGCGAGGGCGAGAACTTCGTGGCGTCCGACGCGATGGCGCTGGCCGGCGTGACCGATCGCATCGCCTACCTGCACGACGGCGACCTGGTCGACATCCAGCCGCACCGCCACTGGGTGATCGACGCCGAGGGCCGCCCGGTCGAACGCCCGGTGCTGACCGTGCAGGCGCATTCGGGCGCGGCCGAACTCGGCCCGTACCGTCACTACATGCAAAAGGAAATCTTCGAGCAGCCGCGTGCGGTGTCGGACACCCTGGAAGGCGTGCAGGGCATCGTGCCCGAGCTGTTCGGCGATCCGGCCTACAAGATCTTCAAGGCGATCGACTCGGTGCTGATCGTCGCCTGCGGCACCAGCTACTACGCCGGCCTGGTCGCGCGCTACTGGATCGAACTGCTCGCGCAGATCCCCACACGCGTGGAGATCGCCAGCGAGTTCCGCTACAACCCCAGCGTGCCCAATGCCAGGACGCTGGTGGTGGCCATTTCGCAAAGCGGCGAGACCGCCGATACGCTGGCCGCGATCCGTCATGCCGCCTCGTTGGGCATGACCCGCAGCCTGGCCATCTGCAACGTTTCCACCAGCGCGCTGGTGCGCGAAGCCAGCCTGTCGTACATCACCCGGGCCGGAATCGAGATCGGCGTGGCCTCCACGAAGGCGTTCACCACCCAGCTCACGGCGCTGCACCTGCTCGCACTGGCGCTGGCCGAAACGCACGGCCGCCAGAGCGACGAGCAGCTGGCCGCGCAGCTGCGCGCGCTGCGCCACCTGCCCGCCCAGATCAGCGCGGTGCTGGCGCTCGAGCCGCAGATCATCGGCTGGGCCGAACAGTTCGCCCGCATGGAGAACGCACTGTTCCTGGGCCGCGGACTGCACTACCCGATCGCACTCGAAGGTGCGCTCAAGCTCAAGGAGATCTCGTACGTGCATGCAGAGGCCTATCCGGCCGGCGAACTGAAGCACGGCCCGCTGGCCCTGGTCACGCGCGCGATGCCGGTGGTGACCGTGGCGCCCAACGACTCGCTGATCGAGAAGCTGAAGTCGAACATGCAGGAGGTGCGCGCGCGCGACGGCCAGCTGTATGTGTTCACCGATGAAGACACGCTGATCGCGCCCTCGCCCGGCGTGCACGTGATCCGCCTGCCCGGGCACTACGGGCTGCTCGCGCCGATTCCGCATGCGATAGCGCTGCAGCTGCTGGCCTATCACACGGCAGTGGCACGCGGCACCGATGTGGACCGGCCGCGCAACCTGGCCAAGAGCGTGACGGTGGAGTGAGCGGAATCGGCCGTCCGGTGATCACGTCACCCGCGGGATAGCCGTTCACGAAGGCGCGCAGAGTCAGGCCTGGCGCGGCGGGCAACGAGCCCGCGCCCTCAATGGGCAGCCCGCAGGAACTCCAGCACGATGCGATTGAACACCGCCGGCTGCTCACGGCTGACGCCGTGGCCCGCATCCGCCACGCGATGGGCCTGCGCCTGCGGCATCGCGCGACAGACGTTGCTGAAGATCTCGCGGTGCACCGGCGCCGTCTGTTCGCCGGACAGCAGCAGTACCGGCATATCGAGTGCCGCGAGCCGATCCGGCGCCAGCAGCGGGAATTCGTCGCTCGACAGCGCCAGCATCTTCATTGCGCGCATGTTCTGCAGGCGCCGCTGCATGGCCTCGGGACTGCTGAGCGGCGCGGCCGCGCCATTGATGCCGCCGGTCATGATGCGTGAGGCCGCTTCGTCCTGCCCGGCGCGGAATGCCGCGTTGGCGGGCTCGATCGTGTCGCGGCGGAATGCGGCGCTGGCCTCGCGCCCGGCCGCCGACAGATCGGCATAGCGCATCATCGGCGGCTCGACCGCGACCACCGCGAGCACCCGTTCAGGGTGGGCAAGCGCCAGAGCGAGCGCGGTGAATCCGCCGTACGAACTGCCCACCACGATTACGCGCCGCCAGCCCAGCGCATCGAGCAGCAGCCGCAGGTCCTGCGCCTCGTCCAGCGCCGAGTGATCGGGCGAGGGCATGTCGTTGCGGTTCGGGAAGCTGTAGCGCCGGCTGTAGGTGACGCAGTCGTAGTTCGCGGTGAACGCGTCCCACTGTGCCTCCCAGGAGCGCCAGTCGCCCATCGCGCCATGAACGAACACCAGCGGCAGGCCGGCGCCGGCCCGTTCGTAGTGCAGTTCGACGCCATTGGGCAACAGCACGCGCTGGGTCATTCGGTCTTGATCCCGGCGTCGCGAACCACCTTGCCCAGACGGGCGGTCTCGGCCTTCAGGAACTGCAGCAGCGGCTCGCCCGACACCAGCCGATCGGGCGCGACCATCGCCAGATCGTCGAGCTTGCGGCGCACCGCCGGCGCGTTGCGCGCCTTGCCCCAGGCGAGCGCCAGCGCCTCGATCACCGGGCGGGGTGTGTTGGCCGGCGCGAAGGTGATGATCCAGCCCAGATATTCGAAGTCCTTCAGGCCGGACTCGTGGACGCTGGGCACATCGGGCATCGAAGCCACCCGTTCGCGTGTGGTGACCGCCAGCAGGCGCAGCTTGCCCGCCTTGACGTGGCTCATCGCGACGTTGGGCGCGGTGAACATCAGCTGGATCTGGCCGCCGATCAGATCCAGGACGGCCTGGCCGTCGCCCTTGTAGGGCACATGCAGCATCTTGATCCCGGCCAGCAGCGAGAACAGTTCGGTGCACAGATGCCCCGATGAGCCATTGCCGCCGGACCCGAACGAGACCGCCCCCGGCTTCGCCTTGGCATACGCAATCAGCTCGGCCACGCTCTTGACGGGAAGCGAGGGATGGACGACGAACGCGAACGCGCCGGCGCCCAGCATGCTGATCGGCGCCAGGTCGGCGGCGGGATCGTAGCCGAGCCGGGGCATCAGGTGCGGTGCGACGCTGATGCTGGCGGGGCCGGACACCAGCAGCGTGTGGCCGTCGGGCGCCGACTTGGCGACCGCATCGGCAGCCAGGGTGCCGCTGGCGCCGGGCTTGTTGTCGATGACGAAGGTGCCGCCCAGGGCCGGACCCACCGCGTCGGCGAACAGCCGCGCCAGGAAGTCCGACGGCCCGCCGGGTGGCGAGCCGACAAGCAGCTTGACCGGCCGTTCGGGGTAGGTTGCCGCGCCGGCAACGCGCGCAAGAGCAGGGATCGCGCCGACGGCGCAGGTGGCCAGGGCCTGCCGTCGAGTGAAACGCACAGTCATCTTGTCTCCTCATGTTTTCGGCGATTCTGCGTGCGCGAGCATTCAGCGGGAAATAGAATTCCGGGGCCTCCGATCACGATTGCTTATGGATCATGCAAGCGACCGCTTCTGTCCTTCTCAACCGGCTGATGGCCCGCGCGCGGCTGCGCCATATGCAGGTGCTTGTCCAACTGGCCGAGCTGGGCAGCGTGCGCCGAGCCGCTCAAGCGGTGGGCATGACGCAACCCGGCGTGTCGCAGATCCTGGCCGATCTCGAACGCATGCTCGACGTCACGCTGTTCCACCGGCATGCGCGCGGCGTGCGGCCCACGCCGGCTTGCACCGATGTGCTGCCGCTGGCCCGCCAGATGCTGCTTGGCCTGGCGGCCAGCGCGGAGGCGGTGTCCGCACGGCGCGAGCTCGGCCAGGGGGTGGTTCGACTGATCGCATCGACCTCGGCGATCAATGGACTGCTGGTGCGGGCGCTGCCCGAGTTCATCCGCGCCAATCCGGCCATCCAGGTTCAGGTCAGGGAAGGCGAACGCGACGACCAGATGCTCGCCATCGCGCGTGGCGAAATCGACCTCGGACTATGCCGCCAGCCGCCGGTAGTGCCCGAGGGGTGGGCGTTCCACACGCTGCTGGAAGACCGATTCGTCGTGGCCTGCGCAGCCGACCATCCGCTGGCGCGAAGGCGCAATCTCGACCTGACCGATTTGGCCGGACAGACCTGGCTGCCGTCACCGGCGGGTTCCGCGGCTCGCGTCTATTTCGATGCGATGTTCGCGACGGCTGCTGAAGAGGTCCGGATCTGCCAGGTGATCACCCGCACGCTGGCCCTGACCTGGGTCCTGCTGCGTCGGCAGCCCCTGCTCACGGTGGTGCCCTATTGCGTGGTCGCGCATCTCGTGGACATCGGCGAACTGGCCGTGCTGAAGATGCGCGACGCGATGCCGCTGGAGCCGATCGGGCTGATGTCGGCGATCGAGCCCGCCGGCATCGCGACGGGTCGATTGACCGAGTTCCTCGTGCAATTTACCGGCAAGCCCAGAACACGAGACCGCGGCGCAGGCAAACCGCACCGATAAATCGACGAGCCATCGATGCCGGGCCCGACATCGAGACGGCCTGTTCGATGCGCCTCAGATTGCCGCGCCGATCAGGCGGACGAAGTGCGCCGCCACGCGCGCCGGCTCGGCATCAAAGCCCGTGAACAGCCGGAAGGCGCCGATCGCCTGACCGACCGCCATCGTGCCGCCATCCACCGTGCGGCAGCCGAGTGCACGCGCCACGCGCAGCAGTTCGGTCTCGAACGGGAAATAGACGATCTCGGCCACCCACAGGCCAGGATGCAGCAGCGCCCCGGGCAGCGGCAGTCCAGGCAGCTTGCTCATCCCGGTCGGCGTCGCGTGCACCAGGCCGCAGGCGCCCGACAACGCACGGGCAGCGTCCGGCTCGGCCACAGCGCGCCCCCCCGGGTAGACGCGATTCAGTGCAGCGGCCAGGGCCCGGGCGCGCACCGGGTCCGTGTCGACGATGCGCAGCGACGCCGCCTCCATTCGCAGCAGCGCATGCGCAATGGCGGACCCCGCGCCACCCGCGCCGACGAGCACCACGCACGAAAGATCCGCCCCGGGCAGCGCACGCTCGAAGCCCCAGCGCCACCCGCTGCCGTCGGTGTTGTGGCCAATGGCCCGTCCGTCGCGAAAGACCACCGTATTGACCGCACCCATCGCCCTGGCCTCCTCGGAGAGCTCGTCGAGTTGCGCGAGCACCGCCTGCTTGCAGGGGTAGGTGATGTTCAGCCCGGCAAAGCCCATCCACTTCGCGGCGGCGATCAGTGTCGGCAGCGCTTCGAGGCCGACGCCCGCCCGATCGAGGTCGATCAGCTGGTAATGCAGGCGCAGGCCGTGCTCGGCCGCCTCGGTCTCATGCATCGCCGGAGTCAGCGAGCGCTGTATGCCGGCGCCGATCAGGCCGACGAGACGGCGCGACGACGCGTCGACCGTGGGCGTGGCCATGGCGGCAAGGGGAGTCGAGGCAGGCGACATGCGGGCGTCTCGGGATCGGATGGCTGCGCAGTATGTACCGCATGGTTCACAAACGGCAATGTCCTCGACCCGAATCGATCATCGCCTCAAGGTGACCGATGACGTGCCGTACAGGTTCGCGGCGCTGCAGATTGACGCGCGTTAACTGGCTGGTACATTATTCCGGCCTACCTAGACGAAGGCCGCCACCGGCTCACCAGGAGACAAGTCCATGTCGCACTCACGCCAACGCCGCTCGCTTCTGGCCGGCACCGCCTCGCTCGCCGCCGCCGCCGCCGCCGCCCCGTGGGCGTCGGCGCAGGGGAAGATCACCCTGACCTATTCCGACACGGTGCCCGAACAGGATCCGCGGGCGGCCATCCTGCGCGACGTCTTCGGCAAGGCGCTCGGCGCGGATTTCGAGTTCAAGCCGTACTTCGGCGCCACGCTGTTCAAGCAGGGCACCGAGCCGGTCGCGATGCAGCGCGGCAACCTCGACATGGCCAACCTGGGCGCGTTCGACGTGGTCAAGCAGATCCCGGCCTGGAGCCTCGTCACGACGCCCTACCTGTTTCGCGACGCCGCGCACATGAAGAAGGTGTTCGGCAGCGAGGTCGGGCGCGAACTGTTCAAGATGATGGAGGACCAGATGGGCATCAAGGTCCTGTCGGTGCCCTACATCGGCACTCGCCACCTGAATCTGAAGCCGAAGAAAAAGATCACGACGCCGGCCGACCTGGCTGGCATCAAGCTGCGCATGCCGCCTGGCGAGGGCTGGCAGTTCGTCGGCACGGCCCTGGGCGCCAACCCGGTGCCGGTGGCCTACACCGAGACCTACACCGCGCTGCAGACGGGTGCCATCGATGCGCAGGACAACCCGATGAGCGGCACCAAGTCGATGAAGTTCTACGAGGTGACCACGCAATTTGTCCTGACCGCGCACCTGGTGGCCAACAACCTGTTCGCGATCACCACGAAGAAGTGGAACGCCATGACGCCGGCGCAGCAGAAGACGGTGCAGGCCGCGGCCGATCGCTTCGCCGACGCGATCTCGGCGCAGATGGAAAAGGACGAGACCGAAATGGCCGCGTTCTTCAAGGCCCAGGGTCTGGATGTCTACGCGCCCGACGTGGTTGCCTTCCGAAAGCACGTGCTCGACGTCTACGCGAAGTCCAAATTCGCCAAGGACTGGCGGCCGGGCATGCTCGAGCGGATCAACGCGCTGTGATCGCCTGGCTTCGGCGCGGCGCCGAGGCTGTGCTCGTGCTGATGATGGGGGCGATGTTCGTCGCCTTCATCCTGCAGGTCATCTTCCGCTACGCGCTCAACCTGCCGGTCGGCTGGACCGACGAGGTCTGCACCCTGGTCTGGCTCTGGGGAATTCTGTGGGGCGCGTCCTTCGTGCTGCGCAACCGTGAGGACATCCGGTTCGACATGGTCTACAGCCACCTGCCGCGCGCGGTGCGGCGCGCCTGCACGGTCGCGGCCAGCGGTTGCGCCGTGCTGCTGCTGCTGGCGTCGCTGCCGGCCACCTGGTCCTACGTCACCTTCATGAAGGTGGAGTCCACCGCCAGCTTCGGCATTCCGCTGAATTGGGTGTTCTCGATCTACGTCGTATTCGTCCTTGCCATGGCCGTGCGTCACGCCGGCATCGTCCTGGATGCCCTGCGCGGCCGCCTGGTCGAGGACGGCCATCGGCTTGGCGACGGGGGTTCGGCGACGTGATGGGACTGCTGTCGCCGTTCGGATGGTGCATGCTCGGCATCGGCGCGCTGAGCCTGCTCGGGCTGCCGATCGGACTGTCGATGATCGGCGGATCGGTGCTCTACCTGGCGATCTCCGGACAGGACATCGGCATCGCGGCCGAACAGCTGGTGCAGGGCCTGACCAACACTTACACGCTGCTGGCCATTCCGCTGTTCATTCTCGCCGCCGAGATCATGAACATGGGCTCGCTCAGCGACCGGCTGCTTGCCTGGTGCAACGCGCTGGTCGGACGCTTTCGCGGGGGCATGGGCCACGTCAACGTCGTCTCGTCGCTGATCTTCTCGGGCATGTCGGGTTCGGCGATCGCCGACGTCGTCGGTGTCGGCAAGCTGACGATGGACATGATGACCAAGGACGGGCGTTACACGCCGGCCTACGCGGCGGCGATCACGGCGGCCACCGCCACCATCGGCCCGATCATCCCGCCGTCGATTCCGCTGGTGCTGTATGCGCTGATCTCCGACACCTCCATCGGCTACCTGTTTGCGGCCGGCGTCGTGCCGGGCCTGGTGATGACGCTGGTGATGATGCTGCTGAACGGCTGGCTCGCGCACCGGCGCAACTTCCCGGTGGAACCGGCAGTGCCGATGCGCGAGTTCCTGCCGCTGACCTGGCGCGCACTGCCGGCGCTGATGATGCCGGTGGTGCTGCTGGGTGGCATCTACAGCGGCGTGATGACACCGACCGAGTCGGCCGCGGTGGCGGCACTGTATGCGCTCGTGATCTCGGCCGTGCTGTACCGCTCGGTCACGGGTCGCGGCCTGTACGGCTCGCTGCTGAACAGCGGCCGCCAGATGGCCTCCGTCGGCATCCTGATCGCCGGCGCGCTGGTCTTCAACTTCGTGGTCACGAAGGAAGACGTGCCGCAGACGGTGAAGGTATTTCTCGAGGGCTTCCACCTGGGGCAGGTCGGGTTCCTGCTGCTGGTCAACGTCGTGCTGCTGGCGCTGGGCGCGCTGCTCGAGGGCGGAACGATCCTGCTGGTGATCGTGCCCATCCTGATCCCCACCGCCCAGGCCCTGGGCATCGACATGGTGCACTTCGGGCTGGTCGTCACGATCAACCTGATGATCGGCTTGATCACGCCCCCTTATGGGTTGCTGCTGTTCATCGTCGCCAGCATGGCCAGGGAACCGCTGACGGCGGTGATCCGCGAGGCCGTGCCCTACATCGTCGTGCTGGTCGCGGCGCTGCTGTTCCTGACCTTCGTCCCCGACTCGGTGCTGTGGCTGCCCCGGCAGCTGGGCTACAAAGGCTGACCATGATCAATCCCGAGCTGACCGCCTTCCTGGCCGACTGGGCCGCCGCCTGGGCCCCGCTGCCGGCCAGTGCCGGCCCTGCGGAACGCCGGGCCCACTTCGAAACCGTGGCCGCCGCGACGCGCGAGCCGACCCCGCCGGGGGTCACCACGCGGGAGCATTGGGTGACCCGCGATGATCGCCGTGTCCGGGTGCGCGAATTCAGGCCCGCCGTGGCAAGGCCGCAGCCGGCGCTGATCTACCTGCACGGTGGCGCCTGGACGCGGGGCAGCCCCGAGACGCACTGGGACATCACTGCCGGCCTCGCGGCGCGCACCGGGCGAGTCGTGTTCAGCGTCGACTATGCGAAGGTGCCCGAGCATCCGTTTCCGGCCGCGGTGAACGACGTGCGCGCCGTCGTGGCCTGGCTGTTCGAGCAAGCCGGCGCGCAGGGGGTCGATGCGACTCGCATCGCGATCGCCGGCGACAGCTCCGGCGCCAACCTCGCGGCGGCGATGACGCTGGCGTTTCGCGGCACGGCCTGCCGCATCGAGCGGCAGCTGCTGGTTTACCCCGCCTGCGACTTCGACACCGATCGCCCTTCGTATCGCGAGAACGCCGACGGCCCCATTCTCAATGTGGCATCGATGCCGATGGTCAATGCCGCGTACTGCCCAAACCCGGCCGACCTGAAGCATCCGCTGGCCGCGCCACTGCTGGCCGACAGCCATGCCGGTTTGCCGCCCGCCTACATCGCGGTGGCCGAGCACGACCCGCAGCGCGACAGCGGAATCGCCTACGCCGACGCGCTCCAGGCTGCCGGCGTGCCGGTGACACTGGACCGCGGTCCCGGCCTGATCCACAGTTATCTGCGGGCGCTGACCTATTGCGCCGACGCGCGGGCGAGCTTCGAGCGGATGGCGCTCTGGCTTGGCGGCGCACGCCCCTGATCGGCACCGCCAACGACCCGCCCGGTGCGCCTACTTGCGCACGAAGCGCACGATCATCTCGATGATGCTGTCGCGGCGCGCGATGATCGCCGCCGGCGTGTCGAGGTCGCGCTGGAAGATCAGCGAGAAGGTGTAGCGGTTCGCCACGTTGAACACCGAGAGCGCGCTGATCGACCGGTGAAGGTCGACCGGGTCGATGCCGCCGCGAAACAGCCCGGCGTCGAGTCCACGCTGCAGCACGCGCTTCAGGCCGTCGATCGCCGGCACGTTGAGCTGCTGGATGGCCTTGCTGCGGCGCAGGTACTCGGCGCGATGGATGTTCTCGGTCATCACGAGCCGGATGAAATCGGGGTTGGCGAGCTGGTAGTCGACCGTGAAGCCGATCAGCCGGCGCAGCGCATCCTCGGGCGGCAGATCGTCCAGGTGCAGGTTGGACTCGATCGCGCGCATGCGCCGGTAGGCTTCTTCGAGCACCGCAAGGTAGAGCCCCTCCTTGCTGCCGAAGTAGTAGTAGATCATGCGCTTGCTGGTGCTCATCGCCTTGGCGATGACGTCGATGCGGGCCCCTGCCAGGCCCTTGTCCGCGAACTCGCGCGTGGCGACCGACAGGATGTCGGCCATTGTCCGCTCGGGATCGTGGGTGCGCGTTGGAGCCTTCGCCGCGACCGCGCGGCGGCGTTTCTGTACCGTTTCGTTCATTTGCGCAGTGTAGAGGACGGACCGGTTCGCCGCGCGAGCGTCCGTGCAACACGATCCGCCGGCCACGAACACGAGCTTCTCGGCACGCCTTGACCGGGCATGCCGTCGGGCGCCCCGTCCCGTCGGCCTACAACGTGTCCAGCACCCGGCGCACCTCGCGCAGATAGTCCTCGAACTCGTGCAGGTCGACGTGGCCGGCACCCGCGATCGTCACGACCCGCGCCCCTGGTGCGCCCGCCGCCAGTTCGTGGCTGTGCGACACCGGGATGAGCTGATCCTTGTCGCCATGCAGCAGCAGCACCGGCCGCTCGATGCGCGCCAGGACCTGATCGGTGCGCAGCTTGTAGCGCAGCAGTGCCGAGGGCACCCACGGATAGTGGTACGCGGCCAGCGCGGCCATGCTGCGGTAGGGCGACACCAGCAGCGTGAGGTCGGGCTGCTCCTTCGCGGCCAGGCTCGCGGCCAGCCCCGAGCCCAGCGAGCGCCCGAAGAACACGACCTTTCGCCCCCGGTATCGCGGCGCGTAGCGCGCCCACACGGCACGGGCATCGGCGTTGAGCTGCGCCTCGCTCTCGATGCGCCCGGTGCTCTTGCCATACCCGCGATAGTCCATCATCACCAGGTCGAAGTTGGCCTGGCGATAGAAATCGGTGGTGACGAACCAGCTGCGCAGGCTGCCCGCGTTGCCGTGCAGGTAGAACACGACCCCCTTGGGCTCGGGCACCCTGAGCTCCAGCACCGACAGCCGTGCGCCCGGAACCTCGACGAAGGCCTCGTGCACGTCGGGCGCCCTCGACAGCACGGTGTCGGGCGCCAGCACCTCCGGCTGGAACAGCAGGCGCTCCTGGCGAAACCACAGCATCGCGAGCACGGCGCCATAGGCCACCGGCAGCGCGACGGCCAGCACGGTCAGCACGTACGCAAACCCGCGCACCGGTTGCTCACCGGAGGCGCGCATGGAACGAGGCGCAGCCTGCCGCAGGCATTCGACGAAACATGTTTGGCATCCCCTGAAGCGCGCCAGCTTAACCGAGACCGGTATCGCCGGTCGGCGCGCACGTTCGGCGCCCGCGCCTGCCCGCCCGATCGGCGGCATGTGCGCAGCGGTAGTACGCTGGCGCTGGCGCTGGCGCGCGCCGCGCGCCGCGGACCCGATGGCGCGACCCGCCGGCCTCGTTGACCCGGAAACTTTCAAGGACAGCCATGACCCAGGCTCCCAGCACCCGATGGCAGGAGCGCATTGCGCCCGACGAACAGGTCCGTTATGAGCAGGCGGCGCAGCAGATCGTCGCGATCCAGCGCCAGCGGTCCGAGCGCTTCGGCACGGGCCGCGCGCTGCATCGCAAGGGGATCACGGCCGCGCACGGCGAACTCACGGTCGCCGCCGGCCTGCCCCCGCACGCCGCGCACGGCCTGTTCGCACAACCCGGCCGGCACGAGGTCTGGCTGCGCCTGTCCAACGGCGGCATGGACCGTGCCGCAGACCGAAAACCCGACATCCGCGGATTCTCGCTGCGGGTCTTCGGCGTGTCGGGCGATTCGGCGCTGGGCAATGGTCCCGCGAAGTCCCAGGACTTCACGCTGATCAACCAGGATGCGTTCTCGACCAGCGGCAGTGCCGAATTCATCGAGTTCGTGGTCGCGGCATCGCAGGGCGGCACCGCGCTGCTGAAGTTTCTCGTCCGCCGCTATGGCGTACTGGGTGCTGTCGGCCAGGTGCGCAAGGCACTGCGCACTTTCGGCAAGCCGTTCGGCGGCTTCGCCATCGAGCCCTTCAACAGCGTGCTGCCGATGGCCTGCGGACCCTATGCGGTGCGAGTGCGCGTGACGCCGGATCCGGCCAATGGCGCACCGTCGGCCGGCGCGCCGGGCGACTGGAACACCGACTTCAGCAACCGTCTCGCCCAGCGCCCCCTGGCCTGGGACATGGCGCTGCAGTTCTTCACCGAAGAAGCCGTCACGCCGATCGAAGATGCTTCGGTCGCCTGGCCCACGCCCTGGCTGACCGTCGCCAGGCTGACATTGCCCGCGCAGGACACCGGATCGGCCGCGGGAGCCGCCCTGTCGGAGCAGGTCGAAGGCTCGGTGTTCGATCCGTGGCAGGCCCTGGCCGAACACCGGCCGCTGGGCGACGTGCAACGGGCCCGCAAGGTCGTCTATTTCGCCAGCCAGAAGGCGCGCGGCGCGGCTTCCTGAGCGGGCGGCGAGGCCGCCGCGATCGCCTTTGTGCCGCGGTTCCGCGAGCGCCCGCTGAGGACCGAAGACGCGGCCGAAGACACCCGGTCCTTCATCGGATGCCGGGCCGCGGTATTCAAGGGCCGATGGCACAGGTGGCCAGCCGGTTGCCGCCCTCGCGATAAGATCCGACTTATCGACAGTCAGGCTGGGAGTTGGAGTGGGTCATTCGCAGGTTGAAAAGGCGCGAAGCCGCGAACGGATCCTGACCGAAGCGGCCGCGCGGATTCGCGACGGGGGCTTCGAGTCGATCGGCGTCGCCAGCCTGATGAAGAGCGTCAACCTCACGCATGGCGGGTTCTACGGCCATTTCGCCTCCCGCTCCGAGCTGCTGGCGCTGGCGCTCGAGCGCGCGCTGGCCGACGGCGAAGCGAACGCCCGGGCTGCCGCCGGCCCCGGTCGCGCGCGCAGCTTTGCCGCGATCGTGCGCAGCTACCTGAGCCGCACTCATCGAGACGCCCCCAAGACCGGCTGCGCCATCGCCTCGCTGGCCGCCGATGCGGGGCGCGCCGACATCGACGCGCGCACGGTCATGGCGTCGCATATCGAAACCTTCTTCGCAACTGTCGCCACCGCGAGCGGGTCGGACGACGACCAGGACGCGATGGTGGCCGTCAGCGCCATGGTCGGGGCTCTGATGCTCTCGCGCGTGCTGCCCGATGCCAGACGCTCCGACGCCCTGCTCAGGGCAGTGCGCGATCATCTGATCCAGAACCAGACCGGCTCGACCGAACAGGGCTGACACCCGCCCGGGCGCCGATCGGCGCCCGCAGACTCCATTGGACACGACATGAAAGACCGATCGAACCCGACGAACCCGACGAACCCGCGCCGCACGACCTTGCGGCCACTGATGCGCGCCTGCGCCGCGCTGGCGGCTTCGGCGTTCGCCGGGCTGTGCTCGCCCGCCTTCGCGGCCTTTCCCGAGAAGCCGATCACGCTGGTGATTCCGTACACGCCTGGCGGTGCGGCCGACGTGGTCGGACGCATCATCGCGCGCCACCTGGTCCTTCACCTTCCCGGCAGTTCGGTCGTGGTGGAGAACAAGCCTGGCGCCGGCACGGTGCTGGCCGCCACCGCGGTGGCGCAGGCGCGCCCCGACGGCTACACGCTGTTCTACTCGGGCAATACCACCTACACGATGAACCCGGCCCTGCGCGCGCGGATCGGCTTCGATCCGATCAGGAGCTACGAGCCGATCGGCATGATCGGCACCGTGCCGCTGGCCATCGTCGCGCATCCGTCAGCGCCGGCCGACACCCTGGCCAAGCTGATCGCGCTGGCCAAACAGAAGCCCGGACAGATGACGATGGCCTCGTTCGGGGCCGGCACCTCATCGCACTTCGTCGGCGAACTGTTCAAGGCGCAGTCCGGCATCTCGATGGTGCACGTGCCGTACAAGGGCAGCGCCCCGATGATGCAGGACCTGATCGGCGGCCAGATTCCCTTCGCGGTCGACACGACCCTGGCCGCCGGGCCGCAGGCGCAGGCCGGGCGGATCAAGGTGCTCGCGGTGTCCTCGCCCAAGCGGGCCATCAATCTGCCCGACGTGCCGACACTGGCCGAATCGGGGCTGCCCGGATTCGACCTGACCGCCTGGGGCGCCCTGGTGGCCCCGCGCGGCCTGCCCGCCGACGTGCGCGGCGCGCTGGTCAAGTCGCTGGCCGCGGCGATGGCCACACCGGCCATGCGCGAAGACCTGCGCCGGGTCGGGATCGAGGTGCTCGACGAGCCGCCATCGGCCTACGAAGCCCGCGTCAATCGTGAACTGCCGGCGATGCGCGCGCTGGTCAGCCGCGCCGGCATGTCGGCCGACTGAAAGTTGGCCCCGACATGACCCACGACGAGCTCCTGAAACTGCCCGCGCGCCGCCTGCGCGCCCTGATCGGCGCGCGCCGGCTCTCGCCGGTCGAACTGATGGATGCCTGCATCTCGCGCATCGAGGCGATCAACCCGGCGGTCAACGCGATCGCCGCGACCGACTTCGAGCGGGCGCGCGCCAGCGCCGTGCACGCCGAACGCCAGGTGATGCGCGGTGGCCCCCTGCCCCCGCTGCACGGCCTGCCGCTGGGGGTCAAGGACCTGCAGGACACCGAAGGCCTGCTCTCGACCAGCGGCAACATCGCCCTGCGAAACCATGTGCCGAAAGCCGACAACAGCCTGGTCGCCCGGCTGCGCGCCGCCGGCGCGATCGTCACCGCCAAGACCAACGTGCCCGACATGGGCGCGGGCGCCAACACCCGCAACCCGGTGTGGGGCGCCACCGGCAATCCCTTCGACCCGAGCCTGAACGCCGGCGGATCGTCGGGCGGATCGGCCGCCGCGCTGGCCACCGGCATGCTCCCGCTGTGCACCGGGTCGGACACCGGCGGATCGCTGCGCATCCCGGCCGCCTTGTGCGGCGTGGTGGGACTGCGCCCTTCGCCGGGCCTGATCGCCAACCGCAGCCGGCCGCTGGGCTGGTCGGCCATTTCGGTGCTCGGGCCGATGGCGCGCGACGTGGCCGATACGGCGATGATGCTGGCGGCCTGCGTCGGCCTGGACACCCACGATGCGCTGTCGTACGACTGCGCGGGTTCGAGCCTGTTCCCGCTGCGCGGCGCCGATCTGTCGGCCTTGCGCATCGGCTTCACCGAAGACTTCGGCAGCTGCGCGGTCGATCCCGGCATCCGGCGGGTGTTCCGCCAGCGGATCGCCGCGATCGCGCCCTGGGCGGCCCGCTGCGAGCCGCTCGGCCTGGACATGAGCGAAGCCGACGAAACCTTCGACGTGATCCGCGCCGAGAGCTTCGTCGCGGCCTTCGCCGAAACCTACCGCAAGGCGCCGGACACGCTCGGCCCCAATGTGCGGGCCAATGTCGAGCTGGCTGCCGAGATCACGCTGGCCGACCGGGCGGCCGCACACCTGGCCCAGACCCGGATCGCCCGCCGCTTTGCGCGAGCCTTCGACGACTTCGACCTGATCCTCGCGCCGACCACGCCGCTCAGCCCGTTTCCGTGGACCCGGCTGTATGCGGACGAGATCGACGGCCAGCCGATGCGCAACTACTACCAGTGGCTGGCGCTTTGCTACGTGGTGACGCTGTCCACGCATCCGGCGCTGGCGCTGCCCTGCGGCCGCGACGAGCAAGGCATGCCCTTCGGCCTGCAGGTGATCGCACCCATGCGCGGCGAGGCACGGCTGCTGGCCGGCGCGCTGGCGCTGGAAGAGGCTTTCGCGGGCGATTCGACGCTGGCCCGGCCGCTGCCCGACCTGGCGGCCCTGCGCGAGGCGCGACCGGAGCTTCGTGCCATCGTCACCCATCCGCCCGGCGGACAGGCCGCGGGCGCAGCGGGCGGTACCTTGAGCGCGGTCTAGGGGGGTCGTGGTGCGGACCGTGCGCCATCGCGCCGCGACCCAGGTGTGGGCCCGGCCGACCACGGTCCGCCGGCGACGCGGCCAGTCGACGATTCAGGCGTGTGCGGCGATCCACGCCGCTTCTTCGCCGGGCTCCGGCATGACCCGCCCGCCTTCCAGGATCCACGAGGCCGGCGTGGCCGATGTGCGCATCGTGATCTCACCCGGAGCGACCCCCGCGATGGCCGCGACGGCGCCCACGCAGCGGCTGATCAGCAGCTCGTTGGTCTCACCGGAACGTCCCGCCCGGACGCCGCCATGCAGCGTGAACCGGGTCCCGGCAGCCTGCGGCTTGCGGTCGTGGAACTGCACGTGGACGAAGGTGGGCGGCGCCTGGGTGACGTCACAATGGATTGCGGTGATCGCCTGCGCGATGGCGGCGCGCTGCTGATCGTTCAGATCGCCTTCCGGGCAGGTGCAGCGGTAGAGCGGCATGGGTGAACTCCTCGCAAGAAGATGGGGAACGGCAAGGCAAAGGGGCCGGCAAGGCCCGGGCGGACCGTGTCAGCCGGGTGCGCGCGGGTCGGCCGCCACCACCATGACATCGTTGTAGGGCGCGCCGGTCGCCTCGCTGAACATCTCGCACACCGCAGCCATCAGGGCCACCCGGGTCTGCTGCGGGGTGCCGGCCGGCACGCTGCCCAGCACCATCGAGGCCTGCGACGGCTTGCCGCCGGTGAACCACAGTCCGGGCTTGACTTCGGTGAACTCGACGACGATGGCGTCGGGCGCGAGGCCGAACATCTGGCCGTGGATGCGCGCCAGTCCCTGGCGGACCTGTTCGCGGGCGGACTGCGCAATCGCGCCGTTGACGAGGCACTTGTAAAGGATCATGGGGCACTCCGGATCGACCGATGATCATCGGCGTCGGGGCCCGACGGGTCAAGCACCCTCGGCACGCCAACCCGCGCCGCAGGCCCGGATCGGAATGACGGGAAGGTATCCTTCCCCACATCGTTCCGGAGCATCGAGTCATGGATACACCCGTCACCGGCCCGCTGGCCGGCCTCAAAGTCGTCGAACTGGGCCAGCTGATCGCCGGCCCTTTCGCCGCCAAGACACTGGCCGACTTCGGCGCCGACATCATCAAGATCGAGCCGCCGGGCGCCGGCGACCCGTTGCGCCAGTGGCGCCTGATCAAGGACGGCACCTCGGTCTGGTGGCAGGTTCAGTCGCGCAACAAGCGCTCCGTGGCGCTGGACCTGCGCGATCCGCAGGCCCAGGACATCGTGCGGCGGCTGGCCGCCGATGCCGATGTGCTGATCGAGAACTTCCGTCCCGGCGCCATGGAAGGCTGGGGCCTCGGTCCCGAAGCGCTGCTCCGGCTGAATCCGCGACTGATCATGCTGCGCGTCAGCGGCTACGGCCAGACCGGACCCTACCGCGACAAGCCGGGCTTCGGGGTGGTGGCCGAGGCGATGGGCGGACTGCGCCATCTCACCGCGGAACCCGGGCGCGTGCCGGTGCGGGTGGGCGTGAGCCTCGGCGACACCCTGGCCTCGCTGCACGGGGTGATCGGCATCCTGATGGCCCTGCACGAGCGCCAGCGCTCCGGCCAGGGCCAGGTGATCGATGTGGCGCTGTACGAGGCGGTGTTCAACTGCATGGAAAGCCTGCTGCCCGAATACAGCGCGTTCGGCGCCGTGCGCGAGCCCGCCGGCAGCGCGCTGCCCGGCATCGCGCCCAGCAACGCCTATCGCTGCGCCGATGGCGGCTACGCGCTGATCGCGGGCAATGGCGACAGCATCTTCAAGCGGCTGATGACCGCCATCGGCCGCGACGACCTAGGCGGCGATCCCGCCCTGGCCGACAACAGTGGCCGGGTCGCCCGTGTCGCCGAGATCGACGCCGCGATCGGCGCCTGGGCCACGCAGCGCAGCGTGACCGAGGTGCTGGCGGCACTCGATGCGGCCGCCGTGCCGGCCGGGCGCATCTACTCGGTCGCCGACATCGCGGCCGACCCGCACTACCAGGCTCGTGGCATGATCGAAACCGTGCGCATGCCGGACGGCAGCGCACTGTCGGTCCCCGGCATCGTGCCCAAGCTGTCGCGCACACCTGGCAGCCACCGCCGCAATGCGCCGGCACTGGGCCAGGACACCGACGCCGTGCTGGGCGAGATCGGCCTCACGCCCGCGCAGATCCAAGCCCTGAAAGACAAGGGCATCATCGCCGCCCCCTTCGAGTGAGCACCTCCATGACACGCCTGTATTTCAATGAAGTCTCGACCCGCGACGGCTTCCAGATCGAACCCGAGTTCATCCCGACCGACGTCAAGGTCGAGCTGATCGACGAGCTGAGCCTGTGCGGCTACGCCAAGATCGAGGTCACCTCGTTCACCTCGCCCAAGGCGATCCCGATGCTGCGCGATGCGGAGATCGTGATGGGCCGCATCCGGCGCGTGCCCGGCGTCGAATACACGGTGCTGGTGCCCAACCTGCGCGGCGCCGAACGCGCGCTCGAATCCCGGGCCGACGAACTCAACCTGGTGATGTCGACCTCCGAAACCCACAACCTGGCCAACCTGCGCATGCCGCGCGAGCACAGCGTGGCCGCGCTGACGGATGTGATCCGCCATGTCGCCGGGCGCACGCCGATCAACATCTCGCTGTCCACCGCCTTCGGCTGCCCGATGGAGGGCGATGTGCCCCAGGACACGGTGCTGGGCTACGCGCGGCGCTTTGCCGAACTGGGTGTGCGCGGCCTGACCATCTGCGACACCACCGGCATGGCCAATCCGGCCCAGGTCAGCCGCATGACCGACGCGCTGGTCAAGGAGTTCGGCGGCCTGCAGCTCACCATGCACTTCCACAATACGCGCGGCATGGGCCTGGCCAACGTGCTGGCCGCCCTGCAGGGCGGCATCGTGCGCTTCGACGGCTCGCTGGGCGGGCTGGGCGGCTGCCCGTACGCGCCTGGCGCCAGCGGCAACATCAGCAGCGAAGACGCCATCCACATGCTGGCCACGATGGGCTACGACACCGGCATGAACCTCGAACGTCTGCTCGCGGCCGCGCGCCGCATGGCCGGCATCGTCGGCCACGAGGTGCCGGGCCAGGTGGCCAAGGCCGGTCCCAGCGAACGCCTGTATCCGGCGCCCGACTACGTGGCCGACCTGCGTGCGCAGTTCGCCAAGGCGGCTTCATGAAGCGGCTGTTCGCGCTGTGCGCGGTGCTGGCGGCGATCGGCTGCGCGCGCGCCGATTCGGTCGGCGAGGTCGACACCGTCTTCAAGTTCATCGGCCCGGACCACAAGATCGTCGTCGATGCGCATGACGATCCCAAGGTCAGTGGCGTGACCTGTTACGTGTCGCGCGCCAAGACCGGCGGCATCAAGGGCGCGCTGGGCCTGGCCGAGGACAAGTCCGAAGCCTCGATCGCCTGCCGCCAGGTCGGCCCGATCTCGTTCTCCGGACCGCTGCCCATGCAGGAGGAGATGTTCAGCGACCGGATCTCGCTGGTCTTCAAGCGCATCCGGGTGGTGCGCATGGTGGACAAGAAGCGCAATACGCTCGTCTACCTGACTTACTCCGACCGCGTCATCGAAGGCTCGCCGCAGAACAGCGTGACTGCGGTGCCGGTGGACCGGGCCACGGTCATTCCGGTGAAGTGATCGGGCGAAGTTTCGGCTGACCGGCCGGGGCGGCCGCGCCGGCGGCGGCCCCGTCGAGCCGCGCGCCTACGGGGCCAGTGCCACTTCCACGAAGGTGTCGTTGTAGCAGGCGCCCGACATGATGTCGGTGCGCCGATCGGCATCGATCAGCGCGTTGACCGTCTGGCCCGTATCGCTGGTCGACAGCCAGGTGCCCTTGCTGCTGTAGACCACGCCGGCGGGCACCGCGTCGGTCAGGCGCGCGATCAGCGTCACTTCGCCCAGGCGGTTCCAGACCCGCACCCGATTGCCCTCCACGATGCCGCGCACCGCCGCGTCGGCCGGGTGCAGTTCGATGCGCTCCGGTCCCTGCGAGGCCGGATCGCTGCCGAATGTGGCATTGGTGCGCCGTGACGAAGACGGCGAGATGAGCATCAGCGACGCATCGGCGGGCACGGCCTCATAGCGTGGCACGCCGTAGCCGAAGCGCGTTTCCAGGTCCTGCGAGAACAGCGTGATCTTGCCCGAAGGCGTGCCGGGCTTGACGGTGCGGCAGACCATCACGGGCTCGCCGGCCGGCGTGTTCATCAGCAGCGCGCGGTCCAGCGGCAACTGGCTGGGCCGCAGTCCGCCCAGTCGGGGATCGGCAGGGTCGAGCGCGGCATCCATCAGCGCTTCATCGCTGTCGCGGAAAGCCGGCTCGTCGAAACCGAAGCGCGCCGCGAGCCGGCGGAAGATTTCCGTATTGGGCAGCGACTCGCCGACCGGTGCGATCACCGGCGCGGCCCGCTGCAGGTAGCTCTGGCCGTACGCGGTGTAGATGTCGTCGAACTCGAAGTGAGACGAGGCCGGCAGGATGACATCGGCATACGCCAGGCTGTCGGTCATCACGACATCGCAGCCCACCACGAACAGGTCGTCGCGGCTCAGTGCCCTGCGCATCCGGTTCTGGTCGGGATGGGTGCAGACCGGATTGTGGTTGTAGATGAACACCGCCTTGATCGGCGGGTCCAGCGTCGGATCGAGCAGCAGCCGGCCGACATCGACAATATTGACGGTGCGGGTTCCAGCCGGCACCAGATCGGGCCGCTGCAGCCTGGCCCCGGTGGTCGGAAAGGCCAGGCCGGGCCGCGCGAACACACCCGCGCCCGGGCGTCCCAGCTGACCTGTCAGCACATTGAGCGCCATGATCGCGCGGATCGCCGAGCCACCGCTGCGCCCGCGCTCCATGCCGTTGCCCACCGAGAGCGCCAGCCGCTTTGCGCCGGCGTACAGGTCGGCCAGCCGATCGAAGGACGGGCGCGTTATCCCGCAGACCGTCAGCGCCTCGTCCACGGAATGGCCGCGGGCCTCCCCCATGTAGGCGTCGAGGCCTTCGACCCAGGCATCGAGGAACGCACGGTCGAAGGCCCCCCGGCGCTCGAGTTCGGCGGCCAGCGCCAGCGCCAGCACCACATCGGTCCCAGGGCGGATCTGCAGGTAAAGATGCGCCTGCTCGGCGATCTTGGTGCGCTTGGGATCGACCACGACCAGCGTCGCGCCGTTTTCGCGGGCCGCCTTGATCACGCGCGCCAGATGCAGGTTCGACACCGTGACGTTGTTGCCCCAGACCGCCACCACATCGGCATCGCGCATCTGCTCGGGTGGCATGCCGGGCGCCGTGCCGAACAGGCTGGTATAGGCGGTGCCGCGAACGACCCCGCACAGCGGGCCCCGATCGAGCAGCGTGGCCCCCAGCCGATGGAAGAAGCGCCGATCCATCGAACCGCCGGAAATCTGCCCGTGCGGACCGGCGTAGTTCAGCGGCAGGACCGACTGCGGGCCATGGGCGCCGATCGCCGCCTGCAGGCCCGCGTGGACCCGGTCGAGTGCCTCGTCCCAGCCGATCGGCTCATATTGGCCGCTGCCTCGAGGACCGACCCGCTTGAGCGGATGGCGAAGGCGCGACGGGCCGTGCACGAACTGCGGGTAGTAGCGGGCCACCTTGTCGCAGATCACGCCAGCCGTGTACGGATTGGCGCGAGAGCCGCGCACCTGGACGACCTGCCCGTCGCTGACCGTCACCGACAGGCTGCAGGTGTCGGGGCAATCGAGCGGGCAGACGGATGCGGCCGCGTGAGACGCCGCCGGAGAATGCTGGGTGGCGTGGGTCATGGCGGTCCAGGGGTTTGCAGGATGGCGGGCGATCAGCCGAAATGAAAGAACACCAGCTTGTTGCCGTCGGGATCACGGAAATAGCCGGCGTAGAACCCTTCGCCACGAGGTCCGGCCGGCCCTTCGTCGGTGGCGCCGAGTTCCATCGCCTTCTTGTACAGGGCGTCGACCTTGGCACGGCTGTCCGCCATCAGCGCGACCATCGTGCCATTGCCGACGGTGGCCGGTTTGCCGTCGAAGGGCTTGAGCAGGCCCAGGCTCGGCATGTTCATCGCGGTGCCCCAGCCGATGCCGCGATCGGTGTCCCACAGGCGCTTGGCGCCGATTTCGGCGAACAGCGCATCGTAGAACGCGGCAGCGCGCGGGAGGTCGTTGGTGCCGAGGGTGACGTATCCGATCATCGGGATCTCCGGGGTGAGTGCAAAGGAGGCGGGCAATCTGCCCGCCATCATCGCATCACCCGCACGCCGGGCCAATGCCCCGGAGAATCGGCGTCAGCCCTGCTTGGGCAGCAGCAGCACCGCCGACGCGCTCAGCGCGGCGATGCGCGCGTCGTCGTAGCCGAGCTCACGCAGCACCTGCTCGCCGTGCTCGCCCAGGTGCGGCGCGGGCCGCAGCGTGTCCGGATCGGACTCGCCGAAACGCGCCGCCGCGCGCGCCACCCGGACCCGCCCGAGCGGACCCTGGTCGATCTCGACCAGGGTCCGGTTGTGCACCACCTGCGGATCGGTGACGACCTCGGCCTTGCGATTGACCTTGCCCACCGGTGCGTCGGCCTGCCTCAGCCGTTCGACCAGCGCGTCGGTATCGTGCCCGGCGAACAGCGGCTCGAGCGCTTCGCGCGCCTCCTTGGCATGGCGCGAGCGGATCTGCACCGACGTGAAGCGCGGATCCTGCGCGAGCTCCGGCGCCCCCAGTCCCTTGCACAAGGCCTCGAACTCATCCTGCTGCGGGGTCATGGTGGCGACGTACCCATCCCGGGTCTTGTAGGGCCGCAAAGTGCCGCCCGCCTCCGGGAACGGCGCCGGCGCGTCGTCCAGCCACATGTGGTTGTACATCGCATCGGGCCACTGGAAGGCCAGCGCCGCATCGAGCATCGACAGCTCCACCACCCGGCCATGACCGTCCCGCTCGCGCGCCAGCAGTGCCGTGGTCACCGCCTGCGCGGCGGTCAGCGAGGTGAGCTTGTCGCAGATCGTGGTGGCCACCAGACCGGGTTCGCCATAGGGCTTCTCGAGATGCGAGGCGCACATGCCCGAAACCGCCTGGATCACCGCGTCATACACCCGTGACTCGGTGTACGGGCCGTCCTGGCCGAAGCCGGTGATCGACAGATAGATGAGCCGCGGATTGATCTGCGACAGGGTGTCGCGGTCGAAGCCCAATTTGGCCAGTACGCCCGGCCGGAAGTTCTCCATCAGCACATCGGTGCGCGCGATCAGGTCACGCAGCACGGCCTTGCCATCGGCCGACTTCAGGTCGAGCGCGATCGAGCGCTTGCCGCGGTTCATGGCGACGAAGGTGCCCGAGATGTCGCCCTTGGCCGGTCCGATGCGCCGGCAGATGTCTCCGCCGGGGCTCTCGACCTTGATGACCTCGGCGCCCTGATCGGCCAGCAGCGCGGCCGCCATCGGCCCCGAATAGACCGCCGAGAGGTCGAGCACTTTGATGCCGGCCAGCGGCGGGGGCAGGGGTCCAGCGATCATAGGGATTCCGGTGCGTGGGCGAGCAGGGCAAGGTAACGGGGATCGTTCTCGACCCCGTTGTCGGTCAGCGGGTCGCGGGGCGCCAGCCGATGCGCGAGCACCAGGTCGGCCAGCAGCGCGCGCCCGGCCAGTCCGTCGCGCGCGGCCTCCCAGCGCAGACCGGCCAGCGTCACCACGTGGTACAGAGCCGAGGCGACCTGGCGAGCCAGGTGCGACTGATCATGCACCGCCGCGTGTTCGGCGAACGCGAAGCTTCGTTCGATCGCCAATGTCTGGGCAGGCAGGACCGCCGCGTCGGCGGGACAGCCCTCCTGGAGCAGCCGGGTCACGTGGTCACGCAGCGCAGGCAGCGAATGCTCGCGCTGGATGGCGCGCAGCACGTCGAGCGCGACGATGTTGCTGGTGCCCTCCCAGATCGAGCCGAGGTGGGCGTCGCGCAGCAGGCGCGGGTCGCTCCATTCCTCGATGTAGCCGCAGCCGCCGCGCACCTCCATCGCGTCGCCGGTCACCTTGCGCGCGTCGCGGCAGGCGCGGAACTTGATCAGCGGGGTCAGGATGCGCGCCAGCGCGGGCGCCTGCGGATCGGAGGCGCGCTCGGCGCGCTCCAGTGCGGCCGCGGTCTGGAAGACCATCGTGCGCGCCTGTTCGGTGCGCATCATCATCTTGAGCAGCTGGCGCCGCATCAGCGGCAGCTGGACGAGCGTGCGGCCGAACGCCACCCGGTGGCCGGCCACGTGCAGCGCCTCGGTCAGGGCTCGGCGCATCAAGCCCGCCGCGCGCACCCCGTTGGACAGGCGCGAATTGTTGATCATGTCGGCCATGTGCTTGAAGCCGCGGCCGCGCTGGCCGACCAGGTAGGCTTGCGCGCCTTCGAGCCGGATCTCGCCGCTGGCCATCGAGCGCGTGCCCAGCTTGTCCTTCAGGCGCAGGATCCGATAGCGGTTGTGCGTGCCGTCGGGCAGCTCGCGCGGCAGCAGGAACAGCGAGATGCCCTTCAGGCCGGGCGCCTCTTCGCTGCGCGCCAGCACCATCGCCAGACCGGCATCGGCGTTCGAGCAGAACCATTTGTCGCCGGTCAGCTGCCAGCTGCCATCGGCCTGCAGCGCGGCCTGGGTGGTGGTGGCCCCGACGTCGGAGCCGGCGCCCTGCTCGGTCATGAACATCGCGCCCTGGTGGAGCTCGTCGAAGTCCAGGGAAGTCAGCATCGGCAGGAAACGCTCGACCAGCGAGGGCTCGCCGAACTTGCGCAGGGTGCGCGCCAGCGAATCGGTCATGCTGATCGGGCAGCACAGCCCGAACTCGGCCTGCACGAACAGATAGGTGAGCGCGTACTTCGCCGCCGGCGGCATGGCCTGCGGCCAGCCGAGCACGCCGCCGCGATGCGACAGCGCCGCCAGGCCGAATTCGGCGAAACCCAGCCGTTCCATCTCGACATAGGCCGGATGCTTGTCGATGCGCGACTCGTCCAGGCCGGTGCGGCTGCGCACCGACAGCGTGGGCGGGTTCTTGTCGGCAACCGACGCCAGCTCATCCAGGTGTCCGCCGGCCAACTTGCCCAGTCGATCGAAATGCGGCGCCAGGTGGGCCATTAGCGGCGCCGGCAGGTAGGTCGCGAACAGCGCCGCAGCCATGGGGTCGGCGCGGTACAGATTGATGCCGCGCGCGTCGGGGACCGGCGTGTCGGTGGCCTGTGCCAGAGAAGGGGAGCTCATGTCCATGACTCGTCTCCTGTCAGTCGATCTTGGCGCCGGACGACTTGACGAGCTTGCCCCAGCGCTCGCGATCCGCCTTGATCACGCGGGCGTACTCCTCGGGCGTACTGGTCCACAACTCGAAGCCCTGGGCCGCGACCCGTTCGCGCACCTCGACCGAACGCAGCGCCCGGATCAGCGCATCGTTGAGCTTGGTGACGATCGGCTTGGGAATGCCGGCCGGCCCGACGATGCCCATCCACAGGTCGCTGCCGACCTCGTTGAAACCCTTGACGCCGGCCTCCGTCATCGAGGGCACGTCGGGCACGAACGGCGAGCGCCGGTCGCCCGACACCGCCAGCGCCTTGACCCGGCCCGCACGCACCATGGGCATCGCGGTGACCGGAATGTCGAACATGAACGTGATGTTGCCCGCCATCACGTCGGCCAGCGCGGGCGCGCTGCCCCGATAGGGGATGTGCTGCATCGGCGCACCGGTCACGAACTTCAGCGATTCGCCGGAAAGGTGGTTGGACGAACCATTGCCCGCCGACCCGAAGGTCACCTTGCCCGGGTTGGCCTTGGCATACGCGATCAGTTCGGCGACGGAGTTGATGCCCAGCTTGGGATTGACGATCAGCACATTGACGTAGCGATTGCCCAGTGTGAGCGGCGTGAAATCGCGGACCGTGTCGTGCGGCAGGCGCGCGCCGTACAGGTGCGGATTGATCGCGTGGGTGCCGGTGCTGGCCAGGCCGATGGTGTAGCCATCCGGCGCCGACTTCGCGACGCGATCCATGCCGATCGAGGCACCCGCGCCCGGGACATTCTCGACCACGACCGGCTGGCCGAGGATTTCGGACAGCTTCTGCGCCACCGGCCGCGAGAACGAATCGGTCGGGCCGCCGGGCGGGAAGGGCACGATCCATTTGATCGGCTTGTTGGGAAAATCCTGGGCAATCGCTGCGGCCGACAGAGCCAGCGAAGCGGCGCAAGCCAGCAACGCGCCCAATCTGAAGACGTGTCTCATGTGTCTCTTCCTATGATGTGATTATTTTGGGGACGAGCGGGGACACTAGCACGAGCCGCCGGGGGCCAGCCAGCGCCCGGCACGGCCTTCCCGCCGGCCCCTCAGCGCCGGTGGAAATACCGGTTGTCGTCGGCGACGACCGCCCCGCTGGCCAGCAGCTCGTCCAGGTGCTGGCCGATGCTGCGCCGCTCGGCGTCCTCGACCCAGATTTCTTCGTAGTCGGGCGGATACATCAGCCGGCAGGCGACCAGCTGCTCCAGCGTGCGTGGCTGCTGCGCGAGCAGATCGAGCAGGCGCTGCTCGCGCTCGTCGAGCTTGGCACAAAACGCGGCCAGCGCCGCGAGCATCGCCGAACGGTCGGTATAGACGCCGCGATGGTGGGAGGTGACCCAGACCTTCGCGGGAATCTGCGGCAGCCGCGCCAGGCTGGCCCGGAAATCGGCCAGGCTGGAGGTGGCGTCGCCGTAGTACGGGCCGAACCCGGTCAGGTCGATGTCGCCGATGAAGGCCACGCCCTCGGGTTCGACCAGCAGCACGGTGTGGCCCGCCGTGTGGCCCGGCATGTGGAAGGCCCGCACCCGAGAGCCGCCCAGATCCCAGACCGCGCCATCGGCATAGCCGATCGCATCGGGGCGGGCCTGGTAGTGATAATCGCGCTCGATCTTGGCCCGCATCGCGGCCTGCCGATGGGCCGCCACGCCATAGTGACGGGCCAGGCCTTCCCAGCTGCGCAGCGCATCGAGATCGGCCGCATGCACATGCACCGGCACGCCCGGCAGGCGGTGCAGCCCCGCCATGTGGTCTTCATGGACATGGCCGAGCACGACCAGTTCCGCATCGTCGAATTCCGGCCCGATCCGATTGGCGACCGGCGGCGAATCGAAGACCACCCGGGTGTCGGTGCCGCGCACGACCACCTGGTTGCCATCGGGATACTTGCCGTTCTTGTCGCCGAAGAACACGGTGACGCGGCCGAAATCGGCGCGCGGCGGGGCTTGATCTGACACGGTGGCAGGCTGGTCTGGATTCACGGCGGTGGAGCGGATCGGAGTTGGCACAGCCCTCGACGATAGCGCGAATGCGGCCGGCCCGCCCGCCCCGCCCCGCTCGGCCCTCGGTCGCCTGCCTCAGCGCAGGTGCAGCCAGCGGTCCAGCGACACCACGCCACCGCCGCGCCAGGCGAGGTAAATCAATGCGACAGCCCAGGTCAGATGCGTCGGCCAGGCATCCGGATACACCAGCACCTGGATCACCGCGGTCATGCCCAGCAGCGACAGCGCGCTCCAGCGGGTGAACAGACCGAGCACCAGCAGCGCCGGCAGCAGGTGCTCGGCATAAGCAGCCGCATGCGCGGCCAGTTCCGGTGAAACCAGGGGCAGCTTGTACTCCTCGGCGAACAGCGTGACCGCGTTCTCGCTCACGGTGAGCCAGCCTTCGACCTTGGTCCGCCCGGACAGCCAGAAGACCGCCGCCATGGCGAGCCGGGCCGCCGGCGCCAGCACGAGATCGATCGGCAGGGCCGACAGTCGATCGGCGGCGTCATTCAGCCGGCGGCGCCAGCCCGGGGGGTTGCGGGCGATGCCGGTCATGGAAACGGGCGTGCTGGCAGGTGTGGTCATCAAGGATTCTCCGAAGGGGCCGCGCACGCCGACGTGCCGGCCAAACGCGAATGGCCGACGTCCAGGCCGGCGAACGCGCCCGCCTGCAACAGCAGCCGCATCACCGGCGCCAGGTCGGCGTCGGGCTCGAGGGCGAGCGCAGCGCCGGCCGCTTCGGCAAGCGTCTGCCGGGCCGCGCACGCGCTCAGGAAATCGATGGCCGGGCGCCCAACCGTCCAGCTGCGCACCGCGGACCCGTCGCAGACCAGCAGCAGGCCTTCGGCCTGCCAGAGCACATCGCCCAGGTCGGGGCCGGTACCCGCCTCGCGGGCCTCATGGTGGCGCCGCCAGAGCGTGGCGATGGGTGCCGCATCGAACCACGCCCATCGGGCGCTGGGGTGCGGCCTCAGCCGTGCACCGGCAAGCTGGTCCGGCTGCAGGCTGGCCACTCGAGACGCCGGCAGCGGCGCTTCGTCGGCCGAGAAAAGCGCCTCCAGGTGCATGCGATCGGCGCGGGCGAGATCGGCCAGCCAGGGCATGGCGCCAGCGGGCTCGAAGCCGGCCAGGAAATCCGCAAAGTCTTTCCCGTAGTGAACCAGGGCTGGCTGATCGGGCGGATGCCGCTGGACGTGGCAGCGCGCCGCACCGCGAAACCAGTCCGGACCGACGAACTCGCAGACGGTCGGGAAGTTGGCCTGCAGGGCGTCCACGCAGCCGGCCATCACGGTATTGCGATAGACCTGGAAGCCCGGCTGGGCAGCCAGCGGGCCGCCGGCCTGCGGATCGAACAGAGCCCGGACGAACGCTTGCTGGAAGTCGTTCACGCCCGGGCTCCGGCATTAGGGCACTGTTCGGCGAAGCGGGGTTGCGGGTCGGTGGCGCCGACCCGCCCGCAGGCGGCGGCCCGATCGCATTCCGCCATCAGGTCGGCGAAGGGCGGCAGACGGGCATCGCGTTCGACCAGCGTCGGCCGGGCGCCGATCCTGCGCACCAGGCGTCGATACAGGGCCAGCACCGCCTCGCTGACGGGCGCATCGTGCGAATCGATCAGCAGGCCTTCGCCATGGACCGGATCGGCGCTGTGCCCGGCCAGATGCACCTCGCGCACCAGCGCGGCCGGGAACGCATCGATCAGGGCACCGGCATCCAGCCCGAGGTTGACCGCGCTCACGAAGACATTGTTCACATCGACCAGCAGCCCGCACCCGGTGCGCCGCGCCAGTTCGTCCAGGAAATCCATTTCGCTGAACTCGTGGCCTTCGAGGTGCAGATAGTGCGAGGGGTTTTCGATCGCCAGCGACCGGCCCAGAACATCCTGTGCCCGTCCGATGTTGGCGGAAATGCGCTGCAGCGAATGGCGCGTACGCACCAGGGGCAGCAGGTCCGGAAGGCAGGCGCCCCGCCAGGCGGACCAGGCCAGGTGCTCCGAGACCAGTACGGGCTGCACCCGCCCGATCAGTTCGCGCCACTGCGCCAGGTGCGCGGGCGTCGGTGGCCGGTCACTGGCCAGCGACATGCCCACACCGTGCAGAGAGACCGGATGGCGGTCACGAACAGCCAGCAGCCCCGCCAGACGAGGACCGCCCTGCACGAAGTAGTTCTCGGCATGCACCTCGAACCACACGCCGGGTCTGGCGCAGGCCCGGGCGTGGCCGGCATGCTCGGGCTTCAGGCCCACGCCAAACGCCAGGGCCGGGCCCTGGGCCGGCGTACCTGCATGATCGGGTTCCATCGGAGGGCCGATGCAGCGCAACAGGCGCGGGCGCTCAGGCCTTGGGGGTCAGGGAACCCATGCCGGTGGGTGTTTTCATCGTCACGCAGCTGCCCTTGGCCACGTATTTCCAGGCGTTGCCCTGGAAATCCGCTTTCGAGGTGCCGGCGCACGAGGTGCCGGCGCCAGCAGCGCAATCGTTCTTGCCGGCCAGTGAAACGCCATAGCATTTTTCCTTGGCCGCCTTGTCGTCCATTTTGGTTTTTTCGCCGGCAGCCAGGGCGGCGCCACAGGCGAGGGAAGACAGGGCGATCGCGGCAACGGTGAGGGTATGACGGGGCATGACGTAAGCTCCTGGGGTTGAAAGGTCGACTCGCCGCTCCTGACACAGGCCCCACGCGTCTGTTCTGCGCGGGGGTGGCCCGGAAAGAGCCGGAATCCATCAGCGGTGTGCCAGGTAGTTCGGGCAATCGCTCTGGCCGGTTACAGCAGCGGCTACAATTTTTTGACCTGGCACCCGGCGCTGAATTTTTCGCGCGGGCCGACGAACGGCTGTAACCCGGACGGGGCAACTGGCGAATGACTGGGATGAAGGATTGAGCGGCGCGCCGACCGAGGAGCGGCTCAGGGGATTGATGGTGGGCGCCGCGCAAGGCGACGCGCGCGCCTATCACGCCTTGCTGGGCGCGCTGTCCGGTCATCTGCGGGGCTTTTTTCGCCGGCGCTTGACGCGCCTTCCCGACGAGGTCGAGGATCTGATCCAGGAGACCCTGCTCGCCATTCACAACCAGCGGCACACCTATGATCCGGACCAACCGATTACCGCCTGGGTTCACGCCATCGCGAAGTACAAGCTGGTCGACATGCTGCGCCGCCATGGCAAGCAGTCTCTGCTGTCCGACCCGCTGGACGATGCGATGGAACTGATCGCCGACGACGATTCCGAGGCCGCCGAGGCCCGTCGTGATCTCGGCGTGCTGCTCGCCTCGCTGCCCGACAAGCAGCGCCTGCCGATCGTGCATGTGAAGATCGAAGGCCTGTCCGTCATCGAGGCCGCCCAGCTCACCGGCCTGTCGGTATCGGCAGTCAAGATCGGCGTGCACCGGGGCCTGAAGGCGCTGGCGGCCCGCATCCGGGGAAGCGCATGAAGACCGAAGCCCTGATCGATCTGCTGGCCCGCGGGCCGATCGCCGTGGAAGCAGGCGAAGCGCGCCGTCGATTCTCGGTGGCGCTGGGCTGGGGCGCACTGGGCGCCGTGGTCCTGATGGCCACCTTGCTGGGTGTGCGCCCTGACCTGTTCGCAGCCATGAGCGACCCGATGTTCTGGGTGAAGCTGGGCTTCGTCACGGTCATGGCGGTGTTCGCCCTGCCGGCCAATCTGCGGCTGGCCCGGCCTGGGGCCCGGCTGGGCCGTCTGCCGTGGGGGGTGGCGGCGCCGATCGGGCTTATCTGGCTGCTGGCCGTTCTGGTCCTCGCCCAGGCGCCCGCGCAGGCGCGCCCGAGCCTGCTGTGGGGTCATACCTGGTCCGCATGCCCGCTGAACATCTCCCTGCTGTCGGTGCCGGCCTTCGTGATGCTGATGTGGGCGATGCGCGGACTCGCGCCCACCCAGTCGCGCCTGGCTGGCGCGGCGGTCGGCCTGCTCTCGGGCGCCATCGGCGCGATGGCCTACACCCTGCACTGTCCCGAAATGAGCGCGCCATTTCTGGCCATCTGGTACGTCGCCGGTGTCGTGGTGCCGACGGTGGCGGGAGCCCTGCTGGGTCCGCGCATGCTGCGCTGGTGACGCCGCGGCCCACAGCGCACGGATCATCCGCGCCAGGCGCCGCGCAGCAGGCATTCGCGCGTATGCTCGCGGGCAGTCCGCCCCCCTCCCATACTGACCCACTGCCCTGCCATGAGCGCTGCCCAGCCTGACGTCCTGATCCGGTTCGAAACCCTCGCGCCCGACGTGCGCATTGCCCATGTCACCCTCGACAACGTGCGTCGCGCCAACAGCCTGAACAGCTCGACGATGGACCTGTTCGTCGCGCGCCTGGCCGAACTGGCCCGCGACGACACCCTGCATGCGCTGGTGCTCACGGGCGCTGGCGAGCGGGCCTTCATTGGCGGCGCCGACATCGGCGAGATGTCGGGCCTGGACGTCGAAGGGGCCCGCCGCTTCATCACCCGCGTGCATCGCTGCTGCGAAGCCGTGCATCATTTCCCGACCCCGGTGATCGCACGGATCAACGGCGTGGTGCTGGGCGCCGGCCTCGAACTGGCGGCCGCCTGCGACCTGCGCGTGGCCGTCGATACCGCCCGCTTCGGCATGCCCGAGGTCCACCTGGGCATTCCCTCGGTGGTCGAGGCGGCGCTGCTGCCGCACCTGATGGGCTGGGGCCGCGCCCGCGAGATCCTGCTGCTGGGCGAAACCTTCGATGCCGCGCAGGCCGTGCAATGGGGCGTGATCGAACGGGCAGTGCCCGCCGATCAGCTCGATGCGACGGTCGCGGGCTGGCTTGCCAGCCTGGCCAAGGGCGGGCGCCAGGCGCTGCGCATCCAGAAGAAGCTGATCCGCGCCTGGGAAAACCTGCCGCGCAGCGAAGCGATCACGGCCGGTATCGACGCCTTCGCCAGCGCCTATCGCGGACCCGAGCCCGCCGCCAGGATGGCGGCATTCAACGCGGCCCGCGCATCGGCCAAGCGCGGCGGCTGAGCGGGCCGCCAGGCGCCGTCAACGTCCGGCGCCCCCCTCGCCGGACACATGCAGGAAGATCGCCGAGACGTCGAGCGCGCCCAGATCGGCTCGCCGGGCGCCCTGCATCTGGCTGCGCACCAGAGCCGCGATCGGCGCCGGCGAATCGAGCTCCTGGGCCAGCGACAGAAAGTAGCGCAGGTCTTTTTCCATCAGCGCCAGCTGGAACTGCGGGGAGAAGTCCCGGCCGAAGATCTTGGGCATCTTGGTCTTGAACAGCCGCGACCCGGCCGCGCCCTCGCCCAGCACGTATTGGGTCGCTTCGGCATCCAGACCTGCCGCCTCGGCGACCATCAGGGCCTCGGCGATCGCCGCGTTGACCGTACCGGAGAGCATGTTGTTGATCAGCTTGATGGTGGCACCGGTGCCGACCGCGCCCATGTGGCGATGGGACCGGCCCATCGCCTGGAACAGGGGTTCGGCGCGCGCCACATCGGCCGGCGCGCCGCCCACCATGAACACCAGTTCGCGGCCCCGCGCCTGCGCCAGGCTGCCCGAGACCGGCGCGTCGACATAACCCACGCCCCGCGCGGCGCCTGCAGCGGCAACTTCCCGCGCCATGGCCGGCGTATTGGTGCTGCAGTCGACGATGACGGTGCCCGGGGCGGCATTGGCCACCACGCCCGTCGCGCCCAGCATCACGTCGCGGGTGGCGTTGTCGTCGGCCACCATCGACACGACGAACTGGGCCCCCTGCACCGCTTCGGCGACACTGGCGCACGCCGTGGCGCCGGCGTCGCACGCCGCGGCGGTCTTGGCCGTGCTGCGGTTCCAGACGCGCAGCGAGTGGCCGGCGGCCATCAGATTGAGGGCCATCGGGCCCCCCATGGCGCCCAGGCCGATGAATGCGATCGTGGACATGGTCTGGCCTTCAGGTCGGAAGTGTTGAGATTCGAGGCGCCCGATGGTATCAGTCGGCGCTATGCTCCCGGTTCCCGATGACTTCCGGAGCGCATACCCCATGCTCGATGTGCAAGCCAAGGCCCTGTTGCAGCTGATCGAACAACGCGGCCTGCCCGCGGTTCACGAAGTGAGCCCGCAGGAGGCCCGCGCCGCGTACCGCGAGCGCCGATTCTTCACCCAGCCCGCCGAACCCGCGATGAGCGAGGTACGCGACCTGGCCGTCCCCGGACCGGGCGGCCCGATTCCCTGCCGCAGCTACCGGCCAGCCGGTGCGCCGGCCGATGCCGTCCTGCCTGGCCTGGTGTATTTCCACGGCGGCGGCTTCGTCATCGGCGACCTGGACACCCACGATGTCCTGTGCCGCGAACTGAGCAACGCCAGCGGCTGCGCGGTGGTTTCGGTCGATTACCGGATGGGGCCCGAGACCCGGTTTCCGGGAGCCGTCGACGACTGCCTGGCCGTCACGCGCTGGGTGGCCGCGCAGGCGGGCGCGCTGCGGATCGACGCCTCGCGCCTGGCGGTGGGCGGCGACAGCGCCGGCGGCAACCTGGCGGCCGTGGTGGCGATCGCGGCGCGCGATGCCGGCGACCTGCCGCTGGCTTTCCAGCTGCTGATCTACCCCTGCACCGACTGCCGCAACCAGACGGCCTCGCATCGCGACAATGGCCAGGGCTACCTGCTGACCAGCGATACGATCGCGTACTTCTACCGGCACTACATGGCCGCAGAAGCCGACAAGCTCGACTGGCGCGCCTCGCCACTGCTGCACGACGACCTGGCGCGGCTGCCGCCGGCCCTGGTGCTGACCGCCGGCTTCGACCCGCTGCGCGACGAAGGCCGGCAGTATGCAGACCGGCTGTCGCAATCCGGCAATCGTGCGCAGTACGTGTGCTTCGAGCGCCAGGTGCACGGCTTCATCACCATGGGCAAGGTGCTCGACGAGGCCAACACCGCGGTTGCCCTGTGCGGCATCGCGCTGCGCCGGGCGCTGGCTGCGGCCTGACACGCCGGGCCAGGACGGCCCGCGTCCCGCACGATGCCCGGCTCGCCGGGCGCCGCCGGCTCATCGGGCGGCGCCCGCACGCCGCACCGACTGCCCGTTCACGCGGCGGCGCGCTGCGCGGCCGTGTCCTCGCGGATGAAATCGACCGCCCGTTCAGCCAGCATGATCACCGGCGCATTGGTGTTGCCGCCCACGATGCGCGGCATGATCGAGGCGTCGACCACCCGCAGTCCGCTCACCCCGCGCACGCGCAGGTGCGCGTCGACCACATCGGTCGATGCCGGCCCCATCCGGCACGACCCCACCGGATGGTAGATCGTGTCGGCATGGTCGCGGATGAAGGTCTCGATCTGCCCGTCGGTGACGACCGCCGCAGTCCCGAGCTCCCGACCGCGGTACGGCGCCAGCGCGGGCGCGTGCAGGATGCTGCGCATCAGCTTGAAACCGCGCACCATGCGATCGACATCGTCCCGCTCGGCCAGGAAATTCGGGTCGATCAGCGGCGAAGCCATCGGGTCCGGGCTGGCCAGGCGCACCGAGCCGCGGCTGAGCGGACGCAGCAGGCAGACGTGGCATGAGAAGCCCGGTCCGAACTGCGTCTTGCGGCCATGATCGACGAGCTTGCCGATCACGAAATGCAGCTGCAGATCGGGGATCGGCTCTTCAGGACGGCTGCGGATGAAGCCACCGGCTTCGGCGAAATTGGTGGTCAGCATGCCGCGGCGCTCGCGCCGCCATTCGAAGATGCCCTTGACCGCACGCACCATGCCCGGCAGCGACAGGCCGAACAAGTCGTGGTTGCCGGGTGAATCGAACATCTGGACCACATCGATGTGGTCGTGCAGGTTGGCGCCCACTCCGGGCTGATCGAACAGCACGGGCAGGCCCAGCGATTGCAGGTGCTCGCCCGGGCCGATGCCCGAGAGCATGAGCAGTTGCGGGGTCAGCAGGGCCCCCGCGCTCAGCAGCACCTCGCGGGTCGCCCGCACTTCGCGCTCGCCGCCGGCATCGCGACAGACCACGCCGACGGCGCGCCGCCCCTTCGAACAGCACCCGGGTGACATGGACCCCGGTGACAATCGACAGATTGGGCCGCTGGCGGACCGGGTCGAGGTAGGCCCGGGCCGCGTTGAAGCGCTCGCCTTGGCGGTGAGTGACCTGGAACGGGCCCACGCCTTCCTGCCCGGCGCCATTGAAGTCAGGGTTCAGGCGATAACCGCATTGCCGAGCCGCCTCGATGAAGAGCCCTCCGAATCGGGTCGGCGAGCGCAGATCCATGACGTTCAGCGGGCCGCCGACGCCGTGCAAGGCATCGGCGCCGCGCTCGTTGTTTTCCGACCGGATGAACCGCGGCAGCACCTCGCCCCAGCTCCAGCCCGGGTTGCCTTCAGCGGCCCAGTGGTCATAGTCGGCCGGGTGGCCGCGCGCGTAGATCATCGCGTTGATCGAACTCGACCCGCCCAGCACCTTGCCGCGCGGCTGGTAACCGCGCCGGCCGTTCAGCCCGGGCTGCGGCACGGTATTCAGGGACCAGTTGGCCTGCGAGTTCTTGGCCAGCAGCGCCAGTCCCGCAGGCACTTTGATGAGGATGCTGGTGTCGGGCGGCCCGGCCTCCAGCAGGCAGACCTTCACGGCGGGATCTTCGCTGAGCCGGCCGGCAAGCACGCATCCCGCGGATCCGCCCCCCACGATCACATAGTCGAACACTTGGAATTCCTCTCGAACAAGCCTGCGACAAGGACGACGGTCAGTGGCCGCCTGGCGCGCTCGCCAGCACGCGTCGTGGCAAGCCTACCTCCTTACCGATAGGCGATGGCCTCTAAACGCCAACCCTCAAGGCAGCCCGCGGCGCGACCCCTTGGGCCGCGCCAGGTAGTCGCGCGTGGCAGGCCGGCCGAGCAGCCAGCCGGCCCACTTGCGCATCACCTTTGGCCATGCGCTCGGGGACCACGCCGAGCTGGCTCATCGCGACCCCGCCGTTGACCGACTCGAAATACTCGGCGATCAAACCATCGCGCAGCACGAAGCGGCTCATGCCGTCGATCACCACCTGCCGGCCCGCGAACTCGGGCACGGTCGAGGTGAACGACGACAGCGACCAGGCGTAGCCCAGGTTGCCATCGCAGACGGCATCGAACATTTCCCAGCGGTAGTCGTCACCCGCATCGCGCAGGAAGAGTTCGGCCAGCATGCGGGCGATCTCGGCACGGCCGGCATGGGGGCCATAGATATAGTCGTGATACACCGCGTCTTCGGTGAAGCAGGCGGCGAATCCCTCGGCGTCGGCACGTTCGGCCGCCGCGGTCATGCGGGCAAGCAGCCCGGCGAGTTCCTGCGAATGCATCAGCTGTCCTTGGGCGAGGGGTGAGCAGTGCATTTTGCACGCGTCTGCTACCCTGCCGGCCCATGGCATTGCGATCCACGATCTACAAGGCGCAGCTGGCGGTGGCCGACGTCGACCGCGGCTATTACGCCGACCACGCGCTGACGCTGGCCCGCCACCCGTCCGAAACCGAAGAGCGGATGATGGTGCGGGTGCTGGCATTCGCCCTGCACGCCAGCGAGGCGCTCAGCTTCGGTCGTGGCCTGTCCAGCGAGGACGAACCCGATCTTTCCGAATACGACGACACCGGCAATCTGATGCTGTGGGTCGAGGTCGGTCTGCCCGACGAAAAATGGATCCGCAAGGCGGCCGCCCGCACCCGCCGGATGGTTCTGATCCTCTACGGCGGCATGCGCGCCAATCTGTGGTGGCGCCAGAACGGCGCCAATCTGGATCGTTTCGAGCGCCTGAGCGTCCTGCAGTGCGATGAGCAGGGCACGCTCGAGCTCGCCCGCCTGGCCGACCGCAACATGACGCTGTCCTGCACCATCCAGGAAGGCGACGTGCTGGTCAGCGACGGGCGCAACAGCGTGTCGGTGAAGCTGACCACGCTCAAGGCGGTCTGAGACCCGCCACCCGCGGAAGGCGCCACGCCAACCGACCGCCGGGAGGCGAACCGGCTCCGGCGGCACCCGACGGCTCAAGTTCGAACGCGTCCGGCCGAAGCACCGGGTGACGCCGTCGATCCCCGCACGACCCTCGAGGATCCGGCCCGCTTCCAGTCGCCTCGCAAGGATCGTTTCACCATGCCAGCCCCTTCCCTCCTGTCTTCCCTGGTTCGCACACTCGTGATCGGCGTGCTGATCGCCGGACCCCACGCCCAGGCGTCGGAGCCCAAGGCGGCACCCGCCGACGACGCCAAGTCGGCCAAGAGCGCCAAGCCCGCGGCCGCACCGGAAGAGGGAAAGTCGGCCAAGGGCACGGTCAAGCCCCTGGCGAGCGTCGAAGACGCCAAGCCGGGCAAGCCGGCCAAAGCGGCTCACGCGGACGAGGAGGCCAAACCGGCGAAGGCGGGCAAGCATGGCGAGGCCGCCGCGTCGGGCACCGCCAAGGCCGGCGCGCGGCCTGCCGAACAAACGGAAGCCGCCAGGCTCGAGGACCTCGGCGTGAAGATCGCCGAAAAGCTCGCCAAGGCCAAAGCGCCCGACGGCGGGTCGCCCGGGGCGCTGGTCATTCGCGTCAAGTCGCCCGAACGCGCCGCCGGATCAGGCCATGGCGCACCCGCCCCGGTCTCGGCACACGGGCGTTCGGCGCCACAGCCCGAGCTGCATGCGCTGGTGCTTGCCGCCTCGCAGCGCGAAGCTTCGCGGGCCGCCCCCGCCGCTGGCGCCCCCGCCGGCAACGGCCACGGCGACAGTCACGCCGCGCACTGGTCCTACACCGGTGAAGCCGGGCCGCAGAACTGGGCTCGCCTGAAGCCCGAGTTCGCCAAATGCGCCGAAGGCGCCCGCCAGTCGCCGATCAACATCCGCGGCGGCATCAAGGTCGACCTCGAACCGATCGGCTTCGAGTACCGTCCCAGCACCTTCAGCGTGATCGACAACGGCCACACCGTGCAGGTGAACGTGGACAGCGGCAACGCCATCACGATCATGGGCCGTCGTTACGAGCTGGTCCAGTTCCACTTCCATCGCCCGGCCGAGGAACGCGTCGACGGGCGGGTCTACGACATGGTCGCCCACCTCGTGCACAAGGATCCGGACGGCCGGCTGGCGGTCATCGCCGTGCTGATGGACCGCGGCCAGGCGCATCCGATGATCCAGACGGTCTGGAACAATCTGCCCCTGGAGCGCGGCGAAGAGATCGGCGGCACTGCCCAGATCAACCTCGCGGCCCTGCTGCCGGCCAATCGCACCTACTACACCTACATGGGATCGCTGACCACGCCGCCGTGCAGCGAAGGCGTGCTCTGGATGGTGATGAAGGAGCCGGTCCAGGTGTCCACCGAACAGATCGCGATCTTCTCGCGCCTGTATCCGATGAACGCCCGCCCGCTGCAGGCGATGAGCGGCCGGCTGATCAAGGAATCGAACTGAGGCCATGACGGCGGGCCCGTCCCCGCTGGCTGGATATACAGCGGATCGCGTAAACTCGGCGCGATGCATCCGCAGGGTCACGCGCCGACATCCTTCCCCTTCCCCCTATCGGCCGAGGTCCGCTCGCCGCCTGCCTCCAGCGCGGACGCCGACCCCTCCCACGACCTCCACGCCGGCCTGAACCCGCGCCAGCGGCAGGCCGCCCAGTGGGGCCAGCTCACCGAGGGCCGCTTCAGCGCGCCCCCGCTGCTGGTCATCGCGGGCGCCGGCACCGGCAAGACCGCCACTCTGGCCCATCGAGTCGCCCATCTGGTCGCCCAAGGCGTCGACCCCTCGCGCATTCTTCTGCTCACCTTCAGCCGGCGCGCCGCCCACGAAATGACCCACCGGGCCGCCCTGCTGCTGCGCGGCAACCACAACGGATCGGCCCGCCACCTGCTGCCATGGGCCGGCACCTTCCACTCGATCGGCGCGCGCCTGCTGCGCCAGTACGCCGCGGCCATCGGCCTGCCACCCGGCTTCGGCGTGCTCGACCGCCCCGACAGCGCCGACCTGATCGACACCCTGCGTGAAGAACTCGGCCTGGCCGCCGCACGACGCCGGTTTCCACGCAAGGACACCTGCCTGGCCATCTATTCGCGGCGGGTCAATACCGGCGGTTCGCTGGCCCAGGTCATCGCCGACGAGTATCCGTGGTGCAAGGACCATCACGATTCGCTGGCCGAGCTGTTCGGGCGCTACGTCGCCCGCAAGCAGGCCGACGGTGTGCTGGATTTCGATGACCTGCTGCTGTGGTGGGAAGCCGCCCTGAACGACCCGCGCAGGCCCGCGCCATGGGCGAGCGCTTCGACCACATCCTGGTTGACGAATACCAGGACAGCAATCGGCTGCAGGCCAGCATCGTGCGACGCCTGCGTCCCGACGGCACCGGGGTGTTCGTGGTCGGCGACGACGCGCAGTCGATCTACGCCTTTCGCGGCGCGGCGGTCGAAAACATCCTGGGCTTCGCGCAGCAGTACGCGCCGCCGGCCGCGCGCATCACCCTCGATGTGAACTATCGGTCGCTGCAGCCGGTGCTCGACGCCGCCAACGCGCTGCTGGCCGACAGCGTTCACCAGTACCCCAAGACCCTGGTGGCGCACCGCCGCCACTGCGGCCAGCGGCCTGGACTGGTGTGCGTGCTGGACGAACGCGAGCAGGCCGACTTCATCACCGAACAGGTCCTGGCCCAGCGCGAAGCGGGCATTGCCCTGAAGCGCCAGGCCGTGCTGTTTCGCAGCGCCCAGCACAGCGACTTCCTCGAGGTCGAACTGACCCGGCGCAACATCCCCTTCGTCAAGCACGGCGGGCTGAAATTCTTGGAAGCCGCGCACATCAAGGACCTGCTGGCCGTGCTGCGCTGGGCCGACCGCCCGGCGCATCGGGTGGCCGCGTTCCGGGCGCTGCAGCTGATGCCGGGCTTCGGCCCGGCCCATGCCCGGCGCTGCCTGGAGATGATCGCCGGACGGCCAGACCCGTTGACGACGCTGGCCGGTTTCGCCGCGCCGCCAGCCAGCGCCGGGCACTGGCCGGCATTCGTCGAACTGATGGCGCAGCTTGCATCGCCAGACAGCCGCTGGCCGCACGAACTCGGCCCCTCTGGTCGCCTGGCTCAAGCCACTGCTGGCCGAGCGCTACGACAACCCGTCCGTGCGCGCCACCGACCTGGACGGGCTGGCGGCCATCGCCGCCCGCTTCGCGAGCCGCGAACGCTTCCTGACCGAACTCGCGATCGATCCGCCGCAGGCCAGCGGCGACCTGTCCGACGATGCATTGCGCGACGAAGATTTTCTCGAGCTGTCGACCGTGCATTCGGCCAAGGGACGCGAGTGGCACACGGTGTTCGTGCTCAACGTCGCCGACGGCAATTTCCCCAATGAGTACGCCACCAGCCAGGCCGCGGGCATCGAAGAAGAACGGCGCCTGCTGTACGTGGCGATGACCCGCGCGCGCGACACGCTGCACCTGATCGAACCGCAGCGCTACTACGTCACCGGTCAGCCGCGCCTGGGCGCCGACCACGTGCTGGGGGCGCGCAGCCGCTTCCTCACGCCTGCGGTGATGGCTTGCCTCGAGCTGCGTGTGCCCGGGGCCTGCGAGCCTGCAGCGACGAGCCGGCCAGATGCCGCGTTACCGGACGCGCCGGCGTCCCCGTCGGGCGTCGATACCGGCCGCGCCACCGACATTGCGTCCCGGATGCGGCAGATGTGGTGATCGACACCCACCCTCGCCAACCGAGACGGCCGGGGCTCGCCGGCTCGGGCTGAGCGGTCGAGCCTGGGCGCCCATGGTGGCGGCTGAGGGTGGCGGCTGAGGGTGGCGGCTGAGGGTGGCGGCTGAGGGTGGCGGCTGAGGGTGGCGGCTCAGGGCAGCAGGCCCGCGCGCACGATCGGGCGACCCTGCAGCACAGCCAGTCCCGCGGCCACGTTCTCCAGAAGCCGGCTGCCCAGCGCCGATACGGGACAGTGCCGGTTGCTCACCCCGAACACCGGATAGCGCGGCGAACCCGGCACCGCCAGGAACTTCAGGCCGTCGGGGCGGTGGGCTCGGGCCGACAGATCGTCGACGAATGCCACGCCGACACCGGCGGCGGCCATCGCGCAGGCCGAATACCCCGAACGCACCTCGACCGCCACATGACGGGCAATGGCATAACTTTCCAGCCAGCGCTCGATGTCGCCGCTTTGCGGCGCCTGCGGGCTGTAGACGACCAGGCGCTCGCGCAAGACCTGCTCGAGCCGCGGCCGACGTGCCCGGGCCAGCGGATGTGACACCGGCAGCGCACAGATCAGAGACCATTCGCCGATCGGCCGTGCTTCGAGCGCCGGATGATCCATCGGCGCGCTGGTGATGGCCAGGTCCGCCTCTTCGGCCACCAGCCGCCGGATGATCTCTCGGGTGGGAAGCGACTCGAAATAGACCCGGGATCCCGGCGCCTGCTCACCCAGTCCGGCGATGGCCTGCGGCACCACCTGCAGCGCCGTATTGGCGCTGCAGAGCACGCGCAGCGCACCGTGGCCCCCGAAGCGAAGATGGGCCGCCACGTCCTGCACATGCTGCACGCCGCGATAGACGCGCTCGATTTCGGCATGCAGCGTGCTGGCCTCGCCCGTGGCCCGCACCCGACCGGCGCGGCGTTCGAACAGCGTCACACCCAACTGGATTTCCAGATGCCGGATGAGCCGGCTGATGCCCGGCTGCGAGACATGCAGCAGGCGCGCCGCGCCGGTGATGCTGCCGGCCTGCATCACGGCTTGGAACACTTCGATCTGGCGCAGATTCATGCAATGGCCTGGCGGAGGGCGCCCTCCGTTTCGCTGATGCGGAGTCGGCGCTGGTGATAACTCGATGTTATGGAGCAGCGAGCAAATGATATTTGATCGATCGTCGCGCCGCGCCTAGCATCGCGGCGCGCAGCGCCCCGCACGTTCGCCGAACGCGCCCCACCTTCATCGAAAGCGCCTTCATGATTTCCAAACGCCGACGCCTGCTTCGAGGCCTTGTCATGGCCGGCGCCACCGGTTGCGCCGGCTGGCCCGGCGCCCGGCTCGCGCTAGCCCAGGACTTCCCGATCCGGCCGATCACGCTGGTGGTCGGGTTCGCCCCTGGGGGCTCTGCCGACATCCTGGCCCGCCTGGTCGCGCAGAAACTGTCGGGCTCGCTGGGCCAGCAAGTGGTGATCGAGAACAAGCCCGGCGCAGGGGCCACGATTGCCGCCGCGGCGGTGGCCGGCGCACCCGCCGACGGCCATACCCTGCTGCTGGTCACCAGCGGCCATGCCGGCAGCGGCGCGCTGTATGCAAAGCTGCCCTATGACCCGCAAAAGAGCTTCGCTCCGATTGCCCGGATCGGCGCGACCCCGGTCGTCATCGTGGCGCCCGCCGGCGCGCCCTACCGCACACTGCCCGACCTGATCGGAGCCGCGCGCAAGCACCCCGGCAAGCTGAACTATGCCGCCGGCGGCGGCGGCGCGACCACCACCAGCCTGGCCGCGGAGTTCCTGAAAAGCGACGCTGCCGTCGACATGCAGATGATCCCCTACAAGGGATCAGGGCCGGCACTGGTGGCCCTGCTGGCGGGCGAGGTCGATGTCGGCTTCGACATTCCGACCAGTGCACTGCCCCACATCCAGGCCGGCAAGCTGCGTCCTCTGGCGGTCACCTCGCGCGTGCGCGCTGCCGTCCTGCCCGACGTGCCCACCGTGGCCGAACAGGGCCTGCCCGGCTTCGAGGTCACGGGCTGGTTCGGCCTGATGGCCCCAGCCCGCACGCCTGCCGCGGTCATCGCGCGCCTGAATCGCGAAGTCAATGCGATCCTGCTCCTGCCTGACGTCAAAGCGCGGCTGGACAGCCTGGGTGTCGAACCGGCCGGTGGCAGCGCCGACGAATTCACCCGGCTGATCGAGACCGAATCCCGGCGCTACGGCGACGCGATCAGACGGCTGGGCCTGCAGCCCAACTGATCCGGACGGTCACCGGCAACGTTGTCCTGAAAGCACCTGCACCATGAGCACCCCCCATCCTGCACCCGCCAGTGAATCCCAGTGCGACCTGGTCGTGATCGGCGGTGGCCTGGGGGGCGTGGCTGCCAGCCTGGCCGCCGCCCGCCTGGGCCGGCAGGTCATGCTGGTCGAAGAACTCGACTGGCTGGGCGGGCAGCTCACCGCGCAGGCCGTGCCGCCGGACGAGCATCCCTGGATCGAACACCTTGTCGGCTCGCAGAGCTACGCCGCCTTGCGCAACGGCATTCGCGACCACTACCGGCGCCATTTGCCGCTGACCCGCGAAGCCCAAGGCCAATGGTGCCTGAACCCGGGCCAGGGCAACGTCGGCAGCCTGTGCCATGAACCCTGGGTCGCCGTGGCAGCGATCGACACCCTGCTGGCGCCTTTCGTGGCGGACGGCCGCCTCACGGTGCTGCGCCGCCATCGGCTGGCGCGAGTCGACAGCCGCGGCGACCGGGTGGCGGCCGTGACGGTACTCGACCTCGAGTCCGGCCGGGAACACGTGCTGCGCGCAGCCCTGTTCATCGACGCCACCGAAACCGGCGACGTGCTCGAGGCGGCCGGCGTCGAACACGTCTTCGGCGCCGAAGCGCAGTCCGACACCCAGGAGCCGCACGCGCTGGCCCTGGCCGACCCCTTCGACCAGCAGGCGCTGACCTGGTGCCTGGCGGCCGACTACCTGCCCGGCGAAGACCACACCATCGATCGGCCCGCCGACTACGATCGCCTCAAGACGCTGCAGCTCGCCTGCTGGCCCGGACCGCAGTTCAGCTGGATCCTGAGCGATTTCGTCACGCATCAGCCGCGCGAACGGCCGCTGTTCGCGGGCGACACCGACGAGGCCTCGCTGTACGACCTCTGGCACGCCCGACGCATTGCCTGGCGCAAGCACTTTCGACCGGGCACCTATGCCAGCGACATCACGCTGGCCAACTGGCCCCAGATGGACTACTGGGAAAAACCGGTGGTCGGCGTGTCGCCGGCCGACGCGGCGACAGCGCTGCGCGAGGCGCGCCAGTTCAGCCTCGCCTTCTTCTATTGGATGCAAACCGACGCACCGAGACATGACGGCGGCTACGGCTATCGCGGTCTGCGATTGCGCGGCGATGTCCTGGGGACCGCTGACGGCCTGGCCAAACAGGCCTACTACCGCGAGGGCCGGCGGATCAGGGCCGAATTCACTGTGCTCGAACAGCACATCGGCGTACGGGCGCGCCCCGGACAACAGGCCGCCGAAAGCTTTTTCGACAGCGTGGGCATCGGCGCCTACCGGATCGACCTTCACCCCAGCACCCGGGGGCGCAATACGGTCGATATCGATTCCTATCCCTTCCAGATCCCGTTGGGCGCGCTGCTGCCCGTGCGGGTGGACAACCTGCTGCCGGCGTGCAAGAACATCGGCACCACCCGGGTGACCAACGGCGCCTATCGCGAGCACGCGACTGAGTGGAGCATCGGCGAGGCCTGTGGCCTGCTGGCGGCCTTCGCGCTGTCGCGCTCGCAGCCGCCGCGCGCGGTGCGCGCCGATGCCGTCCTGCTGGACGACTTTCAGCGGCTGCTGCGCAATGAGGGCGTGCTGCTGGCTTGGCCGCTGTTCGGCGCACTGACCCCGACGCGACGGGTCGGCTATAAACCGGCGGGCAGCTGATCGGGCGCCAAACCCGCGAGGCCTGCTGACACGGCATTGTCATCTGCCGCAGGCAAGCTGAGCCCACGGGTTTTGCCTGCCGGTTCTTTTGCCGTCGTTCAGGGAGTTCTTGCCATGCAGATGGAAGTGATCGCCACGGGCGCCAACGCCCAGCGCGTGCTGCTCAGCGGTCGGCTCGACAGCCGTACCGTCGACGGACTCGAAGCCCGGTTCGCCGCGGTGGTCACTGCCAGCGACCACCGCACGCTCGTCGATCTGAGCGCCGTGGAGTTCATCGCCTCGATGGGCATCCGGATGCTGGTCAGCAGCGCCCGTGCGGCCGCCGGCAAGAGGGCCAAGTTCGCTTTGTATGGCGCCAAGGGTCCGGTCAAGGAAGTGTTCGACGTCGCCTCGCTGTCCCGGATCATTCCGATGGCAGCGGACGAAGCGGGCGCACTTGCGCTGCTCCAGGGATGAACGTCAGCTGCGCCGCCGCTTGAACGGCAGCGTGCTGCTCAGGCCGCCGTCGACCGCGATCGCCTGGCCGTTCACGTACGAGGCATCGTCACTGGCCAGGAACAGCGCCATGTGCGCGATTTCGGCGGGCAGGCCGTAGCGCAGCAGCGGATTGAGCTGGCCGAGCTTGTCGCCCGTGCCGCGCGCCCGCGCATAGTCGAAAGTGGGTTTGGTCATGCCGGTTTCGATCAGGCCCGGACAGATCGCATTGATCCGCACGCCAGTGCCGGTCAGCGAATTGGCACTGGTCTGCACCAGGCTGATCACCCCGGCCTTGCTGGCGCTGTAGGGGTGGCCGCCGGCGTTGGCGCGCAGGCCGGCCACACTGGCCGTGCAGACGATCGACCCGGCGCCCTGGGCCACCATCACCGGCGACGCATGCTTGACCGCCAGGAAGGGGCCGATCAGGTTGACCCGCAGCACCTCCATCCACAATTCCGGCGTCTGCTCTTCCAGCGGCACCGCGCCGCCACTGATGCCCGCGTTCGCGTAGATCACGTCGAGGCCGCCGAAGGCCTCCACGGCGCGCGCCACATAAGCTTGCACATCGGCCTCGAGGCCGGCGTCCGCGGTCATCGATTCCGCCTGCCCGCCGGCCTCGCGAATCGCTTGCGCGGTGTCATGCACCGACTCGCTGCGATCGACCGCCAGCACGCGCGCGCCCTGCGCAGCGAACAGCATCGCCGATGCCCGCCCGATCCCACTGCCCGCGCCCGTCACGATCGCGCGTTTGCCTGCCAGTCGACCCATTGAAACGTCTCCGAGATGTTTGATAACTGAAACTGCGAACACCCATGCGCCGGTATAGTCCGGGCATGCGCACCAACCCGGAACTCTACCCGCTGCTTCGTCTCGCGGTGAATCTCGCGCTGATGACGATCGGCAGTTGCGGCATGTACGTGGTGGTCGTCGTTTTGCCCACTGTGCAGGCCGAATTCGGCGCCACCCGGGCCGGCGCTTCGCTGCCCTACACGCTCACCATGATCGGCTTTGGCATCGGCGGCGTGCTGATGGGCCGGCTCACCGACCGCTTCGGCGTGATGGTGCCCACGGTGATCGGCGCCTTCGCCCTGTCGGCCGGCTTCCTGCTGGCCAGCCAGACCAGCTCGATGTGGACCTTCGCGCTGGTGCAGGGCTCGCTGATCGGGCTGCTGGGCTGCGCGGCCAGTTACGCCCCCCTGGTCACCGACACTTCGCTGTGGTTCACCCGCAGGCGAGGCATCGCGGTCGCGATCTGCGCAAGCGGCAATTACATGGCAGGGGCCATCTGGCCGTCCATCATCCAGCACTACGTCGAGACCATCGGCTGGCGCGAAACCTTCCAGGGCGTCGGCATCTTCTGCCTCGTGACCATGCTGCCGCTGTCCCTGGTGCTGCGGCGCAAGCCGCCGGCGTTCGTCGCGGCGCCGCCGCGCCCGGGCGCAACCGTCATCGCTCGAGACCCGATGCGCCCCTTCGGCCTGAGCCCCAATACCGCGCAGGCACTTATTTGCGTGGCGGGCGTTGCCTGTTGCGTGGCGATGTCGATGCCGCAAGTGCACATCGTGGCCTACTGCGGCGACCTGGGTTTGGCGCGGCCCGCGGCGCCCAGATGCTGTCGCTGATGCTGGCCTGCGGGGTGGTGAGCCGCCTGGTTTTCGGTCTGGTGAGCGATCGCATCGGCGGGCTGCGCACGCTGCTGATCGGATCCGTGCTGCGGGGCATTGCACTGCTGCTGTTCCTGCCCTTCGACTCGCTGGGCTCGCTGTTCGTGGTGGCGGGGCTGTTCGGCCTGTTCCAGGCGGCATCGTTCCGGCTTACGCGATCATCGTGCGCGAGCATTTCGCGCCGGCGCAGGCAGGCACGCGGGTGGGTATCGCGCTGACCGCGACCATGCTCGGCATTGCGCTGGGCGGCTGGTTGTCGGGCCGCATCTTCGATGTCACCGGCTCCTACTCGGCTGCGTTCATCAACGGCATCGCCTGGAACCTGGTCAATGTGGTGATCGTGATCTGGCTGTTCCAGCGCTCGCGCCGAACCCCGGCGCCCACCGCACTCAATGCGCCGCCGGTGCGCCAGGCGGCGTAGGCGGCCCCTACCGTTTCCACGGAGACACCGAGATGACCTCGAACCCGCGCTGGAAGCAGCGTCCGCCCGGCTCGAACTGGGGCGACTTCGGCCCCGACGACCAGCAGGGCCGCATGAACCTGATCACGCCCGCGAAGGTCCGCCAAGGCGTGGCCGAAGTGCATGAAGGCATCACGTTCTGCCTGAGCCTGCCGCTGGACTTCCCGGGCGGCAACGTGCTCAATCCGCGGCGCCACCCGCCAGTGGTCCGGCCGACCGTGCGCAATGGCCGGCCCAACATGAACTATCGACTGTTCCAGGATGACCCCGATGCATCCGATGTGATCAGCGACGACCTGGTGGTGATGCACCTGCAGTACTCCACTCAATGGGACAGCTTCGCGCACGTCGGCCAGTTGTTCGATGCCGACGGAGATGGCTTCCCCGAACCGGTCTATTACAACGGTTTCAAGCCCGACGAGCATGTGGTCGGCCCGTCCGATGTCAAGGATGCGGGCGTGCCCTCGGGTCTGCTGCCGCGGGGCAGCTCCCAGGCCCGCGCGCTGGGCATCGAGACCATGGCCGAGCACGGCGTGCAGGGCCGCGCGGTCATGATCGACCTGCACGCGCATTTCGGCCGCCAGCACATCGCCGTGGGCTACGACCAGCTGATGCGCGTGATCGAGGCCGATCAGGTGGTGGTGGAGACCGGCGACATGGTCTGCCTGCACACCGGCTTCGCGCAGATGCTGCTCGAGATGAACAAGCAGCCCGATGCGCATACGGCCGAGCACAGTTGCACCTCGCTCGATGGCCGCGACGCCAAGCTGCTGCAGTGGATCACCGACAGTGGCCTGTCGTGCCTGATCGCCGACAACTACGCGGTCGAGGCCACGCCGGCGCGCAAGGGCCACCTGCTGGGCTGCTGGGCGCCGCTGCCGCACGAGCACTGCCTGTTCAAGCTGGGCATCCACCTGGGCGAGATCTGGCACCTGACCCCGCTGGCCAACTGGCTGCGTGCGCATGGCCGCAACCGATTCCTGCTGACCGCCCCGCCATTGCGTCTGCCCGGCGCAGTGGGATCGCCCGCCACCCCGATCGCCACCGTCTGAGTGCGACCTCTCCGATGGCTGATCGACTCAAGCAGCGCGTCGCACTGATGTTCGGCGCCGGCTGCTGCGCACCCGGCATCGGCAATGGCCGCGCGACCGCGCTGGCCTATGCGCGTGAAGGCGCGCGGGTGGTGGCGGTGGACAACAACCGCGACGCCGCCGAAGAAACCGTCCGCATGATCCGCGCCGAGGGCGGCCAGGCCGTCGCGGTCCTGGCCGACGTGACCGAGGCTGCGCAGGTCAATGCCGCGGTAACGGCCGCCCGCGCCGCGTTCGGCGGGCGAATCGACATCCTGCACAACAACGTCGGCATCACCTCGATGGGCGGCCCGCTCGAAGAGTCGATCGAGAGCTGGGAACATGTGATGCGCTCGGAACCTCACTGGCGCGTTCCTCACCTGCAAGTCAGTGCTGCCGGTGATGGTCGAACAGGGCGTGCGGGTGCGATCGTCAACATCTCGTCGCTCGCGGCTATCCGCTACACCGGCTATCCATACAGTTCGTACTACGCGAGCAAGGCGGGCCTGAACCACTTCACGATCGGCCTGGCCCTGCAGTACGCGCGCCAGGGCATCCGCGCCAACGTGATCATGCCGGGGCTGATGAACACCCCGCTGATCCACCAGCAGATTTCAGGTCAGTACGCCAGCACCCGAAGCGATGATGCAGGCGCGCGACGAAGCCTGTCCGATGGGCAAGATGGGCGAACCCTGGGACATCGCCATGGCTGCGCGGTCTTCCTGGCCAGCGACGAAGCGAAGTTCATCACTGGCGTATGTCTGCCGGTGGACGGCGGGCAGCACTGCCGCAGCTGAAGTTCGGCCTTGCCGGCGATCTCGCCGGTGCTCGCCGCCACATCCACTGACGGAGCCGGGCCGGTGCCGGCCCCGCCCGACCGGGCGCCATCGCCCTCGGGCAAGGCGTCTGGCGCCGGCAGGACCGCCTAGCCCGAACTTTGGCCGCCTGATCGAGCCGAAGCCCAGCATTGGCGCGGGTTTCGGCTCTTTTTTTATGCAGTATTGTACCCATGTAAAACAGCTGATTTCACTTGAATCTCACGCAGAATTCAGCTACCCTCTTGGGCCATGTACATCGAGTCCGTGCCCAACCGCAACTCGCCCGCCGCTGTCCTCCTGCGCGAGTCCTACCGCGAGAATGGCAAGGTTCGCAAGCGCACCCTGGCCAACCTGTCTTGCCTGTCCTCGGAGGTCCTCGAGGGTTTGAAGGTACTGCTGCGTGGCGGCGTGGCGGTACCCAGTGCCGACGAGCTCTTCAGCGTCGAACGCTCCTTGCCCCATGGCCACGTCGCAGCGGTGCTGGGCAGCGCGCGTGGCTGCGGCGCGGCGCACTGGTTCAGCTCGGCGCCCGAGCCGCTGCAATCGCTGCTGCAGGCCATGCTGGTCGCCCGCGTGATCGAGCCGGCCTCCAAGCTGGCCACCCATCGCCAACTGCACGACGACACCGCCAGCACCTCGCTGGGCCGCGTGCTGGGCGTGGGTCAGTGCGACGCCGATGACCTGTACCGGGCACTGGACTGGCTGCACGAGGCGCAGCCCGCCATCGAGCGGCGCCTGGCGCGCCAGCACCTGGTGG
>JADJVQ010000015.1 GCA_016710525.1 Burkholderiaceae bacterium
GATCAGGTTTTAGGTGCCCTCACCGCTCGTCGGAGATCAGGCGCTCCCGGGCCTCAAGCGCGCGCTTCATCGCGGGCGCCAATTCCGGCGGGTTCAGCAGCAGATCGGCGAAGCGGCCTTGATCCTCGACTGACAGCCGGATGATCTGCGCCTTCTCGATCGTCTGGTGTGCGTCCTTCAACGCGGCAGCGACCAGGAACTCGCCGATGCTGCGACCCTGAAGTTCAGCGGCGCGACGAATGACAGCGAGCGCATCGGGGACGATGCGCGCCCGGACTCGGGCGGTGCGGGTGTCGTACCGGGAAGCCATGGCCGGGCCGTTAGCCAGCCCTCGAGTCAATACGACATGCTCGCCGCATTCAGGATGCCCGCCGACACCGACATCGCCGCCACCAGAATGCCGGCCGACACCTCGCCGCGTTCGATGGCGCTGGCCAGGTCCCGAAACACCATCCGGGCCAGCAGGTAGGCCACCGCCTGCACGATCAGCGCGGCCACGCCCCAGGACAGCATGTCGCGCAGCGAGACGCTGTGGGCGATGGCACTGGCCAGCGCGATCACATAGCCGAGCATCGCGCCGGCCAGGCTGGTCGCGGCCGCCCGGTTGCCGGCGCGGATCAGGGCCAGTTCGGCATACGGCGTCAGGCGCAGGTAGATCGCCAGGAACAGGCCGGTCAGCGTGACGCCGCTGGCGAAATACAGCACGAACGCGGCGACGGGTCGGACGAAGGCAGGCAGGAATTCCAATGGGTGCTCCTCAGACGAAATAATGGGGAAGGAATCGTGCCGCGTCGGTGGTGATCGGGGTGTCGTCTTCGCGCATGCCGATGCCGGCGGCATGGTCGCCCACGATCCACGACCCGATCACCGCATGATTGCCGTCCACGCAGGGCAGGGGCGCGGCCGCCTGGTAGACGAAGCCCTCGGCCCCGTACGGACCCGCCGCCTCGTGCACCTGCCCGCCCAGGTACATCGACACGTTGGCGCCCTCGCGCGAGAGCAGCGGCTTGCGCACGCGGTCGCCGGGCACCTGGTGGGGCATGGTGCCGGCCGCCAGCAGATTGGGGTGCCCCGGGAACTGCTCCCACAGCGCCACCAGCAGCATCTTGTTGGCCAGCAGCATCTTCCAGGACGGCTCGATCACCTGGATGTCGGAGCGCAGCAGCGGCGCGCCGAAGGCCTCGCCCGCCATCCACTCCCAGGGATACAGCTTGAACAGGCGCGAGATGGCTTCGCCCTGGGCGCCGATGAACTGCCGGCCATCCCAGCCGATCTCCTCGATGCCCAGCAGCTGCGGGCTCAGGCCCGCCTGCTGCGCGGTGTCGGCCAGGTAGGCCAGGGTCTGGCCATCCTCTTCGCTGGCGCCGGCGCAGGCGAAATGCACCGTCGTGCCGGCCGGGCCCGCAACCACCGGCCAGCGCGCGATGAGCTGCTCGTGCAGGCTGTTGAACTGGTCGGCCTGCGGATGCAGCGACTCGAGCCAGTCCCACTGCACCACGCTGGCTTCGATCAGCGAGGTGGGGGTATCGGCGTTGTACTCCAGCAGCTTGGGCTCGCCGCTGCCCGACCACGACAGGTCGAAGCGGCCGAACAGGCTGGGCTCGCGTGCCCGCCAGGCGCGCTCGATGCGCTCGGCCCAGGACACGCTCAGCCCGAAGCGCTCGGTGTCGCCCCGCTGCACCACCCGATCGACCACCTGCAGGCACATGCCGTGCAGGGTTTCGGTGACGGCCTCGAGGTGATCGATCTGCTGCTCGGTAAAACGCCAGCAGGCGCGCTCGTCCCAATACACCCCGCCCATCGAATGGAAACCGAAGCCCAGGGCGTCGCAGCGCTCGCGCCAGTCGGCGCGCTCGACCGAAGATTCGCGCCGCATCAGCTCGAACTGCTGGAGTGGCTGGAGAAGCTGTGCGAGCTGGAACCGAAGCCCCCGCGCGTCACCGAGCTGCGCCCGATCGACCGGTTGCCCGGCGTGAAATTGCTGGCCACGCCCTTGCCGGACCAGGCCTGGCGGACAGCGCCGTCGCGATCGCCGGGCGAGTACATCGGGCCGTACCAGTAGCTGCGCCCGCCGGTGCCCGAGGTGAAGCTGGAACCGGTGCTGCCCGTCCGCGAGCTCGAGGTCGTCGAGGACGCCTGGTCGGGGGGAGTGCCGGTCTGGTCGCAGACGCCGGCATCACCGCCCCAGTCGGCCTGGCAGTCCTCCAGCGAGGCGTACTGGTCGCGGGCCAGCGGCTGCTCGGGCCCCGACGACAGCAGGGCGCCGCCGATGGCCAGCACCCCAATCGCGCCGGCGGTCACCCACGGCCACCGGACCGGCCCGCGTTGGACCTGTTTGCTGCGTTTGCGCTTGTCTGTGACCGCCATCGCCTGCTTCGCCTCGACCGAAGGGTTCCCTCGGCACTGTGCGAGATGAGAACCGTCGCGTCAACCTCCCCGGGCGCCGCCGGGTGCGGCGCTACCCGGGCGCCGCCGGGCACGGCGCTATCATCGATGGCTCGAATACGGCCAGCCACGGGCCACCCAACCGACGGATATCCGATGAGCGCCATCCTCCACCGCAGCAGCCGCGACATTCCGCCCCGGGCCGTCTCGGGCGACGGCCCCTTCATCGTCGATGACCAGGGCCGGCGCTACCTGGATGCCTCGGGCGGCGCGGCGGTCTCGTGCCTGGGCCACAGCCATCGCGCGGTGATCGACGCCATCCATGCCCAGGTCGAGCGGCTGAGCTACGCCCACACCAGCTTCTTCACCACCGAAGTGGCGGAGTCGCTGGCGGCCCATCTGATCGAGCGCGCACCCGCGGGCCTGAGCCATGCGTTTTTCGTGTCCGGGGGATCGGAGGCGATCGAGGCCGCCCTGAAGATGGCCCGCCAGTACTACGTCGAGATCGGCCAGCCGCAGCGCAGCGTGTTCGTCTCGCGCCGCCAGAGTTATCACGGCAATACGCTGGGTGCGCTGGCGGTGGGCGGCAACGCCTGGCGGCGGGCGCAGTTCGCGCCGCTGCTGATCGACACCGTGCAGGTGTCGCCGTGCTACGAATACCGCGGCCGCGCCAGCGGCGAGAGCGCCGAACAATACGGCCAGCGGCTGGTGCGCGAGCTCGATGAAACCTTCGAGCGCATCGGTTCGCAGCGCGTGATCGGGTTCCTGGCCGAGACCGTGGGCGGGGCCACCGGCGGCGTGCTCGAACCGGTGCCCGGCTACCTGCGCGGCGTGCGCGAAGTGTGCGATCGCCACGGCGTGCTGCTGATCCTCGATGAGGTGATGTGCGGCATGGGCCGCTGCGGCACGCTGTACGCCTGCGAGCAGGAAGGCGTCTCGCCCGACATCGTCACCATCGCCAAGGGCCTGGGCGCCGGCTACCAGCCGATCGGCGCCACCCTGCTGTCGCAGCGCATCTTCGACGCCATTCGGGACGGCTCGGGCTTCTTCCAGCACGGCCACACCTACCTCGGCCATGCGCTGGCCTGCGCGGCGGCGCTGGCCGTCCAGCAGACCATCGAGCGCGAGTCGCTGCTCGAGAACGTGAACCGCATGGGCGCGCTGCTCGAGCGCCGGCTGCGCGAGACCTTCGGCGATCACCCCCATGTCGGCGACATCCGGGGACGCGGTTTGTTTCGGGCGCTGGAATTCGTCGCCGATCGTGCCGACAAGACGCCCTTCGATCCGTCACTGCGGCTGCACGCTCGCCTGAAGAAGGCGGCGATGGCGCACGGCCTGATGACCTACCCGATGGGCGGCACGGTAGATGGCGTGCAGGGCGACCACGTGCTGCTGGCGCCGCCCTTCATCATCGATGCCGCTCATATCGAGACGATCGTGGAACGTCTGTCGGCGGCGATTTCCGATACCCTCGTACAGTTGCCCACCCCCTCAAAGCACAGCCCATCATGACCACCACCAGCGACCTGCCGCTTGCCGGCCTCAAAGTCCTCGAACTGCACGCGATCGGCCCGGTGCCGTATGCCGGCAGCCTGCTGATCTCCCTGGGCGCACAGATCGTGCGCGTCTCGCCGCCCGCCGACCCCAAGCTGGGCGTCGCGATGAAGCCCGAGTTCGACGTGCTCAACGCCGGCAAGACCCAGCTGCTGATCGACATGAAGAGCGCCGAGGGCATGGCCAAGGTGCACGAACAGCTGGCGCAGTCCGACGTGCTGATGGAGGGCTTTCGCCCGGGCGTGCTCGAGCGCCTGGGCCTGGCCCCGGCCGATCTGGTCAAGCGTTACCCGAAGCTGGTGATCGGGCGCCTGTCGGGCTTCGGCTCGCGCGGCGAACTGGCGCCGCGCGCCGGCCACGACATCACCTACCTGGCCATGTGCGGCGTGCTGCATGCCATCGGCACCGGCGAAACCCCGGTGCCCCCGCTGAACGTGGTGGCCGATTTCGGCGGCGGCGCCATGCACCTGCTGCTGGGCGTGATGGCCAAGCTGATCCAGCGCGGCATCACCGGCAAGGGCGGCGTGGCCGAGACCAGCATCCTGGCCGGCAGCGTCGGCCTGACGCCGCTGTTCTTCGGCCTGACCGCCGCCGGGCGCTGGAACCCGGCCAAGCGCGAGAGCAACATGCTCGATGGCGGCGTGCCGTTCTATCGCGTCTACAAGACCAAGGACGACCGCCACGTGGCCATCGGCGCGATCGAGGCGAAGTTCTATCTCGAGCTGCTCGATGTGCTCGGCCTGAAGGGCGAAGTCGACCCGGCGCGCCAGCTCGACCCCAGCACCTATGCGGCCACCATCGCGCGGTTTGCCGAGCGCATCGCCACCAAGACCCGCGACGAATGGGCCGCCCTGGCGCTGCCGCGCGACGCCTGCATGGCGCCGGTGCTCGACTTCCTCGAGGCGGCCAAGTACGCGCACAACCTGGACAACGACCTGTACACCGACAAGCCCTTCCCCAAGCCGCTGCGCACGATCGAATTCGACCGTGGGCTCTGACGCCGTCATTTCCCGCACCGCCCCCTCTTGACGCAGGGGGCCCTGTTCAAAGGGGTCGGCTGCGCGCTCGCGGCCGGCCTGGTGTGGGGACTGGTCTTCATCGCGCCCGTGCTGCTGCCGGGCTATCCGGCCGCGGTGCTCAGTGTCGGGCGCTACCTCGCCTTCGGCCTGATCGCGCTGGTCCTGGCGCTGGGCGACCGGGATGGGCTGGCCCGCCTGAAGCGCGCCGACTGGGTCGAAGCGACCTGGCTGTCGCTGGTCGGCAACCTCGTCTACTACGGGTTCCTGGCGGCCGCGATCCAGATGGCCGGCGCACCCTTGCCCACGATGATCATCGGCACGCTGCCGGTGGTGATCGCGGTGTCGTCCAACCTCGCGCAGCGCGAGCTGGCCTGGGGCCGGCTGGCCGGTTCGCTGGTGGTGCTGGCCGCCGGCATCGCCCTGGTGAACCACGACGAACTGGGCCATCTGTCGCGCCTGGGCGGCTCGCCGCGCCAACTGCTGCTGGGCGCGCTGCTGGCCGCGGGCGCCGTGGTGTGCTGGACCTGGTACCCGATCCGCAACGCGCGCTGGCTCAAGCGCAACCCGGAGGTCGGCTCGGGCACCTGGGCGACCGCGCAGGGCCTGACCACCCTGCCGCTGGCCGCCGCGGGCGCGGTGCTGCTGACGCTGGGCGGCTGGCTGGGCCCGGCGGACTCTGCGATCGCCCGCTACGCAGCGCCCTTCGGCCCGGACCCGCTGCTGTTCGTGGGACTGATGTTCGCCATCGGCCTGTCGGCCTCCTGGCTGGGCACGCTGTTCTGGAACCGGGCCAGCCAGCTGCTGCCCACCTCCCTGGCCGGCCAGCTGATCGTGTTCGAAACCTTGTCGGCGCTGCTGTACGCGTTCCTGCTGCGCGGCAGCTGGCCCGGCGCGGCCACGCTCGCGGGCGTGGGACTGCTGGTGGCCGGCGTGGTCCTGGGCATGCGCGCCGCCCAGGCGGAGCCGTCAACCGGCCGCCTGCACCCGTGAGGTGCCGGCCTCGCCGACCAGGCAGCGCGCCAGGGCCTCGGCGGTCTTGATTCCATCGACCCCTGCCGACAGGATGCCGCCGGCGTAGCCCGCACCCTCGCCGGCCGGGTAAAGACCCCGGACGTTCAGGCTCTGGCCATCGGCGCCGCGGGTGATCCGCAGCGGCGATGAGGTCCGGGTCTCGACACCGGTGAACACCGCATCGTGGCGGTCGAAACCCTTGATCTTGCGGCCGAACACCGGAATCGCCTCGCGGATGGCCGCGATCGCGTAGTCCGGCAGGCTCTCGCTCAGGTCGCCCAGCTTCACACCGGGCTTGTACGAGGGCAGCACGTCGCCCAGCAGCGTCGAGGGCCGGCCCGCCAGAAAATCGCCGACCAGCTGGCCCGGTGCCTCGTAGGTGCCCCCGCCCAGCTCGAAGGCGCGCGACTCGAGCGCACGCTGCAGGACGATGCCGGCCAGCGGATTGACCTGGCCTTCGACCTTCGCCATCTCGGGATAGTCGGCCGGATCGATGCCCACCACGATGCCGGCATTGGCGTTGCGCTCGTTGCGCGAATACTGGCTCATGCCGTTGGTGACCACGCGGTCGACTTCGGAGGTGGCGGCCACCACGGTGCCCCCGGGGCACATGCAAAAGCTGTAGACCGAACGGCCATTGCTGGCGTGGTGCACCAGCTTGTAGTCGGCCGCGCCCAGCAGCGGGTGGCCGGCGTGCTCGCCCAGGCGGGCCCGGTCGATCATGCCCTGCGGATGCTCGATCCGGAACCCGACCGAAAACGGCTTGCTCTCCATGAACACGCCGCGCGCATGCAGCGCCGCGAAGGTGTCGCGCGAGCTGTGGCCCAGCGCCATCACGACATGGTCGGCGCGCAGCTCGCTGCTCTGGCCGGTGCGCAGGTCTTGCACGACCAGGCCGCGCAGGTGGCGGCGTGCGCCTTCGGGCTCGATGATCACGTCGACCACCCGCTGCTGGAAACGGATCTCGCCGCCCAGCGCGATGATCTGCGCGCGCAGGTTCTCGACCACCTTGACCAGCTTGAAGGTGCCGATGTGCGGATGCGCCTCGTACAGGATCTCGGGCGGCGCGCCGGCCGCGACGAATTCGTTCATGACCTTGCGCCCGAGATGGCGCGGATCCTTGATCTGGCTGTACAGCTTGCCGTCCGAGAAGGTGCCGGCGCCGCCCTCGCCGAACTGCACGTTGGACTCGGGGTTCAGGATGCGCTTGCGCCACAGGCCCCAGGTGTCCTTGGTGCGTTCGCGCACCGGCTTGCCGCGCTCGAGCACGATCGGGCAAAAGCCCATCTGCGCCAGCACCAGCGCAGCGAAGATGCCGCAGGGCCCGAACCCGACCACCACCGGGCGCTGCGCCAGGTCGCGCGGCGCGCGCACCGGCGCCATGTAGGTCATGTCGGGCGCGGGCGCGATGCGCGGATGTTTGCCCAGGCGCGCCAGCAGCGCGGCCTCGCGCGAGGGGTCGGCCAGCGTGGCATCGACGATGTAGACCAGCATCAGCTGGCGCTTGCGGGCGTCATAGCTGCGCTTGTGGACGTGCACACCGGCGAGCTCGACGCCGTCGATGCCCAGCATGCCGGTGACCGCGTCGCGCAGGTCCAGCTCGGCATGGTCCAGCGGCAGTTTGATTTCACTCAGGCGGATCATGCCGACATTCTAGTGCGCCGCGCCAGAGCCCTTCCCCTGCGTCATGCGATCCAGGCTGCACAGCAGCTTCCTGCCCCGCGCCTTCATCGCCGGCGTGCCGGTGACGGTGAGTTCCTGGATATGCAACCGGGCGGTCGGCACCCAGCACGGATGGCACGCGGCGAGATCGTGCAGGGCCTGCAGCGCGAGGGTCTTCACGATGCTGCTGCGATCGTTCAGATAGCCGATCAGGATGTCCACCACGCGGGCCTGCTCAGCGTCCGACAGCGGCAGGCGAACCAGCATCGGCGCGACATGCCATCGCAACTCGGGCTGCCGCGAGAGCGCCAGCGTGTCCAGCAGCAGCCGCTGATGGGCCAGCAGCCACTGCGGGTGATCGCGGCTGATCTTTTCCGCGGCATCGGCGCAGCGCATCCGAATGACAGGATCGTCGCTCACCATGCCGGTGAACAGGACGTCGAACAGAGCGGGCTCGCGCAAGACCCGCACGATCACCTCGTCGACCTTGCCGATCGATCGACGGTCCCCGCCTTGCAGCGACTCGAGCAACGGATGGGGCGCGGGAGCGGGCGACATGCCCGACATGCTCGCATACGACACGCACCGATCGCAGCAGCGTGCGGTACGCCAGGAACCGCCGAATCGCGCCGCGGCGCGACGCCGCCATGGCTCGATCTTGGCTATGCTTTGCGCTGCTTGCCCACGCAAGAGCCCGCCGACGCTCGAGGACCCGCATGATCACGACAATCAACCGACGCCGGTTCAACACCGCCACGCTGGCGGGCGCCCTGCTTGCCGGCGCCTCGGCGGGGCCGCGCGATGCGCTCGCGCAAGACGCCGCCACCCGGCCGATCCGCTTCGTGGTGCCGTTCCCGCCCGGTCCGGCAGGTGACCTCACCGCGCGCTACTACGCCCGGCGCTTGCAGGAAACCACCGGGCAACTGGTGGTGATCGACAACAAGCCCGGGGGCAACGGCTTCATCGGTGTCCAGGCGGCCTTGTCGGCGCCGGCCGACGGCCTGACCGTGTTCATCGGCAGCAATTCGGCGATGGCCGCCAATGCGGCCCTGTTCCGCAAACTGCCCTACGATCCGGCCGGCGACTTCACGCCCGTCCATGGCCTGATGCGATCGCCGATGGTGATCCTCACCTCTCCGCAAAAGCCGTATCAGACACTGGCCGACCTGATCCGCGCGGGCCGCCAGCCCGGCAATAAGATCAGCTATTCGGCCGGCACCGCCGCCTACCAGCTGATGGTCGAACTCTTCATGAGCCAGGCCGGCATGACCGCGGTGCACGTGCCCTACAAGGGCGGCATGGAGGCGGTCAATGGCGTGCTCGTCGGCGACACCGACTTCACGATCATCGACCTGACCGCGCCGCTGCCGCTGATCAAGGGCGCACGGCTGCGCCCGCTGGCGATCGCGACCGAAAGGCGCATCGCCGTGCTGCCCGATCTGCCCACCACCGGCGAAGCCGGGCTGGACAACTTCAAGGTGACGGTGTGGGTAGCGGCCTTCGTGCGATCGGACACGCCCCGGCCGATGGTGGACAAGCTTGCCGAGGCCATCGGGCGCATCGCCAACTCGCGCGAAACACGCGATTACTACGCGGCACAGAATGCCGAGCCGATGCTGCTTGGCGCGGTGGAGCTGAAAAAGTTCCAGGTGCAGGAACTCGAACTGTGGAAGCGGGTGGCCGCCGCGGCGAAGATCGAGCCGCAGTAACAGGCGCGGCCGCGGCCGCGCAAGGCTGGTCTCATGGTTGAGTGAGGCTCATGGCTTGCCTAGCGGATCGCGAACCGCTCGGGCCGACCGACCTCACCGCGCTCGATGATGAGAACCACGAACAGCGGCGCCAGCGTGAGGGCCGGAATCGCCCATGGCAGCGGCAGCCCCTGCCACACGGCCACGACCACCGCCGCCGGCAGCAGGACGCCCACCACCCAGATCCGCTTCAGCCCGGCTTGCGAACGCGTGACCTGCGCGCTCATCCACCACACCGAGAGCAGGTAGACGGTGACCGCAACCGCGACCAGGGAGATCGCATACGTTGCCGACATCGGGTGCGGCAAGCGGACATCGACGCCGGTCGCGACCGCCGGCGTCTGGAGCTGATCGGCGACCACCTCGAGAAAAGCGCCCAATGCCGCCAGCGACCGGAACACGGCGGCGTGCCCGTACCCCCAGCGAAAGGCGCGATCCCGATGCTCGTGCAGGGCACGGCCTGACGGCACCAGAAAATACACCCACCACAACGACAGGATCAGGCTGGTCGAGCCGAACCCCACCAGCGCGACATTCCAGGACCAGCCGGTGGCTTTGATCACGCTCGACACGGCATTGGTCGCCCCCAGCACGCATTCGCCCAGCACGATGATCGTGAACAGGCCGTAGCGTTCGGCGATGTGATGGGCATGCCAGGGCGTATGACCCGCCCTGGCAGCCCATATCGGAATGGCGATCTCGACGAGTGCGAGCAGCACGAACGAGGCGAGGCCCATCGACGCAGGCAGCAGCAGCCGGGCCACCCACAGGGCCTGCACGACCGCGATGCCGATCGCATAGCGCAGGCAGGTCCGCCGGCGCTCGGGATGCTCGAGTGCCGCGCGCGCCCACAGCGCGATGAGACCCGCACGCATCACCACGTAGCCCATGGTGATCGTGGTGAAATCGCCCTGCGCGGCGCCTGGCACTCCGGCAGCCAGCACCAGCACGCCCACCATCTGCACCATCGTCAGCAGCCGATAGGTTGCGTCGTCGGTGTCGTACGCACTGGCAAACCAGGTGAACGTCATCCAGGCCCACCAGATGGCGAAGAACGTGGTTGCGAAGCCCACCAGACCCTGTGCGAGATGCTGCTCGGCGGCGGCATGGTGCAGTTGCGACGCGGCGGCGGCAATCGCCACCACGAAGGTCAGGTCGAACAGCAGTTCGAGCGGCGTCGACACCCGGTGCGATTCATGGATGTCGCGCCCGCGCATGGGACGCCTGAGCCGACTCGGAGCCGCAGCGTCCTGCTGGTCGGGCAAGGCTGAATGATGGGAGCTCATCGATAAAGTCTACGATGAAACCCTCGGCCCGCCCGCGCCAGCTCAACGCCTGGTCGATGAAGGCCCGGTGTGCAGTTCGCTCGAAAAGGGCAGGTGAAGCATCGGCAGCAGACGGCCCTCGAGGCCGTCGATGTCGTGTGACAGGCCGAATGCCGCCGGATCGCTGTCGCCGGCCCGCCAGGTGCCGAACAGCCGATCCCAGATCAGCAGGATGCTGCCGTAGTTGCTGTCCGCTTCACCGGACAGCGTGGAGTGGTGCAGCGCATGCACCTGAGGCGTCACCAGAACCCGCGCCAGGGCGCGCTCCAGGGCCGCGGGCATGCGCCAGTTCGAGTGCGACAGCGTGTCCCAGGCCGAGATCGTCAGCAGGCCGATCAGCACCGCGTCGATCGGGATGCCGATCAGCACTGTCCACAGGCCGAACAGCAGCGAGCTCGCGATCTTCTCGAACGGGTGGTGGCGAAAGCTGGTGCTCCAGTCGAGTTCACGATCGGAGTGATGCAGCGCGTGCAGCCGCCAGAGCGCGGGCGTGTGCATCAGCCGATGGATCAGGTAAGTGCCCAGATCGCAGGCCAATACGCCGATCAGGACCGCGACCGGTCCGGGCAGGGCCAGCCGGCCGATCAAGCCGGCGCCCAGGCCCGCGGCCAGCCAGGCCGAGAGCAGTGCGATGGCCGGCTGCAAGACCCGGTCGGTGACCACCCCGAGCAGCAGCAGCGCCAGGTTGGAGGGCAGACGTCCGGGCCATGTCGCCGGCGCCTTCCGGAGCGGCCGGACCCGCTCGAGCAAGCCCGCCAGGACGATGACCGCCGGCAGCAGCAAGGCAAGCGACAGGCTCATCGGGGAGGCGTCGGGAAAAACTGCGCGCGCCGACCGCTGCCGGCGCGAGGCCTGCCGCTCAGCGGCGCTTCTTGATCGCGACCGCGACGGCGACCGCCACACCCAGGCCCAGCAGCGAAAGCACGCCGGGCTCCGGAACCGGGACCGCCGGCGCGTTACCGGCCAGCACGGTGGCCGGCGAAAGGCTGACAAGCAGCATGATGCGTTGGGTTCTGGTCATGGTGATGTGTTCCTGTTGGGGTCGTCGAGAGATCGTCGATCGCCACGCAAAACCCCTCGCTTGCGGCCAGGGGCGCGGCATCAGCACTAACGCAAGTGTTGTGCCAAGCCAATCGAATCAAGGCTCTGAGCGGCGCCGCGCCAGCCAGCGTCAAGTTTCCCGACACGCTCCCCGGGCGGGCAGGCGGGACGGCGCATCGACGCGTGTCGAAGCGCATCATCGGCGCTTGCCCGCGATGGCGAACGCCCGATACGCTGGCGTGCTTGAAGGGTCCCAGAGACCTCCCGCCTCAAACCGGCACACCCCCACTCAGGATTCGCCCATGTCCTACGAACGCATCTCTCTGGAATTCGACGGCAAGGTTGCCGTGCTCAAGTTCAATCACCAAGAAGTGCTCAATGCCATCGGCGAACAGATGCTGGGCGAGCTCAAGGAGGCCGTCGCCGAAATCGCCAATCCGGCCAACGGCGCGCGCTGCCTGCTGCTGACCGGCGAAGGCCGGGCCTTCTGCTCGGGCGCCAACCTGGCCGACGGCGCCGGTTCCGGCAAGCCCCGCAAGAGCTCGTCCGACACCCTGCGCGGCGGCTATCACCCGATGCTGCTGGCCCTGCGCGATCTCGAGATGCCGATGGTCTCGGCGGTGAACGGCGCGGCCGCCGGCGTCGGCATGAGCCTGGCGATCATGGCCGACATCGTCTGCGCCTCCAAGAACGCCTACTTCCTGCAGGCCTTCGCCAGGATCGGGCTCATTCCGGACGGCGGAGCGACCTTCCTGCTGCCGCGCCTGATCGGCTGGGGCCGCGCGATGGAACTGTCCATGCTGGCCGAAAAGCTGCCGGCCGAAACCGCCCGTGAATGGGGGCTGGTCAATCGGCTCTTCGAAGACCCGGCGCAGCTGATGACGGGCGCCATGGCGATCGCGCGTCAGCTGGCCGACGGCCCCCGTTCGCTGGGCATGATCCGCAAGGCCTACTGGGAATCGACCCGCAACTCGTACGAGCAGCAGCTCGACCTCGAGGCCGTGATCCAGGGCCAGGCGGGCCGGACCGAAGACTTCAAGGAGGGCGTGACCGCGTTCCTCGAAAAGCGGCCGGCCGCGTTCAAGGGAAAGTAGGACTCGCCCATGAACGCCGTGCCGCAGTCCATAGCCCCGTCGTTCGATCCCCGCCGCATCCACGAGGTGCCGGACGATCTGCTCGCCGCGATCGACTACTGCTACGCGCAGGGCTGGACCGACGGCCTGCCGGTGATTCCGCCCGTCGTGGAGCGGGTCGAGGCCACGCTCGCCTTCGAAGGCCGCCCGCCCGAGGCCGTGATCGCCACCCATCCCGCGACCGGACTGCAGCTCACGGTGCACGCGGCCGCGGTCAACGCGGTGATGGCCGGTTGCCTGCCGGAGTATTTTCCGGTGCTGGTCGCGGCATTCGAAGCGATGGACAAGCCGGAGTTCAATTTTCACGGCTCGACCGCGAGCACCGGCGGCTCCGCCCCGCTGCTGATCGTCAGCGGACCGGTCACCGACGACATCGGCATGAACGCCGACGTCAATCTGTTCGGCCCCGGCAATCGGGCGAACGCGACGATCGGGCGCGCCACGCGCCTGATCCTTCGCAACGTCTTTCAGATGATCCCCGGCATCTCCGACAAGTCGACCCAGGGCAACCCCGGCAAGTACAGCTTCTGTGTGGCCGAGCGCTCGCGCGGCAACCCGTGGCCGCTGCTGTGCGAAGCGCAGGATTACCCGCCGGGCGTCTCGAGCGTGACGGTGTTCGCCGCGGGCGGGTTCTGCAACGTCGAGAACCATGGCGGCAACACGCCCGAGCAGGTGCTGGGCTCCATCGCCGATGCCATGGCCAACTACGGCTGCATCACGCTCGGACAAAGCGTGGTGATCCTCGCGCCCGAGCACATGCAGATCATCGCGAACGCGGGCTGGAGCCGCGAGAATACCCAGGAGTTCCTGTTCGCGTCGGCCAAACGATCGGTCGAGGGGATGAAATCCGTCGGCAAGTTCCGCGATCGCGAATACGATCGCCAGCATGCCGCGCCGGCCCATGCCGCGCTCGAGGCCGGCTTCATGCACCGCGGGCTGTCGCCCAGCGATATCCTGGTCACCATGGGAGGGGGCGATGCCGGCGGCCACTCCTGTTTCATTCCATCCTGGAGCCGTGCCCGGGGCTCGCTGATGCAGCACAAGCCCATCGGGGTTTGCATCGACTGCGACTGAAACAAGGAGATTCCACCATCATGCGCCTATACGACCCGACGTCCTCAGGGCCGCAGCGGAACCTGTCGCGCGCGGCGGTCCTGGCCTCGCTCGAAGGCAAGACCATCGGCATCCTCGAAAACGGCAAGCTGAACGCGGCGGAGATGCTGCAAGAAGTGGCCGCGCTGTTCGAAGCCCGGCACGGCTGCACCGTGCGCCCGATCTATTCGAAGTCCAATGCCAGCGCCCCGGCCTCGCCTGAGGTGCTCAAGCAGGCCGCGGGCGAAGTCGATTTCCTGATCACCGGACTCGGCGACTGAGGCTCTTGCTCAACGTGCAGTTTGCATGACGGCATCAGCTTCGAACAGCTGGGTAAACGGGCGGTGGTGCTGTGCACCGAACCGTTCGAGGTGACCGCGAAGAACATCGCAAAAATCATGGGGCTGGCGAGCTACCCCTTCCTGCTCGTGCAGCATCCGATCGGCAGTTGCACCTTGCCGCAACTGAAGGCGCGCGCCGAAGTCGCCTACCAGCAGGCGTTGGCGATCCTGCTGGAAGCATGAACGACGCATCGAACATCCGGTACTGCACAACCAGCGACGGCGTTCGCCTGGCCATGCGCAGTGTCGGGCGCGGTCCGGCGGTGATCAAGGCCGCGAACTGGCTCGGCAATCTGCAGGCCGACTCGCAGCTGCGATCGACACGGCATTGGGTGGATCACATCACCCGCGGACATGAACTGACCTGGTACGACGCGCGCGGCTGCGGATTGTCGGACCGCGAGGTCGACGAGGTGTCGCTGCAGGCCTGGGAGCGCGACCTCGAGGCCGTCATCGAGGCCAGCGGGCATCGTCGATTCGTCCTGCTCGGGATCTCCCAGGGGGCGTCGATCGCGATCCGCTATGCGGTGCGTCATCCCGAACGGGTACGCGCGCTGGTCATCTTCGGCGGCTTTGCGCGCGGGCTGTTCCACCAGGGGGTGTCCGAGCGCACGCGGCTTGCCGGCCAGGAAATGCTCAGGCTCGCCGAGCTCGGCTGGAGCGGCAGTTCGCGCAGCTTTCGCCAGCTGTTTTCGGCGCGAATGCTGGTCGACGTACCGGAGGAGGTGCGCGCCGAATACGACGAGTGCCACAAGCACAGCGTCACCGGTCCGATGGCCGCGCGGTGCCTGCAGGCGTTCTACGAGATCGATGCGCGCACCGAGGCGGCGCAGGTGACCTGTCCGACACTGGTCATGCACGTGACCGGCGATCAGATGATCCTGCAGCGCGAGGGTGAGCTGCTTGCATCGCTGATTCCGGGGGCCCGATGGATGGCCGTGCCCGGCAACAACCATCTGCCGCTGGCCACCGATCCGGGCTGGCCGATCATCCGCGGCGAGATCGACGCCTTTCTTGCGCAGGTCGATGCCGCCGACGGGCAGGCGCCGTTGCCGCAACTGACGGCACGGCAGCGCGAAGTGCTGGCGCAGGTTGCGCAGGGTCTGACCGACAAGGAGATCGCCCAGCGCATGTCCCTGAGCCCGCGCACGGTCGAGATGCATGTCGCCGGTGCGATCGAAAGACTCGGCGGCCGCAACCGCTCCGAGGCGGTGAGCCGCGCGCACGCCTGGAAACTGATCTCCTGATACGCGAGAGGGGCGCTGCACTACCGTAGTCACGGCCCCGCGGCCCGTGGCGATACCGTAGTTGACCGGATACCGGCGCCGGCGTCTGGCCCCCAAGGTATCGATGCCTGCCCTGGCGGCGAAGGAGGCTGACGCTTCAGCACTCCGGCCATGGGGCGGTCGAACCTCGAGGTCCTCATCCCATGCCTGCCACGCTCGTCACCCGAACCACCGCGCCGGATCTGGCGCCCCAGATCGCCGACATGCGCGACCCCCTGTTCCTGACCGACCCGCGCCGGCTTTACCAGCGTTTGCGCGAGCAGGGACGGGTTCACCGCGACAGCGTCGGGCTTTGGTTGCTGCTCGGCCATGGGGACTGCCGCGTTGCCATGCAAAGCAGCCACCTGAGCCGCGATCCGCGCAACTGGAAACACTACGCCACCGTGCGGCCCTACCTGGCCGAATCGGCACTCGAGAAGACCGTCGAACGGTTCATGATCTTCAACGATGCGCCGTTTCATACGCGCCTGCGAACGCTGATGAATGCCGCGTTCACGCCGGCCGCAACCCGGGCGCTGACCGATGCCATCGAAACCGCCAGCAACACGCTGCTGGACCGCCTGCCCGCATCCGAACCTTTCGATTTCATGCGGCAGTTCGCTCAGATCCTGCCGGTGCGCGTGATCAGCGACATGCTCGGTATCGAGACCGGCGACCTCGATCAGACCAAGGCGTGGTCGGACGCGATCTCGATGGTGGTCGAACCGGTCGCTGCGCGCGGATTGCGCGAACACAGCAACCGCGCCACGATCGAAATGACCGAGTACCTGCGCGCCGAGCTGGCCCGCCGCCGGGCGCACCCGAGTGACACGCTGCTCGATGTGCTGATCGAAGGCCAGCGCGACGACCCTTCGCTCAGCGATGACGACCTGCTGGCCAATCTGATGCTGCTCTTTCTGGCCGGTCATGAAACGACGACCAATCTGCTGGGCAACGGGCTGCTCGCCTTGCTGCGGCATCCTGAGCAGATGCAGATGCTCAGGCTCGACCCGGGCCTGCTTCCCCTGGCGATCGAGGAGATGCTGCGTTTCGAAAGTCCAGCCAACGTGGTGGCCCGGGTCACCCGCGAGCCCTGGCGGATCGGCGAGCTCGAGATCCCGGCGGGCGAATTGTTGTACTGCATGACGGGCGCGGCCAATCACGATCCGGAGGTGTTCGAACGGCCGGAGGTGTTCGATATCCGCCGCTCGCCCAACCCGCACCTGTCATTTGGCGGCGGCGTCCACTACTGCATCGGCGCACCGCTGGCCCGGCTGGAGGCGCAGGTGGCATTCGGCGCGCTGCTGCGCCGGTTCGAGTCGTTGAGTCTGGTGGACGAAGCGGTTTGCTGGCGGCCGCTGGTCAATCTTCGAGGGCTGCAGGCGCTGACGGTCAAGGGCGGCGGGTGAGCCGGGCGGCGGCGAAGGCGACACCCCATCTCGCTGCCCATTCGCTACGGGCTGCTGTCTGCCAAAGGTCTCCGACGTAGGGTGCTATTCACCCTGGGCGCCTTGCCACCCAGCGCGGCAAGGCGCTTTCCCGACTGCACGCGCACGAAGACCTTGATCGCTTCGCGAAACAGATCGCTCTTTTCCATTTCCGGATCGGCGACCTCAAGTGCCCTCCGATAGAGCTCATTGTCGATGGTGACCGTCGTTCTCATAGGGACCCTTGGCATCACGATTGATTAAACATAGCACCCGACCGATGCGCTAGGCTGTACGCCATTTCGCCAACCTACCTCTGTCGGGAGCAACCCATGAAAGCGGCATTTTTCAGACAACACGGCGGGCCGGAGGTGATGGAATTCGGCGACTATCCGGATCCCGTCGCCGCGCCAGGACAGGTGCTGGTCGACATTCACGCCGCCAGCGTCAACGGCGCCGACTGGCGGGTGCGCAAGGGCTCGTATGCGCAGATCACCGATCTGCCCTACATCCCCGGGCGCGACTTTTCCGGCGTCGTGAGCGCCCTGGGCGCGGGAGTCACCGACTTCAAGGTGGGCGATGCGGTGTTCGGTGTGTGCGCGGTGGGGCAGGAACAGGCCTATGCCGAGAAGATCGCGATCCAGGCCGCCATCGTCTGCGCCAAGCCCGCGGGACTTTCGCATGTCGAATGCGCAGCGCAGGCGCTGATCGGCCTCACCGCGCTGTGCTCGGTGGAGGACACGCTGCAGCTCAAGGCCGGCGAAAGCATCCTGATCCATGGCGGCGCCGGCGGTGTGGCGAGCTATGCCATCCAGCTCGCCAAACACATCGGCGCGCGTGTGATCACCACCGCCAGTGCGGCCAATCACGACTACCTGCGCCAGCTCGGCGCGGATCAGATCATCGACTACAACGCGCAGGATTTCACCCAGGTCGTGTCGGGCCTGGATGCCGTGTTCGACACCGTGGGCGGCGATGTGACGCAGCGTTCGTTCGCCGTGCTGCGCTCGGGCGGTCGGGCGGCGTCGATCGCGGCCGGTGCGCAGGCGCCTGTTTCGCCGCGCGCCGATGTGCGTTCGTTGCGCCCGCAGGTCGGGCGCGATCGGCCGCATCTGGAACGCATCGTCGCACTCGCCACCAGCGGCGCAGTACGTTCACCGGAGATCCAGCTGTATCCCTTGTCGGAAGCGGCAGCCGCGCATCGGATCAGCGAAGGCCGGCACTTCAGGGGGAAGCTGGTTTTTAAGGTGCGTTGAGGCGGGAAGCACGCAGGTCAAACGCCCGAAGGTGGTTGGCATTCGACCTCAGTTGCGCGCCACTCCTGCATGGCAAGCGCGTCTAGCGAAGACCCAGATGAGTACGAATCGCCGCTTCCAGGGCGGTCATGTCCGATGCGGAAAGTTCGCCAATCAGGGACTTTAGCCGTCGTTTATCGGCGGCCATCAACTGATCCGCCATTGCCTTGGACGCAGTGCCCGCAACGCTGACCAGGGCTTCTCCGGGATAGAGCCGCGCCGTGTTGCTCGTCAAGGGGACGACGACAACTCTTGCCAGATTGCGGTTTGCCGCATCGTTGCTGACGATGACCGCGGGGCGGGTCTTGCGAACCTCGCTGCCCACCGCGGGCTAGAATTCCATCCATCAGACTTCAGCTCGCTTCATCGCGCATGTCATCGGCCAATGCGTTGCTCCACTCTTGGGCTTCGCTTTCGCGCTCGCGATCAGCGGCCATCGCACGGTAACCGTCGTCCAGTGTTTTTTGAGTGACGTGCGGTCGCACCAGGTCCTCAATGAACTGGCTCATGCGCCGACGGCCAACGACGCGATACAAGCCTTCGTAGACTTCTTCGTCCAACGTGATCGTCATTCTCTTGTGCATGGCATTCCACTAAACGTATCCGTGCGCGAACATCATAGTTCTATTCTCCATTTGTCCAGCCAGCGAATTCGCTCTGACGCCACGTGCGAGAACGATCGCGATCGATCATCGCGACGCGACGTCATGATCGCGATCCCTCACCGGGGCACCGACCACGCCAGCAGCAACTGCGCGGCATAGTAGGCCGGCAAGCCCCACGCCTGATTGATCAGCGAGGGCGCGATGAACGCCTGCCGGGCGACCGACAGATCCGAGGCCGCGAACAGCAGTGCACCGATCGCGATCAGCCAGTGCCCGGAGGCCGCCGAGTGGCCGATGGCCAGCGCGCACATCACCCCGATGGCCACGATGTAGGCGACGACGGCCGGCCGCATCACCCCGTGCAGGTGCGGCCACATCCAGCGCAGCGACACCAGCCCAACCACCAGCATGCCCACGGCGCCGGCGCCGGTACCCGCGACCGACCATGCGCCAGTGGCGAACGCAGCCGCGAAAGCCAGGTGCGCGAGCAGGAAAACTCCCAGCCCCGCCAGGAACCAGCGGCTGTGCCGGGACAGCAGGCACAGATCGCCGACCACGCTCAAGCCCAGCGCCAGCAGCATCAGCCGGCCCATCGGGCTGGCCAGCGCGCCCAGCGACCACGCGGTGGCCAGGAAGGCGACGCTGGCGCCCGACTTGAACACCGCCGTTGCGAGGGCCGAGCCCTGACGGATGGCGAGGATCAGGGCGGCCGTCAGCGCGAGGCAGGCGGTGGTGAGCGTGATGGATAGGGTGTTCATCGATGCGTGGGGACCAGCGAGAGAGGGCCGGCGCGAGTGTGGAATACCCGCAGATTTGATCGCTTCGCCGCGCACCCGGTATGGCACGAGATATCGGGTCCTGGGACGACGAGCTCCCGGTTCCCGGGACTCGCCCGGGACGCCCGAGCGCAGGCTGGTCTTCGAGGGCGGCCACAGCGGCCAGCACCCTCCCGACAACCAGGCGCGCAGCGGCCGGGTCGTCAGTGGCGATGTGAGCGGCTTCTTCGTCGAGATTGCGCAGCGCGCTGCGCAGCCACCTAACGCGCATTCACCTGCCACTTCCGGGCTAGCGCGCCGACGTCCTTCTCGCTGGCAAAGTCGTCTGCATCGGCCTCGGTCAGCGCGGCTTCGATCTCGGCAATCTGCCACTCGTTGTTCTCGACAAATTCACGAATGGCCTCCGCCGCGAGGAACGACTTGCTGCGGTGGGTCGCGCTGGCCAGGCGGTCCAGCCGATTCTTGATTTCGTCTTCGAGCCGCACCGTCATGGTCGTGGACATGTCGCACATCTTGTGATGAGATGTACACATATTAACACGCACCCTGTCAGGCATTCCGCCATTCCCCCGGGGCCTCCCAGCCAACGCGGTGGCGGTGTCTTTACTCATCTTGACATCGCAGGCACGCTCCTTAACCCACCCGGCCAATACACTGCGGCAATGAGTCCCGTTGCCATTGCCCTGAACCGCTTCGGCCTGGGCGCCAGACCCGAAGAACCGGCGCTGGCCGATCCCCAGGCCTGGCTGATTTCGCAGTTCGACGCCTATCAGCCGCTGCCTGCGGCCTGGCAACCGATACCGCGCACGACCGCTGTGCTGGACGCCTGGCTCGCCCAGCAGCGCGCCTCGCGCCAGGCGGCCGAGGGACTCAGAAGCGGCATTCGCGAGGCCTATCTTCGCCAGGCGCGCGAGGCCTACGTCGCCGCCGTTGGCGCGCGCGCCGGCAGCGCGCTGCAGACCGCCACGCCCTTCGTGGAACGGCTGGTGCACTTCTGGGCCAACCATTTCGCGGTGTCGGTGGACAAGCTGCTGGTCGTGGGCATGGCCGGCGGCTTCGAGGCGGACGCCATCCGACCGCATGTGCTGGGCCGCTTCGAGGATCTCCTGCTGGCTGTCGTGCGCCACCCGGCCATGCTCCTCTACCTCGACCAGGCGCAGTCGGTCGGACCGAACAGTTTCGCGGCGCAAAGAGCGGGCGGGCGCCAGCAGCGGCCCCGCGGCCTCAACGAGAACCTCGCCCGCGAGATCCTGGAGCTGCACACCCTGGGCGTGCGCAGCGGCTACTCGCAAGAGGACGTGACCGAGTTCGCGCGCGCGCTGACCGGCTGGACGCTTCCTGCGGACGACCCGGCCCAGGACGCCACCGCGACGTTTCGCTTCGTGCCCGCGCTCCATGAACCCGGCACACGGACGGTGCTCGGCCGCAGTTACGCCGACGCGGGCGAGCAGCAGGCCCGGGCGATCATCCACGACCTGGTCTCGTCGCCCGCGACGGCGCACCATCTGGTGACGAAGCTGGCGCGTCACTTCATTGCCGACGATCCGCCGGCACTCGTGCAGCGGCTGGCGGAGACTTTCGCGCCGCACCGGCGGCGACCTGCCCAGCCTCTACCGAGAGCTGGTGGCTGCCCCGCAGGCGTGGCGCTCCGGGAACGTCAAGTTCAAATCGCCCTGGGAGTGGGCCATCTCGGCTCAGCGCGCCATCGGACGGCAGGAAATGCCGTCGGCTCAGGCGGTGAACCTGATGAACCAGCTCGGCCAGCCGGTGTGGCGGCCCGGTTCACCGGCCGGCTATGACGACCGGGTTGCCACCTGGGCCGCGCCCGATGCGCTGCTGCGCCGTGTGGAGGTCGCCCAGCGCATCGCCGCGCAAGCCGGCAACGGCGTCGATGCACGCCTGCTCGCGCCGCGGGTGCTGCCCGGCGACCTCAGCGAGGCCACCGCCGGCGCCATCGCGCGCGCCGAAAGCGCAAGCACGGCGCTCGCGCTGCTGCTGGTCTCGCCGGAATTCCTGAGGAGATGAGCGTGCATCTGGACCGACGCAGCTTCCTGGGCACCCTCGCCTTGTGGACGGCCTCGCCCGTGCTGTTTGCCCGGGCAGCCACCGAGCGGCGCTTCATCTTCATCATCCAGCGCGGCGCGGCCGATGGCCTGAACACCCTGATCCCGTATGCCGAGCCGGCCTATGCCAGCCTGCGCGGCGCGCTCGCCATCGATGCCGAGAGCACGCTGAAGCTGGACGGCAGCTTCGCCCTGCATCCCTCGCTGCCGAAGCTGCGCGAGCTGTTCGCCGCCGGGCAGGCAAACGGCTTCCACGCCGTCGCCTCGCCCTACCGCGATCGATCGCACTTCGACGGGCAGAACGTGCTCGAAACCGGTGGACAGGCCCCGTACCAGGTGAAGGACGGCTGGATGAACCGCCTTCTGGCCCTGCTGCCGCGCAGGGGCAAGGACGCGATTGCGTTTTCGCCCGCGGTGCCGCTGGCGCTGCGCGGCGCGGTCGAGGTCGCAACCTATATGCCCTCGACGCTGCCCCAGGCCGACGACGACCTGATGGCGCGCGTGGAGCAGCTCTACGCGAACGACGCCCAGCTTCACGGACTCTGGGCCTCCGCGCTCGAGGCGCGCGGCATGGCTGCCGGTGCAGGCGGCGGTGGTAACCGGCAGGACCCCGGTGCACTGGGCCGGATGGCGGCAGGCTTCCTGGCCCGCGCGGACGGCCCGCGCCTTGCCATGATCGAGACCAGCGGCTGGGATACGCACAGCGCGCAGGCCGCGCGCCTTGCCGGCCAGCTCAAGGGGCTCGACAGCCTGATCGCGGGACTGCAGGAAGGGCTGGGATCCGAATGGTCCAATACCGTGATCCTCGTCGCCACCGAGTTCGGACGCACCGTGGCTGCCAACGGCACGAACGGCACCGATCACGGCACCGGTGCGGCGGCCCTGCTGGCGGGCGGCGCCGTGCAGGGCGGCAGAGTCGTGGCCGACTGGCCGGGCCTTGCCCCGGCGAACCTGCTGGACGGGCGCGATCTCAGGCCGACCCTGGGCTTGAACACGCTGATTGCATCGGTGTGTGCCGAAACGTTCGGACTCGACCCGGACCGCGCAGCACCTGCGCTGTTCCCGGGCTCGACCCCCGGCAGGTCACTGCCACGTCTGTTGCGCGCGAACGCATCCGCCTGACCGATCGGCAGCCGTCCATCGGCGCGAGCCACCCGTCCTCGCTCATCGCGAAGGCCGCCCGGGGAGGCCGTCGGTTCAGACCCCCTTGAACTGGCCCTTGCGCTTTTCCATGAAGGCCTTGCGCGCTTCAGTGGCATCCTCGGACTGGTTCAGGATGCCGCCCGCGTTGGAGGTCAGCACCATCGTGGTTTCAAGGGTGCTGTCCAGCGCCGCGCGCATCACCCGCTTGCTGATCCACTGCACCAGCGGCGGAATGGCGATCATGCGCGCACACAGATCGCGGGTGAACTGTTCCAGCTCCTCCGACGCGACCAGGTGGTTGATCATGCCCCAGCGATAGGCGGTGTCGGCGTCCATGTTGCCGGTGTAGGCAAACTCCAGCGCGCGCCCGATGCCGATCATCTTCGGCAGATAGTAGGACCCGCCGTTTTCGATGATCTGACCGGCATTGTGATAGGCGACGAAACGGGTCTTCTCGCAGCCGATGCGCACATCGCAATGCAGCGCCATGTCCATGCCCGAACCCACCGCCGGCCCGTTGATCATCGCGATCGTCGGCTTGCGGATCAGCGAGATGTCGCGATGCAGGTTGGTGAACGCGTGGAAGAAATGCTGGCGCGCCGCGTCCGGGCCTTCATGCGATCCGCGACTGCCCGGGAATTCCGGTCCCAGGTCCTCCGCCCCGCCCTTGGAGCCGAGATTGGCGCCGGAGCAGAAAATGCGCCCCACGCCGGTCAGGACGATCACCCGCACATCGGGATCGTCGTCGGCGGCGCGCATGTACTCGCCCACCTTGGCGACGGTGCCGTTCATCTGGGACGTCCCGACCAGCGAGTTCATCCGCTCCGGCCGGTTGAACTTGATCCAGACGATGCCGTTGTCTTCCTTCTCGTAAAGCAGGTAGTCGACCAGATTGGGTCCCATGCGATGTCTCCTTTGTTGAACGTCCTGTGGGTTGAGCCCCGGGCCAGCGGCCACGGGTCATGAATGCCCGTCGCCGGCCTCGATGATCGATCGCCCCTCGATGCCCCAACGACCCTCGCGCCGAGTGACCAGGAAGACCGCCTGTTCGCGGCCCGCGAGCGTCATGTCGATCGCGACATTCACCGCCGTCGGGCCGGTCTGGACCGGCTCGAGCGTGCGTTCGCGGATCGAATGCCAGGTTGCGGCGGCCAGACGGGACGAGAATGATGCTGCGTCCGGCAGGCGCACGATCTCTCCTGGCAGCACCTGGGCAGCCGGATAGTGCAGCAGCGCGGCGCAGCCGGCATAGTCGCGCACGTTCCAGGCATCCAGATAGGTGTCGACCAGCGCAAGTGCCTCATCGGCGGCGGGCATCGCCTCGCTATCGTTGCCCGGGTCGATGCCGAAGCGTGCCTGCATGCCCCAATGGTCGATGCCATCGACCCGCATGCGGGTGATGATGTAGGTCACCTGATTGCTCATGATCGGCGCATGCTGTTCGGTGAAGCGCGTCCAGCCGCCGCAAATGTGCACCACATCGGGACTGACATGCAGCACCTGGGGTTCAGCGCCGACCGAGTGATGCCAGCCGCTGTCCAGCGGCTTGTTCCAGTTCATCGCCCGTTCATGTTCCGCGCGGGTGAGCGTCAGACTCAGAGGGGCCCGGCCTGACACACGGACATGAGGAAAGTTCAGGGCATCCGCCCAGCTGGCGGGTTCGCGTGAATTGAACGCCGCGAAGAATCGCCAGTAGGCGGCCAGCGAAGCGGTACGGGGGTCGGAAGTCATCAGGACAGGCTCCGTGGGGATGCAGGGAACAACCCGCTCACGCCGGAATACGCACCGGCAGCGACGTGTAGCCGTGAATGAAATTGGAGAACGTGCGCTGCGGCGTGCCGGCCAGCTCGATCACCGGGAAGCGCTGCAGGATCTCCTCCCACAGGATCTTCAGCTGCAGTTCGGCCAGCCGGTTGCCCACGCACCGGTGCACGCCGAACCCGAACGACAGGTGCTGACGCGGACGCGCGCGGTCGATGATGAACGTGTCCGGCCGATCGATCGCTTCTTCGTCGCGATTGCCCGACACGTACCACATCACGACCTTGTCGCCCTTGCGGATCGTCTTGCCGCCCAGCTCAACGTCGCGGGTGGCGGTGCGCCGCATGTGCAGCACCGGCGTCTGCCAGCGGATGATCTCGGGCACCAGGCTGGAGATCAGCGACGGGTCGTCGCGCAGCTTCTGCCATTCGCCGGGATGCGCGATCATCGCGTGCAGCCCGCCCGACATCGAATTGCGCGTCGTGTCGTTGCCGCCGACGATCAGCAGGAACACGTTGCCCATGAACTCCTGAGGCGACATGTTCCGTGTGGCCTCGCCGTGCGCCAGCATCGACACCAGGTCGTTGCGCGGCGGCTGCACGGCCCGCTCGTCGAACAGCCGCTTGAAGTACGCCGCGCCCTGCAGCAGGATCGCGAGGCGCTTCTCCTCGGTGTCGATGGGACCGCCCGACTCGAGGTCGGCGGTGGCCGCATCGGACCAGTACGGCAGCAGATGCCGGTCCTCGAACGGAAAGTCGAACAGCGTGGCGAGCATGCGCGTCGTGAGCTCGACCGACACCCGCGGCACCCAGTCGAACACCTCGCCCCGCGGCAGGCCGTCGAGCACCTCGCGCGTGCGCGACCGGATCAGCGCCTCCATCTCGACCAGGTTGGCCGGCGCGACGATCGGGCTGACGGTCTTGCGCTGCGCGTCGTGGCGCGGCGGATCCATGCGGATGAAATTGACCGTGACGTTCTCTTTGGGCGCATCGCGGATCTGGATGCCGCCCATCGTGTAGTCGGACGAGAACGTCTGCCAGTCGACGTCGACCTGCATGATGTCCTTGTACCGCGTGACCGACCAGTACGGGCCGAAGCGGCTGTCGGCGCAGTAGTGCACCGGGTCCTCGCGACGCAGCCGGGCGAAGTACGGCCCGTGCGCGTGATCGCGGTACAGGCGGGGGTTGCTGACGTCGATCTGGTCGAGCGGGATGTGGTTCGCGCCATTGCGCACGTCGTCGGGGATCGCTGTGGTCATGATGTCTCCTGGCCGTATGTTGATACTCGCCCCTGCGAATGCATAGCGTCAGAAGGGATGGATCGAGATGACTGGCCGATACCGGCGGGCGCCGGGGGCAGGCCCACGCAGCGCCGGGAAAGGCGGCCGGAATGTACCATCAGGGTCCCCCAATGAAAGCGTCCCGCCATGTCGACAGACAGCTTCCATGCCCCGGCCCGCCGCGCCGGCCGCCTGCGTCGTTCTGACGCCGAGATTCATTTCGAAGTCACCGGTGCCGGGCCCGCGCTGGTGTTCGCGCATGGGCTGGGCGGCAATCACCTGTCGTGGTGGCAGCAGGTCGGGCATTTCGCCTCGCGCTTCACGTGCGTCACGTTTGCCCACCGCGGCTTCGGCCCGTCGTCAGCGGTGCCCGGCGGGCCCGACCCTGCCGATTTCGCTGACGACCTGGCCGCGCTGGTCGACCACCTGGGCATCGACCGATTCCATCTGGTGGCTCAGTCGATGGGTGGCTGGACCGGCGTCGAGTTCGGGCTCAAGTACCCGGGCCGGCTTGCCGGTCTGGTGCTGGCCAACACCACCGGCTCGATCGATCCGGCGCTGGCCGGTGAGGCCACCGCGGCGCGGCTGAGCACCTGGCAGGCGGGCATCGGCGCGGTGCTGGCCGACCTGGCCGCGCGTGGCATCCTGGCCGCCGGCGGCGAACGCATGGCGCGCGAGCAGCCGGCGCTGCACCTGCTGTATCGGCACATCGACGAGACGCGCGGCGAGGTCGCGCGCGAGGCGATCCGCGCGCGCATCTTCGCGATGCGCACCCGTCACCCGCAGGAACTCGCGCGACTGGGCTGCCCGATCCTGTTCATCGTCGGGCGCGAAGATGTCGTCATTGCGCCGTTCGCCGAAGACGCGGTCGCAGCGATGGTGCCGGGCGCCCGGGTGGTGGGCATCGAGAACGCCGGGCACTCGGCCTACTTCGAGCAGGCGGCGCCGTTCAACCAGGCGATCGATCAGTTCCTCGACGCGATCGCCTCGGCTCCGACGGGAGCTCGCTGATCATGACGACACTCAAGCATCGCATTGCGCAGGGCATCGAGCCGGTCGGCACGATGGTGTTCGAATTCTTCGTGCCGGGGATGGCACAGATGGCGCGGGCCTGTGGCGCCGATTTCCTGCTCTACGACATGGAGCACAGCGGCATCGGCATCGAGACCATCAAGGCGCAGTGCGCGGCCTGCGCGGGCTCGGGCGTGGCGCCGCTGGTGCGGGTGCCTTCACACCAGTACTCGTTCGTGGCCGGTGCGCTCGACGCCGGCGCCCATGGGGTGATGATGCCGCTGGTGGGCAGTGCCGCGCAGGCCCGCGAACTGGTGTCGTGGACACGCTATCCGCCGCTGGGGCACCGCGGCGCCGCGTTCGGGATCGCGCACGACGGCTACACCGGCGGCACGCCACGCGAGAAGATCGATGCGGCCCACTCACGCACGCTGGTGATCGCGATGATCGAGACGCCCGAGGGCGTGGCCAATGTCGATGCGATCGCAGCGGTGCCGGGCGTCGATGTGCTGTTCCTCGGCCACATGGACCTGACCAACTTCATGGGCATTCCCGGCGAGTTCGAGCACCCGGCCTTCGAGGCGGCGGTGCGTGCGATCGGGCAGGCCGCGCAACGCCACGGCAAGCTCGCGGCCACTCTGGCCAGCACACCGGCCTGGGCCGGCCGCTTTCATGCGATCGGCTTTCGGATGTTCGCCTATGGTCTGGATGTCCAGCTCTTCCAGCAGGCGCTGGCTGCCGGCATCCAGAGCGTGCGCGGGCTCAATCGGGCTTGATGCCGCGCTACTTGAAGATGCCGGCCTCGCGGAGCGACCCGATCTCGTCATCCCCGTAACCGAGCATCTCGCGCAGCACGTATTCATTGTCGCGCCCTGTGGTGGGTCCGCAGCGCTGCGGACCGCCCGGCGTCCCGGAGAGACGGTAGCGCGAAGCCTCGACCGTGCTGGTGCCCATCTTCGGATGGGCCAGGCCGACGAAGTGACCGCGTTCGCGCAGCTGCGGGTCTTCGACCATGTCGAGGCTGGAGGCGGCCACGTGCGCGGGCACGCCGAGCCATTGCAGCGACTCGACGATCTCGTCGACGTTGCGGCTGGCGGTCCAGTCGCCGACCAGCGCCTCGAGCGCGTCCTCGTGGGCCTTGCGATCGGCCAGCGTCCGAAAGCGCGGGTCGTCCGCAAGTTCCCGGCCGCCGATCAGGTGCGCGATCGCGCGCCACTCGTCGTCGCTGCGCGCGGCGATCGCGACCCAGGCGGGGTAGGCGCCCGCGACGACCGGCTCCCGCGGCGGCGGCCCGCCGGCGATCGCTCCGACCGACGCGTCGCAACGACAGGCGAACACGCCGTGCGGCGCCATCCAGGGGTCGCGGTTGCCGGAGTGCTCGACCACGCGGCCGCTGATCGAGAAGTCGGCGATCTGCGCAGACAGGAACTGCATGCCCGCCTCGGCCTGCGAGATGTCGAGGTGACAGCCCTCGCCGGTGCGCCTGCGGTGATCGAGCGCGCCCAGCAGCGCGACGATGCCGAAACGCGGCCCGACATAGTCGGTATAGGGGCCGTAGGGCCCGATCGGCAGCTGCCCCGGCCAGCCGACCAGTTGCTGGAAACCGGCGAGCGCGGCGCCGATGTTGCCGTAGCCCGCGACGGACGCATAGGGGCCGGTCTGGCCCATCAGCGAGGTGCTCAGCATGACCAGGCCCGGATTGGCCTCACGCAGCGTCTCGTAGCCGAGGCCCCAGCGCTGCATCTGGCCGGGGGAGAACGACTCCACCAGCACGTCCGCCCAGCTCGCGAGGTCCCGTGCCACCTGCTGCCCGCCAGCCGAAGCCAGGTCGAGCGCCATGCCGAGCTTGCCCGCGTTGCAGTTCTCGAACAGGCCGGACTGCTGGGTGTCGATCTTCCCGCCGGGGAACGGCCCCATCACACGGGTGGTGTCGACGCGCAGCGAGGACTCGACGCGCACGACGGTCGCGCCGTAGTCGGCGAGCATCCGGCCGATGACCGGCCCGGCCACGACCCAGGCCAGGTCCAGGACCTTCAATCCCTCGAACGGTGCGGTCATCGGATCACTCCCGTGGAACGCAGTGCGGCGATCTCGTCCGCCGCCATGCCGAGCAGGCCGCCGTAGACCTCGTCGTCGTGCTGACCCGGCAGCGGCGCCGGAGTCATCGCGACGAATCCGTGCGGCACGCCCATTGCGAAGTGCCCGGGCAGGCGCAGCGACCGGCCCGCGGCGTCGTGTACGGTATGGAAGAAACCCCGCGAGCCGTGGTGCGCACTGTTCGCGAGATCCTCGGTGGTGGCCACCGGCGCGACCAGCAGCTTGCGGCGCATCGCGACCTCGGCCACCTCGGCCTTGGTCTTCGGGGCAAGGAAGCGCGCCACCATGCCGCGCACTCGCTCGAGATCCTCTTCGGTGATCTCGTCGTTCTCGATGCGGGCCGGCAGCGTCACCCAGTCCCAGGCGGCGACCTCCTCGTCGCAGGCGCCCTCCTCGTGCATCCAGGCCACGAAGTTGTTCGTGAAGCGACCGGCCGCGGGACCGAGCGCGAGGTGCATCTCGACCAGCCCGTCGCGCACCTGCCACTTCGAGCGCCGGGTGCGCGCGCCGCTGCCGCTCAGGTCGAGCGTCTTGCGCGTCTTGCTCTTCGGCTCGACGCGCAGCGAGAAGTTCTCGTGGCCGATCGGCGCCGCGAGGATGCTCGACAGCGTGGCCTGGGCCACGCTCTGCTGGACCGAGACGTCAACGTGCTGCCCGACGCCGGTGCGCACGCGCGCAAAGTGCGCCACCAGCGCGCCGCCCGCGCCATCGGCGGCCGCATGCAGATAGGCCTGGGGCACGCTGATGCGCAGCGGCGGCCGATCGCCGTCCCGCGCCTGCAGCAGCGGCCCGCCGGAGGCCCACAGGATCAGGTCGGAATCCGCCCAGGCGGCCTTGGGCCCCTCGGAGCCGAACGGCGTGATCGACACGTGGATCAGCGCGGGGTTCACCGCGCGAAGGCTTGCCTGATCGAGGCCGCGCGCGGCCATCACGCCCGGCGTCTCGGACTCGATGACGAAGTCGGCCTTCTCGACCAGCCGGCGCAACAGCGCCTGCCCGGCCTCGCTGTCGAGGTCGCAGGTGACACCGCGCTTGCACGCCGCGTACGCGGCCCAGTACAGAGAACGATGGGGCTCCTGAACCGAATCGTCGAACGGGCCGACGGCGCGGGCCGGCGACCCGGACGGCGGTTCGATCTGGATCACGTCGGCGCCGAGCTGCGCGAGCATGCGGCCGGCCAGCAGGCCGCGATGGTCGGTCAGGTCGAGGACGCGGTAGGGAGCGAGGAATCCGGCAGGCTTGGGCACGTGCGCTGGTCCTTCATCGATGAGGGAGCCGATTGTGCGTCGATCGGCCCCCGGCGCGAGCGGCATCGCCGGCGCGGGTGTTCCGCAATCACTGAGACGGCCACCCGTCCGGAACCGGACCCTCAGCGCCCCTTCCAGACCGGCTTGCGCTTCTCGACGAAGGCCTTCAGGCCCTCGACGCGATCCTCGGAGTCGATCGCCCGCGCTGCGATCGGCATCTGCTTTTCCCAGCCGTCGACGTCGTCCCAGTTCGCCGCCTGGAAGACGATCTCCTTGGTGGCCGCCAGCGCTGTCGGCCCGTTGACCAGCAGCGCTTCGGCCCACTCGAGTGCGGCGGCCAGCGCCTGCCCGGGCTCGACGATGCGGTTGACCAGCCCCCAGCGCTCGAAGAACTCCGGGCCGCGCAGCGTGCCGCTGAGCGCCACCTCCATGGCGATGTGGTACGGAATGCGCTTGGGCAGCCGGAAGAGCCCGCCGCCGATCGCGACCACATTGTGTCGGACCTCGGGCAAGCCCATGCGCGCGTTGCGCGCAGCGACGATCAGGTCGCACGACAGACACAGTTCCAGACCCCCGCCGACCGCGACCCCTTCGACCGCGGCGATCAGCGGCTTGCGCGACGGTCGCTTGAACAGGCCGAACCCGCCGCGCGGCATGCGCTCGCGCAGCTCGCCGCGGGCCACGGCCTTCAGGTCGGCGCCGGCGGAGAAGTCGCCCCCCGCGCCCGTGATCACGCCGACGAACAGATCGTCGGTCTCGTCGAGCAGGTCCATGGCCGCGTTCATGCCCCGGGCCAGCCCGGAATCGCAGGCGTTCTTCACCTCGGGCCGATTCAGCGTGATGACCAGCACATGGCCGCGCCGTTCGGTCAGCACCTTCTCGTTCGTGCTCTCGCTCATGACTGTTTCCTTAAAGTGCGAAGGTGAAGCCGCCGTTGACCGGATACACCTGACCGGTGATGTAGTCGCTCGCCGACGAGGTCAGGAAAACGACCATGTTCGCCACATCGGTCGGCTTGCCGAGCCGGCGGATGATGTACTTCTCGAGGATCCGCTTGGCGCGCTCCGGGTCCTTGGCCATGCGTTCCTCGATCATCGGCGTGCCCATCGCACCGATCACCACACAGTTCGCATTGATGTTGTACCGGCCCATCCCACGGGCGACCGAACGCATGAATCCGGCCGCGCCCGCCTTTGCGGCGGCGTAGATCTCCATGCCCGCGTCGCCCCAGCGGCCGGCGTCCGAGATGATCGTGACGACCTTGCCGGTCTTGCGTTCGATCATGCCGGGCAGCGCCACGGCGGTGCAGTTGATCACGCCGTCGAAGTTCACACCGGTCCAGGTCTTCCAGACCTCGGGACCGGTCTCGTAGAACGGCTTGCGCGCGTCCGGGTTCGGCGGCGCCCGCGTTGCCGGCGTTGTTGACCAGCGCGTCGACGCGGCCGTATTTTTCGATGGCCTTCGCAAACATCGCCTTGACGCTGTCGTGGCTGCTGACGTCGGCCTGCAGCGCGATCGCGTTTCCGCCGGCGGCGTTGATCTCGTCGGCGACCGCCTGCGCGCGCTCGAGAAAGTAGTCGTTGACGACCACGCCGGCCGCGCCGTGCTCGGCCATGTGCATGGCAATCTGCCGGCCCACGTTCTGGCCGGCGCCGGTCACCAGAACCACGCGATCGGCCATGCTGACCATGTCTTTCGTGCTCATACTTTTCTCTCCTTGTCTTTCCAGAATGGGGCGCGCAGGTCGCGCTTGAGCAACTTGCCGACGGTGTTGCGGGGAAGCTCGCCCACGATGCGGACCTCCCGCGGACGTTTGTAGGTCGCCAGCGACGATGCGCAGTGCGCGAGGAGTTCGTCGGGCGTCGCGTGCCGGCCCGGCTTCAGTTCGCAGAACGCCAGCACGCGCTCTCCCATCTCGTCGTCCGGAATGCCGATCACGGCCGCGTCCATCACGGCCGGGTGCGCGACGAGCGCATGCTCGATCTCGGCCGGATAGACGTTGGCGCCGCCGACGATGACCATGTCCTTGGCGCGGTCGCTGATGTAGAGGAAGCCTTCCGCATCGACGCGGCCGACGTCGCCGGTGCGAAAGAACCCGCGTGCGTCGAGCGTATCGGGGCCCAGCGGCGCCGCGTTCAGATAGCGGTCGATGTTCACCGGCGTCCAGACCCAGATCTCGCCGGTCTCGCCCACGGGCAGGTTCGCGCCGTCGGTGTCGCGGATCTCGACTTTCACGTGCCGGTACAGGCGCCCGCTCGAACCGGGCTTCTTGCGCTGCAGCTCCGGCGGCATCGTGCTGATCATGCCGGTCTCGGTCGAGCCGTAGCCTTCGGAGAGGCAATCGCCCAGGTGCTCGATGATCCACGCCTTCAGTCCGTCCGACACCGGCGCGGCGCCCACGCTCAACGCGGTGATCGATGACCGGTCGTGCGCGGCCACCACCTCGGGCGGCAGACCGGCCATCCGCTTGTACATCGTCGGAACACCGGTCCAGTGCGTCACGCGGTGCTGCGCAATCGCCTCGAGCACCACGAGCGGCTCGTAGCGGCGCACCATCACCGCCTTCGCGCCATTGCGCATCGCCGCGAACATCTGTGCGGGACCCGATCCATGGTGCATCGGCATCGTGACCAGGTACACGCTGGCCGCGCCGCCGGAACGCCGGTCGCGAACGTCGGCCAGGTATTCGAGCGTGGTCGTGTCCCTCTGCAGTTCCTTGGTCACCCCTTTGGGAAGGCCGGTGGTCCCGGATGTGTAGATCACCATCTGCGGATCTGCCGCACTGAAATATCGTGCGTCGCCGCCCTCGGCGAGCAGCGCATCGAAGCGCTCGAAGCCCTTGGCGTCCGCGTCGATCGACACCGCGGCCTTGAGCGTGGCGCCCCTCGAACGCCGGCAGCAGCGCCGCCGGGTCTGCGTCGTCGCAGATCACCGCCACCGAGCCGCTGTCATTGAGGACGAACTTCACTTCAGGGGCGGTGAGCCGGAAGTTCATGCCGAGCAGCCGGGCGCCGAGCTTGGCGAGCGCGGAGGCAACGACCGCCCACTCCAGGCGGTTGTGAATTCGCACGACGACAATGTCCCCTGCCGCAACGCCTCGTCTGGCCAGCGCAGCGGCGAGCCGGTCGGCGCGCGCGTTGCGCTCGGCAAAGGTCAGCGTGCGCCCGGACTCGGCTTCGGCAACCGAGACCGCGTCGGGCCGCTCCTGCGCCCAATACTCGAGGGTCAGAGGGACGGGTTCGCGCGGACCCGCGCTCGGGGGTTCGCGAGGACCCGCGCTTGGGGCAACGTGCGGCGTGACGGGTTCGGACATCGAGTCTCCTTGCATATTCGTCATTGACCGGGGGCAGCGCGACTTACGTCATCAGCCGGCGCGCGAGCACCCGATACTTGTGGACCTCGGTCGGGCCCTCGTAGATGCGCGACATCCGCTGGTGGTCATACCAATGGGCGAGCGGATGCTCGTACGTGCAGCCAGCCGCGCCGTGCAGCTGAATCGCACGGTCGATGATTCGGCTGGCCATCTCGGTGCAGGTCATCTTGACCATGCCGGCCTCGACCCGTGTGTCCTCGCCGCGATCGGCGCGCTCGGCGGTCGCGTAGACGAGCAGACGGTTCTGCTGCAGCTCGACCCATGAGTCCACGATCTTGGACTGCGTTTCCTGGAGCTCCGACAGGGCCTGGCCGAACACTTTGCGCTGCTTGGCGTGCTCGATCATCATCTCGATGCACCGCCCCGAGATGGCGAGCGCACGGGCGCCGACGTCGATCCGCGCCAGGGACAGCGTGTGCTGCGCGCTCTTGAAGCCCGAGCCCTCGAGGCCGATCAGGGCGAGATCGTCGACCTCGCAGTCGGCAAACGTGAGCTGGTGCGTCTTGAAGGTGCCGAGCATCGGCACTTCGCGCGCGATCATTCCGGGGTTGTCCTTGGCCACCGCGAACATCGACAGGCCGCCGGCGCGGTTGCCCTGCTCGGTTCGCGCGAGCACGAAGACCAGGTCGGCGTCGGCAAAGCTGCTGATCCAGATCTTCGAGCCGTTGATGACCCAGCCGCGATCGGTGCGCCTGGCATGGGTGCTGATCGCGCCCGCCGGGTCGCCACCGCCGCCGGGCTCGGTCTGGGCGAAACACAGGTGCAGCGTTCCGTCGATGATCGGGTCCAGATAGCGCTGCTTCTGCTCGCCCTGCAGCGCGTACAGCGGCGGCAGCGCGCTGCCGCCCCATCGGATCGGCACCAGGCAACGATGATTCGTCTCGGTGACCGCGCACTTGTCGACCATCGACAGGGCGGCACCGCCGTGTTCGACGGGAGCGGTCAAGCCCCACAGGCCGAGCTTGCGTGCGGCCTGCACGCCGGGCTCCCGGTCCTGGCGGGTGAGCCGCTCGCCGCGCAGAACCCGCTGCTCCAGCGGCATCTGGTACTCGTCGACGAGGCGCCCGACAAGGTCGACGATCGACTGTGTCTGTTCGGTGAACCGGTACATGGCGGCAAACTCTGCGAAGGAAGCAGTGAAGGGTCAGACGAGAACACCGTCACGCCGCAGCGCGTCGATCTGCTCGTCGGTGAAGCCGGCGACCTCGCGCAGCACTTCGTCGGTCGACGAGCCGATCAGAGGCGCGGGGCGTACAGGCATCGTGCGCGCCGGTTCGATGGTGAATTGCGCGCCGCGCATGCGCTGGCAGCCGATCATCGGGTCCTCGATGAGGCCGTAGTAGCCGTCGGCCGCGAGATCGGGGTCTTCGATCAGGTCGTCACCGTCGGCGACGACGTGCGCCGGGATGCCGGCGTTCTGCAGCCCGCGTTCGAGCGCGTCGCGCTGCTGCGGCTTCGTCCAGTCGACGAGTGCCGCATGGAGGCGTTCGCGGCTGCGAAGGCGCCCGAGCAGCGTGTCGAATGCGGAATCGTCGAGCCTCGGTGCCGCGAGCGAACGCAGCGCGCGCCAGTGCGCGTCGGCGGACGCGTCGATCGCGATCCAGCGGTCGTCGCCCGCGCACGGGAAGGTGCCGCTGGGCGACCGGTGCGGATCGACGTCGGCCCCGCGACGGGCCGGAACGACGCCGTTGGCGGCAAAGCGGAAGTATTCGGGCAGCAGGAACTGCAGACCGGCCTCGGCCTGGGCGACATCGATATAACACCCCTTGCCCTCCCGGGAGCGCCGGCGCAATGCCGCGAGCAGGCAGGCGACGACGAAGCGGGGTGTGACGGAGTCGGTCCACGCACTGAACGGGCCGGTGGGCGGGCGGTCCGGCCAGCCGACCAGGTGACTCGCGCCCGAGTAAGCGGCGCCCAGCGTACCGACGCCGGCGGCCGCCCGTTCCGGCCCCGTCTGGCCGAAAAGACAGGTGGAGGCCATCACGAGTCGCGGGTTCTCGGCACTCAGGCTCGCCCAGCCCAGACCCATCCGGTCGAGCGTGCCGGACGTGAAGCTTTCGATGACGACGTCGACGTGGCGCGCGAGCGAGCGCACGACCTCGCGACCCGCTTCGAGCGAGAGGTCGATCGTCACGCCGCGTTTGCCCGCATTGATGAAGTGATACGAGAGCGTGCGTTCCGGGTGCGAAACGGCGTCCACGAACGGGCCGAGCGTGCGCAGCGGGTCGATGCGCTTGCGGCTCTCGACCTTGATGACATCGGCGCCGAGGTCGGCGAGGTAACGACCGGTCATGGGGCCGACCATGACCCAGCTCAGGTCGAGCACGCGCAAGCCGGTCAACGGTGCGGTCATTCGCCTCTCCTCAGACGATGCCGTGCGCAAAGAGCGCCTGGATTTCATCCGCGGACAGTCCGACCTCGGCGAGCAGTTCGTGCGTGTGCTCGGAGAGCGAAGGTGCCGGGCGTCCGGACGCGATCGAAAAGCTGTCGAAGTGCGCGAAGCGCACCGGCGCGTCGATCGATCGGCCGTCGGGCAGCGCCTGGGTGTCCCATAGTCCGCGCTCGCGGAACTGCGCGAAACGGGCGACGTCACCCATGTCCAGGAGCGGCGCGGCGAAGAATCCGTGCTCGCGCGCCGCGTCGCCGATCGCGAATTTCGTCATCGTCGAGAAGGCGAGGGTGAGCGCGTCGATCGTCGCCTGCAACCTTCGCGCCGCATCGGCGTCATCGCCGTACGGAAACCGGGACCAGTCGGTGTCGACGACATCGGCCGCCAGCGGCACGCGCGTGGCGACCCACTCGGTCATCCGCCGGGTCAGCGCACCGAACCCGCCCGTGGAAATATTCACCTGCACGAACCCATCGCGGCATGCGTAGAACTGCGGCGCGCGGATTCCGACCACCGGCCGGCGTTCGGACGAGCGCTGCGGCCGGGCCTCCCGGGTGCCCGCGTAGTAGGGCGTGGAGAACGCGCTCATCATCGCGGCCACGCGCATCGACACGCCCACGCGCTGGCCCTCGCCGTCGCGCTCGCAGGCGGCCAGCCCGGCCAGCACCGCCACCGCAGCCTCGGCGCCCGCCTCCATCATGGCCTGCGGCACGGGGATGGTGAGCGGCCCGCGGTCGCCGTCGCCGGTGTAGTAGACGGGACCCGCTGCCGCAACGACCGTGCGGTCGGTGAAGGCGACGGCGCGCTTCGGGCCGGTTTCCGAAAAGGGACGCACCGCGCAGTGGACGACGCCGCGCTGGGTCAGCGACGCGAAATGCGGCTGTTCGCCTTCGATGACGACTTGCGCCGTTTCGGCGAGCTTGAGGAACAGGTCCCGACCGTCGGAGCTGGCCACGTCGATGGTCACGCTGCGCTTGTTGCGGTTCAGCGCGTGCCAGGTCAGGCCGCGCTCGAGCCCGGCGCGCTCGCCGAGGAACGGGGGCAGGCGGCGCCCTTCGGCACCGCCGGGCGGCTCGACGACGATGACGTCGGCCCCCAGGTCCGCCAGGATCCGACCGGCCATCATGGTCTGGGATCGTGACACCTCCAGAATGCGCACGCCATCGAGCATCGGAATCGCTTCCTCTTGAGCCGTTTCCTGAAGCCTAGCAGCTCGACAAGAAAGTAACTAGATTGAAATCCAAGATAGTTTCGTTCGAACCGGAATCTGATCAGATACTTGTACAACACACAGCATGATCGTATGCTGCCCCGACTCGATATCCCGCTCAGAAGGAAGCATTCGGACATGCGCACCCTCAAGCCCGATCTGTACACCACCCCGGAAAGTCCGACGTCGGTTCCGGAACTGCGAGGTGGACGATGCCGCTGCGGCTACGTGTTCTTCCCGATGCAGTCGTATGGGTGCGAAAAGTGCGGCCTAACCGGTGAAGCGGTCACGCCCGCGCTGCTCCGTAGTGAGGGCTCGCTCACGGCCTCGGCCAGGGTGCTGCTGCACGCCGCCAAGGACCGTACGCCGCCCTTCGTCGTGGTGGCGGTCCGGCTGGACGCCGGACCGGTCGTGCGCTCCCTGCTCGATCGCGACCGCGCCGAGCAGCTGCCGATCGGCACCCGGATGCGCGGGTTGTTGACCGAGGTCGGCAAGGCCGACGACGGCGAGGCCATCGTCGACCTGCGATTCACCCCTGTCCCATCCGCCTGAGCGAGCCGGCCATGACCAAGACCTTAAAAGACCTGCGCCCGGTTTACGTCGTCGGCGCGGGCTGGCACCGGTACCAGCCGCTGACCGACACCACCTTCGTCACGCTCGGTCTCGCGGCCGTGCGCGGGGCGCTGGCGGACGCCGGCATCGAATACCCGAGCGTCGAGTCGGCGTTCGTCGCCACGGCGCTGCTGCCGATGGCCCCGGGCCGGCCGATCCTGCGCCACCTCGGCGCCTCGGGCATCGAGCTGATCCACATCGAGAACGCGTCGGCCTCGAGCTCCGCGGCGTTTCGCAAAGCATGCATCGAAGTCGCCAGCGGCCTCATCGATGTGGCCCTGGTGCTCGGCGTCGACAAGCCCTCGACGTCCGGACCGCGGGGTCGCGCCGAGCGGATGACCGGCATCAACAACCTCGCCGACGACGCGATCGTGCCATTCACGCACTTCGCGCTGCTGGCGGACCAGTACGCCCAGCGCTGGGGCGCCAACCCCGACGATGTCGCGCGGGTCGCGGTGAAAAACCACCGAAACGGCGCGAAGAACCCGAACGCGCATCGCCAGCAGGTGCGCACGCTCGAGGAGATCCTGGGCGGGCGCCCGGTCGCCGGCAACTTCACGACACTGCAGTGCACGCCCGTCGGCGAAGGCGCGGCGGCGGTGATCATCGCCTCCGAGGACGCGATCCGCAGGCTGAACATCGCCGGCGACAAGCCGGTGCGCGTGACCGGTTCGGCGTCGCGCAGCCAGCGCGTCTATGACGACAACTCGAACTTCGATGCGAACCTCACGTCCGAAACGACGGAAACCTGCCTGCGCGAGGCGGGACTGAAGCCTGAACAGCTCGACGTGGTCGAGCTGCACGACGCGTTCACGGTCGAGGAGGTCCAGTACGTCGAGGCGATGGGTTTGTGCGCGCCGGGCGCAGCGGTCGAGCTGCTCAAGAGCGGCGCCTGGGACATCGGCGGAAAGTGCGCGGTCAACCCGTCGGGCGGCCTGATTGCGATGGGCCATCCCATCGGGCCCACCGGCGTGGGACAGATCGGTGAGATCGCCCTTCAGCTGCGCGGCGCGGCAGGCGCCCGTCAGCACAAGGGCGCCAAGGTGGGGCTGGCGCACATGGTCGGCGTGGGCGCGGTCTGCTACGTGCACACCCTGCAACGCGATTGACCAGGGCCTTCACCCGACGGGAAGGCACGCGCCGGGGCGTCCCGTCGTGCGAACAGGCCCTACCGGGAGCGGCGCCCCACGCCACCCAGCAGACCGATCCGCGAGCCATGACCCGCGGACGACCACGGAGACAGACGCATGCACTTGAGACAATTCGCGGGAGGAGCCGCCAACCTCGTCGCGACACTGATCGCGGTGTCGATCGTCAGCTTCCTGCTGATTGCGCTGCTGCCCGGCGACCTCGCCCTGCTGATCCTCGCCGACTCGGCCACGCCGGAGCGGGTCGCGTCGCTGCGCGCCGAACTGGGGCTCGACCAGCCGATGTGGCAGCGCTACCTGTCCTGGCTGGGCAACGTGCTGCAGGGCGACTTCGGGCGCGGCATCCATTCGGGGGAACCGACACTGGACGTGATCCTGTCGCGCCTTCCCGTGACGATCGAACTGATCCTGCTGACGCAGCTCCTGGCCCTGGCCATCGCGATCCCGGTCGGCATCTGGAGCGCCTATCGCCGCGGCACGACGTTCGACCATGCCACGCTGCTCGTGTGCCTCGCGAAGCTGTCGCTGCCGTCGTTCGTGCTCGCGCTGGGCCTGATCTACATCTTCGCGCTGCACCTGAACTGGCTGCCCGCCACCGGCTTCGTGGCGCTGAACGAGGGCATCCTCGCCAATCTCGAGAGCATGGTGCTGCCGGTGGTGGCGCTGGCGCTCACCGAGGTGCCGGTGTACCTGCGCCTGCTGCGCAGCGAGATGGTCGGCACGCTGCAGCAGAACTTCATCTCGCTGGCGCGCGGCATGGGCCTGCCCACGCGCAGGATCCTGTTCGAGAACGCCCTGCGGCCCTCGTCCCTGAACCTGATCACGGTCGTCGGCATCAACATGGGTCGGCTGATGGGCGGAGCGATCATCATCGAGACGATGTTCGCGCTGCCCGGCGTCGGCCAGCTGCTCGTCGAGTCGGTGTATCAGCAGGAGTACCTGATGACCCAGGGCATCGTGCTGTTCGTGGGGGTGATGTTCATTCTCATCAACCTGCTCACCGACCTGGTCTATGCGCTGGTGGATCCGCGCCTGCTGCGCGACGCGGGGGCGTGACATGCAACGCACGCCACTGCTCCATCGTCTCGCCATGGTCTGGCTCGCCCTGGTGCTGGCCGCGACGCTCACCGCGCACTGGCTGCCCATCCCGGACCCGCTTTCGCAGAGTCTCTCCGACATGCTGGCCAAGCCCGGTGCCGCGCGCTGGGTCGGCGCCGACTCGCTCGGCCGAGACGTGTTCTCGCGCACGATCCACGGCTTTCGCATCACGCTGGTCGTGAGCCTTGGCTCGGTCGCCTTCGGGCTGGCCCTGGGCGGTCTGCTGGGCATCGTTGCCGGCTACTACCGGGGCTGGGCCGAACGCGTCATCCTGATGGGGGTGAACGTGCTGCTCGCCTTCCCGCCGCTGGTGCTGATCATCGCGATGGTGGCCTACCCCGGCCAGGCGATGGTCAAGGTGATCGTCGCCCTGGGCATCGTGTTCACGCCGGCGGTGGTGCGCATCGCGCGAGCCAACACGCTGCGTCTGAGCGAACTCGAATTCGTGACCGCGGCACGTGCCGCCGGCATGGGCGACGCGCGCATCATCTTCCGCGAACTGCTGCCCAACCTGGTGCCGGCGCTGCTGGCCTACGCGCTGCTGCTGGTGGCGGTGGGTGCGCTCGCCGAGGCCGGGCTGAGTTTCCTCGGCCTGGGCGTACCGCCGCCCGCACCGTCGCTCGGTTCGCTGATGGCCAGCGAGCAGTCGCGCGTGATGGACGCACCGCACGCGGTGTTCCTTCCGGCCCTGATGCTGTTCCTGACGATCTTCGCGCTGAACCTGGTCGGCGAACAGATCCAGAAGCGCATCGACGGTCGGGCGGGGGCCGCATGAGCGCGCCGGGCCGCTCCCAAGCGCGAATCCTGGAGCACACCGTGCGCAAGGTAGTCCAGTGAGCGCGCCGCTGCTGAACGTCGAGGGGCTGATGACCCATTTCGATCTGCCCCGCGGCGTGCTGCGCGCGGTCGACGGCGTTTCGTTCACGCTCGAGGCGGGCCGCACGCTGGGTGTCGTCGGCGAGTCGGGATCGGGCAAGTCGGTGCTGGCGCGAAGCATCATCGGCCTGCTGCCGGCCGACCGCACGTTGAAGCCCGCGGGGCGGGTCGAGTTCGCCGGGCGCGACCTGCGCCAGGCGTCCGAGGAGCAGATGCGCCAGGTCCGTGGGCGCGAGATCGCGATGATCTTCCAGGACCCGATGACCTCGCTCAATCCGGTGCTGACGATCGGACGGCAGATCGAGCAGGTGCTGCTGCAGCACACCGACCTGTCCAAGCCGGCCGCGCGCACGCGCGCGGTGGAGCTGCTTGCCGAGGTCGGCATCCCCGACCCGCAACAGCGCGCCAGGGAGTACGCGCACCGCATGTCGGGCGGCATGCGCCAGCGCATCGTGATCGCGATCGCGCTGGCCTGCGCACCGCGGCTGCTGATCGCCGACGAGCCGACCACCGCGCTCGACGTCACGGTGCAGGCGCAGATCCTCGACCTGCTGCGCCGGCTGCAGGACGCCCACTCGATGGCCATGATGCTGATCACGCACAACCTGGGCGTGGTCGCCGAGATGTGCGACGACGTCGCCGTGATGTACGCCGGCCAGATCGTCGAGCACGGCACGGTGAGCGACGTCCTGCAGCACCCGGCCATGCGCTACACCCAGGCCCTGCTCGAGTCGGTGCCGCGCACCGACAGCCCTTCGCACGTGCGCCTGCCGGTGATCGACGGGCAGCCGCCCGACCTGATCGCCCCGCCGCCCGGCTGCCGTTTCGCGGCGCGCTGCGCGCATCGCTCGGCGCAGTGCGACAGCCAGCAACCGGCGTGGGCATCGGCAGGGCCCGGGCACGGCTACGCGTGCTGGCATCCCGTGGCGCGCGCCTGAAAGGAACCCGACGATGGATACACGCGCACGAGGATCACATGGCGGGTAGCGGCACGGCACACCTGACCGGCAACGACGCGCTGCTCACCGCGCGCAATCTGGTCAAGACCTTCCACGCGAAAGGCGGACGGCGCGTGCAGGCGCTGTCGGACGTCTCCCTCGAGCTGTACCGGGGCGAGACGCTGGGTGTCGTCGGCGAATCCGGATCGGGCAAATCGACGCTGGCCCGCGCCTTGTTGGCGCTGCCGGCACCGGACAGCGGCAGCGTGCAATTCGACGGCCAGTCGGTGTACGCGGCGCGCGGCGCGCACCTGCGTGCACTGCGATTCCGGATGCAGATGGTGTTCCAGGATCCGATGTCGTCGCTGAATCCGGCACACAGCATCCTCGACGTCGTCCAGATGCCGCTGCTGGTCGCCGGCCGCGGCGATGCGAAGCAGCGCCGCGCGGCCGCCGTCGAGACACTGCGCAGCGTCGGACTGGACGGGGAGCAGATCGGTGCGCGCCGCTCCTACGAGTTGTCCGGCGGCCAGTGCCAGCGCGTGAGCATCGCCCGCGCGCTGATGATGGGGCCCGAGCTGCTGGTCTGCGACGAGGCCGTGTCGGCGCTCGACGTGTCGGTGCAGGCGCAGGTGCTGAACCTGCTCGAGGACGCGAAGGCCGCGCACGGGCTGACGATGCTCTTCATCTCGCACGACCTGGGCGTCGTGAAAGGCATCAGCGACCGGGTGATGGTGATGTACCTCGGCAAGATCTGCGAGATCGCCCCGGCCGACGCCCTCTACGCGCAGCCCCGCCACCCCTACAGCGCCACCCTGCTGGCGTCGGTTCCTTCACTGGTGCCGAGCCGTCGCGCCGTCCGGCCGGAGCTGCCGCGCGGCGAGACGCCTTCGCCGCTGGCGGTGCCCTCGGGCTGCCGCTTTCGAACCCGCTGCCCGCGGGCCACCGACCGGTGCACGCAGGAAGAGCCGCAGATTGCCGCGGTCGGTGACATGAAGGGCCACTTCGTGGCCTGTCACCATCCGCTGCATACCCGGTCCGAACAATCCACGACGATCGCCGCCTGAGGCGGCGCGCACACCGATCCCTTCAGACGTGACCACACAAACGAACACGGGAGACGATACGATGACCTCGATCCGCAATACCACGAGCCCGCATCCGCGGCGCCCGCGAACCGGCGCCGCGCGCCTGGCTGCCACCGTGCTGGGACTCGCGCTGGCGGCGACCGCCGCCGCCCAGCCCAAGACCGGCGGCACGATCTCGGTGGGCCTCGCGCAGGATCCCGCGATCGTCGACCCGATCCGCACCGGCACCTTCACCGAGCGGCAGCTCTCGACGCCGGTCTACGAGTCGCTGTTCGACATCGATCCGAAGGGCCAGGCCGTCCCCTTCCTGGTCGAGAGCTATACCGCTTCCGACGACCTGAAGACCTGGCGTCTGAAGCTGCGCCCGGGCATCAAGTTCCACGACGGCACGCCGTTCGACGCCGCCGCGGTGGTCGCCAACCTCGACCGCACCAGCAACCCGGCGAACCGTTGCCGCTGCCTGACGACACTGAGCCTCTTCCAGGGGTGGAAGGCGCTCGATCCGCTGACGGTCGAGATCAGCCTGAAGGCGTCGAACGCGGCGATGCCGACCATCCTCGCCGACGCGCCAGGGATCATGGTGTCGCCGACCGCGTTCAAGGCCGACCCGCAGGGCGTCGGGATCAAGCCCGTGGGCACCGGTCCGTTCAAGTTCGTCGAGTGGGTTCGCAACAGCCGCTTCGTGGTCGAACGCAACCCGGACTACTGGCAAAAGGGCAAGCCCTACCTCGATCGGGTCGTGTTCCGCGGCATGCAGAACACCGAGACCCGCGAAGCGGCGTTCAAGTCGGGCCAGACCGACATCATCATCCAGCCCACGATGCACTTCATCTCCACGATGAAGAGCGACAAGCGCTACGACGTCTATTTCCCCGCCGGGTTCGGAACCGAAGGGGTCTACATGAACCTGAAGAAGCCGCCGCTGGACGACATCCGGGTCCGCCGTGCGGTGGCCCATGCGATGGACCGCGATCTGCTGAACCGGACGCTGGGCTTCGGCATCTCGACGCCGGCGTACAGTCCGTTCGGCAAGGGCATGTCGATGATCACGCAGCCGGTGGCCGACTACCCGAAGTTCGACGTGGCCAAGGCCCAGGCGCTGGTCAAGGAGTACGGCAAGCCGGTCGAGTTCACCTTGAGCTACAACAACACGCCGGCGACGCGCCACCTGGTGCAGTCGCTGCAGGAGATGTGGGGAAAGGTCGGCATCAAGGTCCAGCTCGAAGCCTTCGACCAGAACCGGCTGGTGCAGAACATGTCGAGCAAGCAGTTCGAGGCGTCGATCTATCGCTTCACGGGGCGGGCCGACCCGCACACCAACGCGTTCACGTTCTTCCACTCGAGCTTCGCCGACATCAACCCGTCGCAGAACTACGGCGGATACGTCAGCAAGCGCGCCGACGCGCTGCTGGAGCAAGGCATGACGACGGCCGATCCCGCCAAGCGCGCAGCCATCTACTCCGAGTTCGCCAAGGTGCTGAACAACGAGGTGCTGCCCTACGCCTACCTGTTCAATGTCAGCGACACCATCGTCGCGAAGAAGCACGTCAAGGGCCTGACGGTGGTGCCCGACGGTCTGGTGCGATTTGCCGACATGCATCGGCAATAGGCCGCGACGGACCAGGGAGGTGAACCCATGATCGGGTCACAAAACGAAGCGACCAAGCGCGACGGCGAAGGTCCGGACCCGGCGGTTTCCGCGCCGATCCTCGAAGCGGCCGACCCACCAGACCGGCCGCGCACGAATGCGGAGCTGCGCGAGGAGGCGATCCGCCGGATGACATTGACTGCCATCAAGCTGATCGCCGAACACGGCGCCGCGAAGCTGTCGCTGGTCGATGTCGGCCGTGAGTCGGGATTCAGCCACTCCCTGCCCAATTACTACTTCGGGTCGAAGAAGGGTCTGCTGCTGCACGTGTACTCGTTTGTCGTGCACGGCGCTCGCGGCAAGATCGTGCGCTGGTGGCGCACGCGGCAGCTCGGGCACATCCGGCCCGGCCTGCCGAACATCCGGGCGACGATCCAGGGCTACCTCGGACTGGTCGAAGACGATCCGGCGCCGTCGCGGGCCTGGCACGTGCTGTGGTCCGAATCGATCTCGTCGATGCCGGAGCTGCTCGAAGTCGTGCGCACGATGAACCGCCGTTTCGTCGACTTCTTCGTTCATGAACTGAACGTCGCGATCGAGCGTGGCGAGGCCGACCCCGACATCGATGTCGAGGCCCTCGCACTGCTGCTGGCCGCATCGGTGCGCGGCGTGGTCGCGCAATACATGGTCGACCCCGAGCGGGTGGACCCGCAGAGAATTGCCGACGCGCTGATCATGCTGCTCAATCGCGGCGTCGCCATGAAGACCAACATCAGCTGAGGCAGCCCGCGCATGCGTCGGGACCCGCCTGCCTCGCCTTTCGAGCAGCCTTGCAGCCTCTATCTCTCCCCGCCTCTCCAAGGAACCGCGATGGCCCTTCCCCCTTCCCTGCGCGCCCGGCTGAAGCTGCCGCTGATCGCCGCGCCAATGCTGCGCGTCTCCGGCCCGGACCTCGTTTCGGCGGCCTGCCGCAACGGCGTGATCGGCTCGTTCCCGACCGTCAACGCCCGCTCGGCCGACGAGCTCGACGCCTGGCTGACCCGTGTGGCGCGCGATTGCGCCGACGTGAACGGGCCGACCGCACCGGTGTGCCCGAACATCATCATGCGGCGCGATCCCGCAATGCTCGCCGAGGATGTGAAGATCCTGGTCAAGCACAAGGTCGAGATGGTGATCGCCAGCGTCGGCTCGCCCGAGGCGGTGATCAAGCCGCTGCACGACATCGGCTGCCTGGTGTACGCCGACATCGCGTCGCTGCGCCACGCCGAAAAGGCGCTGCAGGTCGGCGCCGACGGCCTGGTGCTGCTCACCGCCGGCGCCGGCGGGCAGACCGGCTGGGCCAACGGCATGTCGTTCGTGCGCGGCGTGCGGGCCATGTTCGACGGGCCGCTGGTGCTGGCCGGGGGCATGTCCGACGGCACCGCGCTGTGGGCCGCCCGGGTGCTGGGCGCCGACCTCGGGATGATGGGCACCCGGTTCATTGCCACATCCGAGAGCATGGCGCAGCCGCCCTACAAACAGATGCTGGTCGACAGCCGCCTGGACGACGTGATGCTGACCCAGGCGATCACCGGCCTGGACACCAACATGCTGCGGCCCTCGATCGTCGCAGCGGGCCTGGACCCGAAGGAGATGGCCGGCAATGTCACGCCCGAGCGCGCCCTCGAACTGCGCAGCTCCCACGCCAAGGAGCGCGCCGGCCCCCGGCGCTGGGTCGACATCTGGAGCGCCGGGCACTCGGTGTCGGGCGTCGATGCGGTACGCCCGGCGGCGGAGCTCATCGATGAACTGGCGGCGCAATACGCCGCCGCCCAGCGCGAGACTGCGGCGATGCTGCGCGAGGTGGGCCTGTGAGTCCGATTGGCAACCCCGCGACTGGCGCTTGCGCGACCCCGGCACGCCGACGCCGCCCGCGGGCGCATCCCCGGCGCGCTTTCGCACCCGAATCACCAAGCTCTTCGGCATCGAGCACCCCATTCTGCTGGGCGGGCTGCACCACCTGGGCGAATCGGGCATCGTCGCCGCGGTGGTCAATGCCGGCGGCATGGGCTTCGTCACCTCGCGCTCGTTCGCCACGCTGGACGCTTTTCGGGCCGACCTGCGCCGCTGCCGCGAACTGACCGCGGGCAAGCCCTTCGGCGTGAACCTGACCATCTCGCGCCGGCCGGGTTTCAACCGCGACGTGTCGGCCTGGATCGACATCGCGCTCGAAGAAGGCGTGCGGCTGTTCGAGAGTGCGGGATCGGCTCCCGACGAAATCGTCGAGCCCATCCACCGCGGTGGCGGCCTGCTGCTGCACAAGTGCCCCAGCGTGCGCCATGCGGTCACCGCGCAGCGCCTGGGCGTGGATGCGGTCGGCCTGGTCGGCATGGAGGAAGGCGGCCACCCCGGCGCCAACCAGCTGCCCTCGTTCGTCAACGCGGCCTACGCGCTGTCGCGCCTGACGGTGCCGCTGGTCGTGGGCGGGGGCATCGGGCACGGCCGGCAGATCACCGCGGCGCTGGCGATGGGCGCCGATGCCGTGGTGATGGGCAGCCGCTTCATGGTGGCCACCGAGATCATCGCCCACGAGGCGCTCAAGCGGCGCATCGTCGAGCTCGACGAACACGGCTCGATGGCCATCCTGGGCACGATCGGCGACACCTGGCGGGTGATGGTCAACGAGACGGCCCGGGAAGTGCAGCGCCTGGAAGCGGCAGGCGCGCGCAGCCATCGGGAGTTCGGCGACCTGATCCTGTCGACACGCACCATCGAACGGGTCTATGAGGGCGGCAACGTCGAAGAAGGGATCGTGTCGCTCGGACCGGCGGCCGGCTTCGCCGATGCGATCAAACCCGCCGCGGACATCGTGGCGCAGCTGATGCACGAGGCGCTCGAGGCCGCTCGCAGGTTCCGGCAGATGGGCGAGTTCGGGGACTTGTAGGACGCGAAAGGCGCGCGTGGTCACGGCGCGCACGCACGCGCAGGAGCGCAAAGGCCGCTATCCGAAGCCCGCCTCGCGCTGGTGGCGCAGCGCCAGGATCTCGACCCGATCGAGATGCAGTCGGACACGGTACAAGGCCACGTATCCGGAGGCGCCGAACGAGATGACCAGCTCGCGCAGCTGGCCTTCGACGGGCCGCCCGACAAAGGGATGCCGTTCGAGAATGGAGAAGGCGTCGAGGATCACCTCGACCGCGGCGGACGCCGCCGGGGCGTATCGTTCAGGAAATCCAGGCTCGAGGTCGGGCCCGCTCGCCAGCGTGCGGGGCATCGGTCAGCGGGCTTGGCGCCCCACGGCGCGGCCTTTGCCGGGGGTGGCGCGGCCGCGGCCCGCTCCCAAGCCCCCCTCAGGTAGGCGGCCACCTCTTCACCGGCGTACAGCGCCCCGCCCTGATCGATCTGTTCGGCAGCCGCCAGAGCATCCGCTACGAAGGTGGAGCGCATGTCGGCCAGCGCGACCTGCGCCTGCAACGCATCGACCATCCACGCGTGCGGTGACTTCCCCTGTGCCGCGGCCAGCGGCGCGATGCGGTCCTTCAGATCTTCCGGCAGCTTCAAGGTAGTGGTCACGGCCATGGGTGGACAGTCGGATAGAGTCAGGTAACACCATGGTAGCACCGCACCTTCTCGAATGGGCTCATCCCCTCGTCCGACCCGTTCAGCCCGCGACGCCGTGCACTGGACAGCCGGCGCCATCGCGACGGCGCTCAGCCCGCCGCGGTTTGCGCGATTGGCAGTGGCGCCGGCGGCGGCACCCGCCAGGCCAGCAGCAGCCCCAGCGCCGCCGCCTGCACCGCCACCCAGACCAGCAGCGTCGCCTGGAACGCCGCGACTTCGCTGCCCAGGCTGGCCCGGAACAGGTCCAGCGACACGCCGAACAGCCACTGGCACAGGAAGATGCCGGTGAAGATCAGCAGGTTGAAGCCGGTGAAGGCCCGGCCGGTGAGCGCCGGCGGGAAGGTCATCGCCACATGGGTCTGGACCAGCGTGTAGCAGGTCGAGACCACGCCTAGCGGCAGCCACAGCAGCCAGGCCCAGGGCTGGTGGATGAACGCGATCGCCGCCTGCAGCCCGATGAAGGCCACCGACCCCACACCCACCACCTGCAGCACGCTGAAGCCGCGCCGTTCGAAGCGCGGCGCGATCCAGCCCAGGCCCAGGAAGCCGACCAGCAGCACCGCGTTGAAGACGAACAGCGCGCCGGCCGCGGCCTTCGGGCTCATGCCCAGCACCTGCGTGAACCAGGGCCCGGCCCACAGGCTTTGCAGCGCGACGAAGTTCGACTGCATCGTCACCGCGGCCAGACCCCAGCGCCAGAAATAGGGTTCGCGATAGACCTGGCCATAACCGGACCAGATCGACTGCTTGCCCTGGGGGCGGACCAGCGCCTGCTCTTCGTCGTGGGGCACGCCGAACCAGATGCCGCCCGCGGTTGCGACCAGCAGCAGCGCCGCGATGCCGAACACACCTCGCCAGCCCAGCAGCGGCAGGGCAAGCTCGACCGGCACGGTCGCCAGCAGCGCGCCGCCGGTGCCCACCACCAGCATCCACGCCGCCAGCTGCGACTGGCGATCGGGCGGATACCAGAATCGGTAGCCCTTGAGCGCCGACATCAGCGCGCCGCACACGCCGGCGCCGATCAGGGCGCGACCGGCCCACAGCCAGGCGGTGGACGAGGCCAGCGCGAACACCGCGCAACCCGTGGCCGACACCAGCAGCAGACTGGCATCGGTTCGCCTGGACCCGAAGCGATCCAGGCACACGCCCAGCGGCAACTGCATCATGGCAAACGCCAGAAAATACGCCGCCGACAAGGCGCCGAGCTGGGCGTGGCTCAGCCCGAATTGCGCGACCAGGCCGGTGCGATCACCGCATTGACCGAGCGCAGCGCATACGACAGGAAGTACGCACAGGCGAACCAGCCGAACACGACCCGGGCCTCGCGCCCCGCGAGGAACGCCATGCTCAGGATCCCGCGACGATCAGGCGCAGCGACTCGAGGAACACGCTGGCCTCATCGGCGGGGAGGCGTTCGCCGACCGCCACCGCCTGGCAGGCGCGGCGGCCCTGCGCGACGAACAGGGCATGCATCTGCACCGGCCGGCCCTGCACCTTGCCCTCGGCGACCAGGCGCAGCGCCGCGGTCTCGCCGCGGGCCGCGCCCGCCGCATCGATCAGCCGGACCCTGACCTCGCGCGCATTCGTTTCGGTCCCGGCAATGTTGCGCACCATGCCCGCACGCATGGCCGCCAGCACCCGCTCGCGGGTGCCGGCCAGTTCGTCGGGCAGCACGGCACAGGCGACAGTGAACGGGATGTCGTCGGCCTTCGCACCCGCCATGGTCATGACCAGTTCGGCATCGTCCAGTCGCACGCGCTGGGTCAGCGAGACCGGCTTGCCGGGCAGCATCACCGACAGCCCGAGGTCGGCCGGGCGGACCTCGCGCCAGTTGTAGTCCGGCGAACAGGCCGCACTTAGCAGGAGCAGCAGGCCGATCAGGCTATGCTGGCACCAGGACCATCGACAGGGAGTGGGCATGCTCTACGAATTCAAGTGCAAAGTCGCCGGCACCGTCGTGATGACCCAGCCGGTGGCCGAACGGCTGCTGAAGATCATCGGCAAGCCGCCGGCACCGGCGGGCGTGTTCGAACCCGAACACCTGGCCAGCGCCATCAGCGCGCTGCAGGGCGCTGTCGAGCGCGACCAGGCGGGTGCGGCCACGGCCGAACCGGCCAACGGGGACGACGAGGAGGATTCGGCACAGGAAGGATCGAAACGGGTCAGCCTGAAGCAAAGGGCCTGGCCGCTGCTCGATCTGATGAAAACGGCGCTGGCAGCCGGCCAGCGCATCACGTGGGGAGTGTGACGCGGCGCATGCGCCGGTCAGCGGACTCCCTGGTCGTCACATCGGCAGGCCGGGGCGAACCGCCGATTATAGGCCCATCCCCAAGCCTGGCAGCCGCTCTAGAACTCCATGTCGAGTTCGTCGATCTCTTCGGGTTCCTGCAGCGCGGCGGCTATCCACTCCTGCATCTCGGGCATCGCCAGGATGGTCTCGCAATAGCCGGCGCTGAGCTTGTCGAGCTTCACGTCATAGGTGCGAAAGCGCGTGCACACCGGGGCATACATCGCATCGGCCAGGCAGCGCTTGGCGCCGAACAGGTAGGGCCCGCCGTAGGTTTCGAGGCACTCGCGCCAGATCTCGGTGATCCGCTCGATGTCGCCCTGGGCACGCGCCCAGATCTTGTACTTGGGGAAGTGCGCGCGCAGATTCATCGGCAGCGCCGCCCGCAGGCTGCTGAAGCCGGCGTGCATCTCGCCGGCGATCGCCCGGCAATGCGCACGTGCGACGCGATCGGCCGGCAGCAGCCCGGCCTTCGGGCAGGTTTCGTTCAGGTACTCGCCGATCGCGAGGGTGTCCCAGACCTTCACCCCTTCATGGGTCAGGCAGGGCACCAGGATCGAGGGCGACAGCAGCAGCAGTTCCTGGCGCGACTGGTCATCGTGGGCGATCACCTGCGCCTGGACGTCCAGGCCCGCGAAACGCACCAGCAGCCAGCCACGCAATGACCAGGACGAGTAGTTGCGGCTGCTGATGCTCAGGGTCGAGGCGGGGGCGCGGGCGGGTTTTTTCTTGGGATCGGGCATGTCGGGGGGTTTCCTGGCGGGGTGCGCACCCGGCTCCGTGATGGACACCGCATTGCGCAACGGATGTGCATGCAAGGCATGTGCCATGCCCGCAGACGAGCCCAGGCCCCCAGACGGCCACGATTCGGACCCGTGAAGGCGCACGGCGCACCACGGCGGTGCTGGACCGGAACTTGCATGGATTCCGGCATGATCTACCAGACCTACCAAAGCTTCACCGACCTGATGTGGCCGTTTCGCACGATGGCGGAGGCGGCCTTGCCGGTGCTTGCCGAGGGCGGCACCGGCCTGGGCGACTATGCCTCGGTGCGCCGGCTGTCGGCGGCCCTCGAGGTGTTCGCGCTGGGCAAGCTCACCCATCAGCGGCCTTCCTTCGGCCTGGACACCGTGAACAGCGGCGGGGTCGACGTGGCGGTCTCGGAAGAAGCGGCGCTCACCCTGCCCTTCGGCACGCTGCTGCGGTTTCGCAAAGCGCAGGACGGGCCCGCCCAGCCCCGGGTCCTGGTGGTTGCACCGATGTCGGGGCACTTCGCCACGCTGCTGCGCGAGACCGTGCGCACGCTGCTGGCCGATCACGATGTCTACATCACCGACTGGCACAACGCGCGCTCGGTGCCGATGATGCATGGCGATTTCGGCCTGGACGAGTACATCGACTACGTCATGCAGTTCCTGCGCGCGATGGGACCGGGCGCGCATCTGCTGGCGGTGTGCCAGCCCTGCGTGGCGGCGCTTGCCGCCGCGGCGGTCATGGCCGAGGACGCCGATCCGGCGGCGCCGATCAGCGTCACCCTGATGGCCGGGCCGGTCGACTGCCGGGTCAACCCGACCGAGGTCAACCGCCTGGCCGTCGAGCGGCCGATCGAATGGTTCTCGCAGAACCTGATCGGGGTGGTGCCGCTGCGCTACCCGGGCGCACTGCGCCGCGTGTACCCCGGATTCATGCAGCTCACCGCGTTCATGAGCATGAACCTGGACCGCCACCTGAACGCCTTCGCACAGTTGTATCGGGATCGCGTGGACGGCGACCAGGACAAGGTCGAAGCCACCCGCGCGTTCTATGAAGAATACTTCGCGGTCGCCGATCTGCCGGCCGAGTTCTATCTCGAGACCGTTCAGAAGGTCTTCCAGGAATACTCGCTGGCCCGCGGCCACCTGCGCTGGCGCGGCCGGATCGTGCAGCCCTCGGCGATGCGCCGCACCGCGCTGCTGACGGTGGAAGGCGAACGCGACGACATCTGCGGCATCGGCCAGACGCTCGCCGCGCAGGATCTGTGCACCAGCATCAAGCCCTGGCTGCGCACCCACTACGTGCAGCCCGGTGCCGGCCACTACGGGGTATTCAGCGGCCGGCGCTGGAGCCAGCACATCTACCCGGTGGTGCGCGAAACGATCCAGATCGCCGAAAGCACCTTCGGGGTGGAGTCACCGGCGGGCTGAGTCGCGCTCCGGGCGGCGCAGCAGCCTGCCTGAACGGCTGGCCGGCCTGAGCGGCTGGCCGGACCGGCCTCCGCAGGCGCCCGGTCACGGTTCACCAGAGTTTCACGCAGGGCCCGCGGTAGATGAACTCGCCCGCCGGCTTGCCGGTGGCCGGGGTTCCCGCGTTTTCGACCGACACCCCCAGGAACGGAATCTTGGACAGCACGTCTTCGGCCGACGCCAGCAGTTCGAGCTTGCCCTTCTCCTTCGCGGGCAGATCGCCCAGCGCGCGCGGCTCGCCGCCCGCGGGCAGCGCCCACAGGCGAAGGACCTTGCCGGGCGGCAGATCCTGGGGCCGCAGCACCTTGATGTGGACATCGCGCTGGTAGCGCTGCGCGCTGATCAGAAAGGCTGGCGCCTGGCCGGTGTCGGACAGCACGGCCACATAACTTTGCGCCAGTCCGCCCATGCCGGCGGTGGTTGCGGGCGTCGCCTGCCACCAGCGCGGCCCGAACTGCGTCACGCCCAGCGCCAGGAACAGGCCGAGCGCCACCAGAGCCCCGCTGCGCCAGAACACCAGGTTCTGCCACCAGCCGCCGGATGCGCGCGCGGATGCCGCCGCGGCCGGTGAGCTGCGGGCCGCCGGCTGCACCCGAGCCTCGATGGCGCGCCAGACATGATCGGGCGGCTGGCGCGGGGGCAGCTGCGCGGCGAAGGGCAGCAGCTGCTCTTCGGCAACCCGCAGCGCACGGCGGGCGGCCGGCGAATCGAGGGCGATCTTTTCGAAGCGCCGGCGCGAGCGCGGCGGCATCGTGCCCAGCACGTAATCGGCGGCCAGGCGGGCCAGCAGGTCGGGATCGGAATAGTTCATGGCCGTCCCCTCACGCCGCGGCGTGCTGCATGCAGCGGCCGAGCTTTTCCAGGCCGCGGCGCACCCAGGCCTTGACCGTGCCCAGGGGCTGCTCGAGATGGTTGGCCAGTTCCTGGTGCGACAGGCCCTGGTAGAACGCGAGCGCGATGCTCTGGCGCTGGCCGGCGTCCAGCCGGTCCAGGCATTGGCGCACCTGTCGCGCATCGGCCGCCGACACCAGCATCTGCAGCGGCGAAGGTCCGTCGTCCTCGATCTCCATTTGCGCGTCTTCCTGGTTCTCGCTGTCTTCCCGGGTCAGCGACACCTCGTTCTTCTGGGTGCGCAGCGTGTCGATGGACCGGTTGCGCACGATGCTGGTGAGCCAGGTCATCGGGTGGCAGTCGGCGCCGACGAAGCTGTCGGCGCGCTGCCAGATGTTCACGAAGGCTTCCTGGAGCACGTCCTCGGCGAGCTGCTGGCGGCGCAGGATGCGCAGGGCCACCGGATACAGCCTGGCCGCGGTCGCATCGTAGAGCTGCTTGAAGGCGCGCTGATCCTTGAGCGCGGAGCGCGCGATCAGGTCACTGAGGGTCTGGGCATCGGGGCTGGCCACGACAGGCTCCTTGCGAGGGGTGCTGCATGCTACCGGGTTGGCTCACTTGCGCACGTCGATGATCTGTTCGGCGCGGGCGATCGGGGCTTTGGCGGCGGCCTCGAAGGCTTCCTGGATTTCGCCGATGCTGCGCAGGCGGATGTCCTCGAAGTCGGGCCAGCGCAGCGGCGGGGGCAGGTCCTGGTAGACCTCGCGCGGGGCCACCAGGCAGGAGATCGTCTGCTGCCGGGCATCCTTGGCCGCCGGAATCTTGAAGCCCTGGCCACCCGGCAGCGTCATGGGCACGTTGGCTTCGATCCGCGGATCGGGCACGAAGCGGTTCGGGAAGAAGCGCTGGATCGGGCCGCCCGCGGTGTTCTGCAGGTAGCAGTAGACATAGCCCGGTTCGGTCGAGGTGACGCTCAGGGTGATCGCCTCGCCCGGCTTGTACTGGGGCTTGCTGGCGGCCAGGCTCACCGCGCCGGTGCGCGGCGGCGGCGGGGCGGACGGCGCGGCCGGCGCGCTGCCCGCCGCGGCGGTGCTGCCGGCCGCGCCCGGCGTGCCCGCGACCGGCGGCGGCGGCTCGCCGGTGCTGAACGGCTGTTCCGGTGCCTTGGGGGTCGACCGGTTCAGGAAGGCGCTGAAGAACGCCAGGTCGGTCGGCGCATCGGCAGCCATCCCCAGGCCCTGCTTGTAGGCGCCCAGGGCCGATTCGAAGGCGCTGCTGGTCTTGCCGGACAAGGACCCGTCGAAGAACTTCCGGTTGCGAAGCTGTTCCTGGAAGAAGCGGATGCGCTCGCCCGAATCGCGCATCGAGACGAACCAGTCTTCGGTCTCGCGCAGCACTTCGGGCGACTCGGGCGCCACCTTCAGGCACTTCCAATAGGGCAGGCGCAGCAGCTTGCCGGTCAGTTCGATCGCCGACAGCTCGACCATGTTGCGCACCGCCTGCGCGGTGGCATCGTTGCGGGTGTAGGCCATCTGGAACGTGATGCCGGCCTTGCGGATCTGCGCGGTGCCGTCGGTGGCACCGGCCTCCTCGCGGCCGATCACGACGGTGTTCTTGGAGCTCACGCCGGGCACGACGGTCAGGTCGGGGACGGTGATCACGCTGGCATCGAAGCCCAGCACATTGGCCTGGGCGCTGCGCCCGGCACGCAGGCCGAACAGGCTGCCCAGGAAGAAGCCGACGCCGGCATCGCGTTTGACCACATCTTCATCGAACTGCGTGATCGAACCCCGCAGGTCGTACTGAGGCATCACGCCGAACTGGTTCTTCTGCTGCAGCTGCAGCAGGAAATTGACCACGTTCTGGTTGTCCTGCCCGAACGTGCTGACCCTGATCGCGCGGCTGCGCCGGGTCATGTCCGAAAACGCCGAAACCATCATGTCGCGCGTTCCCACGCCCAGCCGGCGGGTGTTGTCCTGCAGGTCTTCGAGCATCAGCGACACATCGCGCACGCCGTAGTCGAAGAGCTGTTCGTCCATGCAGCGCAGGCCATCGCTGAAGTCGGTGATGTTGCGCTGGGGGCTCACGCCCGGACCGACCCGCGCGCTGGCCAGTTCGCGATCGGTGCGTTTGTCGATCGGCGAGGCACAGGCGGCCAGCAGGCCGGCGAGCATCAGGGGGACCAGGGACTTGGGATTCATGACAGGCACTCCGGGGACATCGGTCAGGCGACAGCATCTTACGGCGGGCTGGCCGGCGGCGGCGCGCCCCGGGCTGGGGAGGCGCACCGCGCCGTCCGGCGGTTCAGCGGGCCACCAGAACCGGATCGGCGAACAGCTCGAGCACCCGGCGATACCGGTCGCCCACGCCGTTGGCGTTCAGGTTCAGGCGCCAGCCGTCGGCGGGCGTCGCGTTGGACTGCACCGCGACGAACGAGACGCCGTTGCGCACGCCGTTCAAGGGCACCTTCACGAAGTCCACGCCGTCGCGGAAGTTGGCCAGGCTGCCTTGCGAGGGCAGGTTGCGCCCGGTGCGGCGCACAGGTCGCGGTCGCCCAGGCCGCTGCTGGCCGAGGTGCGCGCCACGTAGTTGGGGAAGTTGCCCGGGCACTTGATGTCCGAGAGCTGGACCACTTCCCGCGAGCAGACGAACTTGCCGCCTTCCACCGCGCCGGTGAAGCGCACCGGGCAGCTGGCGGCCTTGCCGGTGTCGGGGGCGAAGCGGCCGGCGGTGATCGGGCCGCGGATGTTGTCCAGGCCCGGCTTGATCTCGATGTTGGTCACGCGAAAGGGCGTGGCGGCGTGGGCGGCGCTGGCCGAGAGCACGGCGGCGGCGACGAGGGCGGCCACGGTGAGGACCTGGCCGAGGGTGCGGGTGGTGCGGATGGTGTTGGTGGTGGTGTTCATGATCGACTCCGTCATTGAGGGGGGTAGGTGGCTGTGCGGCGCGGCGGCTTGGGGTTGGCTGCGCTTCACAGGTCCTTAGACGGGTCGACCGGGTGAATTGGATGCTAGTACCAAAGGATTAGGGGCCGGGCAGGCGACGGATCGCGGAGGGGGCAGGGGCCGCGGGGTGGGGGCGGCGCTGGCGGCAGGGGCGGCGGGCCGGACCGGGGCGCGGGCAGCGAGGCCCGCAGCCAGGCGGCGCCCGGCACTCAGGCGGAGGCGGTCAGCGCATCGTCGAAGATGGCCACGGCCCGGGTCCAGCCGGCCGAGGCGTTGCGGATCTTGTGCGGAAAGCAGCTGATGAAAAAGCCGCTGGCCGGCAGCACCTCGAGGTTGTGCATCTTTTCGATGTGGCAATAGCCGATGTCGCGGCCGGCCTTGTGGCCCTCCCAGATCAGCGAGGCGTCATGGGTCTCGCCGTATTTCTTGGCGGTGTGCACGAAGGGCGCGTCCCAGCTCCAGGCATCGGTGCCGGTCAGCCGCACGCCGCGCTCCAGCAGGTACATGGTGGCCTCGTAGCCCATCCCGCAGCCGGCCGACACGAAGTCCGGATTGCCGTAGCGCGAGCCGGCCCGCGTGTTCACCACCACGATCTCCAGCGGCTTGAGGGTGTGGCCGATCCGGGCGAGCTCGGCCTGCACGTCGGCCGCGGTCACCACATAGCCATCGGCAAAATGGCGGAAGTCGAGTTTCACGCCCGGCTGGAAGCACCACTCCAGGGGGCACTTCGTCGATCGCGATCGCCGGCTTCTTGTGGCCCAGCGCCTTGTCCATCGTCGAATGGAAATGCACCGGCGCATCGAGATGGGTTCCATTGTGCGTCGACAGGCTCACCCGCTCGACAGCCCAGCCCTCGCCATCGGGCAGGTCCTCCTTCTTCAGGCCGGGGAAAAACGGGGCGATCTGCTCGTAGGTGTGTTCGTGGGTGAAGTACTGGATCTTGGGCACCATCGAAGGCGGATCGCTCAACACGTCGTTCTCGAGGTAGATCGACAGATCGACGAACTTGCGGGGCATGCGGCTCTCCTGGGAGTGAACTCGGACCCGGCGATGTTGCCAGTGCCCGCGCCGGCCTGTCGATACACACCCGCTTGCTCTTATAGTAGACAACTCCACTTCTTCTGGTGTTTATAGTAGATTCCCCGGCACGGACCGAACGCAGCCGTCGATCGGCCACCCTCAGGAGACAGGCATGCCCCGCATCGAACGCGATCCCGCGAAGCTGTTCGCCGTCCCGCGCGTGAGCGCCGAAACGCGCCCCGACGGCGCACTGGTGCTGCGCTCTCCGGTGGCCCTGCAGACGGCCGACCGCTGCGTCGGCGACTGGCTGGTCCGCTGGGCCGCCCAAGCACCCGAGCGCGTGTTCATCGCCGAGCGCGACGCGGCGGGCGGCTGGCGCCGCGTCACCTACGCCCAGGCGCTCGAGCAGGTGGAGCGGATCGCGGCCTGCCTGCTCGAGCTGGGCCTGTCGGAACAAAGGCCGCTGGCGGTGCTGTCCGACAACAGCGTCGAGCACGCGCTGATGATGCTGGGCGCGATGCACGCCGGCGTGCCTTACGCCTCGGTGTCGCAGGCCTACTCGCTGATGTCCACCGATCACGCCAAGCTCAAGTCGATCATCGGCCAGCTGACCCCGGGACTGCTGTACGCGGCGCGCTCGCAGCCCTTCGCCGCCGCGCTGGCCGCGCTGGCCGGCACGCACGACGCACCGGTCGTCATCGGCTCGGGCGACCCGGCCACGCAGGCCCGCGCGCACGGACTGATTCCCTTCGAGAGCCTGGTCGCACCACGCGACGTCGCCCCCGCCCGGGCGGCGTTTGCGGCCGTCACGCCCCAGACCATCGCCAAGCTGCTGTTCACCTCCGGCTCGACCGGCCTGCCCAAGGGGGTGATCAACACCCACCGCATGCTGTGCACCAACCAGCAGGCCAAGGCCCAGCTGTGGCCGTTCCTGGGCGACACGCCGCCGGTGATCGTCGATTGGCTGCCGTGGAGCCACACCTTCGGCGGCAATCACAACTTCAACCTGGTGCTGCGCCACGGCGGCACGCTGTACATCGACGGCGGGCGCCCGGTGCCGGGCCTGTTCGAGACCAGCATCGGCAACCTGAAGGACCAGCCGCCCACGCTGTACTTCAACGTGCCGCGCGGCTTCGAGCTGCTGGTGGCCGCGCTGCGCCAGGATGCGCAGCTGCGCGACGCGTTCTTCTCGCGGCTGCAGGTGGCGTTCTATGCCGCGGCCGCGCTGCCCCAGCACCTCTGGGATGCGCTCAACGAGATGGCGAGCGCAACCCTCGGCCAGCCCGTGGCGCTGGTCTCGGCCTGGGGCTCGACCGAGACCTCGCCCCTGGCAACCGACTGCCACTTCCAGGCGCCGCGCTCCGGCGTGATCGGCGTGCCCATCCCCGGCACCGAACTGAAGCTGGTGCCCAATGGCGACAAGCACGAGATCCGGGTGCGCGGCCCCAACATCATGCCGGGCTACTGGCGCAACCCGGAGCTGTCCGCCAAGGCCTTCGACGACGAAGGCTTCTATCTGATCGGCGACGCGGTGCGGCTGGCCGATCCGGCCGACCCGGCCCGCGGGCTGATCTTCGACGGCCGGGTGGCCGAGGACTTCAAGCTGTCCAGCGGCACCTGGGTCAACGTCGGCGGCCTGCGGCTGCGCGCGGTCGAATCGATGGCGCCGATCGCGCAGGACGTCGTGGTCTGCGGCCACGACCGTGGCGACATCCGGCTGCTGGTCTTCGTGAATGCCGTCGCGGCGCGCCAGTTCGCCGATCTGCCGGCCGACACCACGCCCGAGCAGGTGATCCAGGCGCCGGCCGTGCGCGCCCGGGTCGCGGCCGGCCTGGCGGCGTTGCGGGCGGCCGGCGGCGGTTCTTCGAGTTATGCGGTCGCCGCACTGCTGATGACCGAGCCGCCCGGCATCGATGCCGGCGAGATCACCGACAAGGCCTACGTCAACCAGCGCGCCGTGCTGACACGGCGGGCGGCGCTGGTGCGCCGGCTGTACGAGCAGCCGGCCGAGGGCGCGGACATCGTCACCGCCTGAGCGCCATGCCGCACTCCCTGGCCGACACCGAACTCTCGGCGCTGCTGGCCGGGCGCGTGCGCAGGCTGCGCGCAGGCCTGGGCCTGAGCCGCGCCGCCCTGGCCCAGGCCTCCGGCATTTCGCCCCGCCGGGGCGCACCGCCCCCCCGCCAGCGCCAGGGGCTTTCGCACTGCGGCACGACCGCGCGATGGCCCGACGATGCCGATGGGGACACGACGCGGCCGGCGCCGGCTCGGGCTATCGTATCGCTCCCGCTTCAAGGAGCCGAACCATGTCCGCACGTTCCCTTGCCCTGGCACTGTCCTGGCTCGCCGCGTGGGTCCTGTCGGGCGCCGCGCAGGCCGCAGCCCCGGTCGGACAGCCCGCCCCCGAACTCACCGGCCGGGACACCCGCGGCAATCTGGTGAAGCTGTCGGCGCTGCGCGGGCGCCACGTGGTGATCGAGTGGACCAATCCGAACTGCCCGTTCGTGCGCAAGCACTACGTGTCGGACAACCTGCCGGCGCTGCAGCGCGAGTTCACCGCCAGGGGCGTGGTCTGGCTGGCCGTGAACTCCACCCGCACCGACCATGTCGACTATCTCGCCCCGCCGCAGCTCGATACCTGGCTGACCCAGTCCCGCGCCGCGCCCAGCGCCCTGCTGATGGACGAAAACGGCAGTCAGGGCCGTCTCTGGGGCGCACGCACCACGCCCCACCTGTACATCGTCGATCCGAAGGGAACCGTGGTCTACGCAGGCGCCATCGACAGCCTGGCCTCGGCCAGCGCCGGCGACATTGCCCGCGCGACCAACCACGTGCGCGCGGGCCTGACCGAGTCGCTGGCCGGCAAAGCCGTCACCACGCCCTCGACCACGCCCTACGGCTGCTCGATCAAGTACGCCAGCGCAGCCGCCGGTTAGCGCGGCCGGCAGCGCCGGTCACTCGTACACGGCAGGCCCCGTCACTCGTCCCTGGCTCGCCCCGTCATTCGTACCCGGCGCGCCAGCCGATCCACTCGCACACGCCGCGGCCCATCACCCACTCGAGGTCGTTGCCGGACAGCCAGGGGAGTTCCTCGGTGAACATCGTCACGCACTGCCGGTAGCTGCAGGGCATGCGGGTGATGTCGGTGCCCCAGAAGAAGCGCTGCGGCCCGAAGGCATCGAAGATGCGATGCAGTCCGTCGTGCAGCCGCCGATACGGATAGGCCTCGGTGGAGTAGCCGGGGGCCCCGGTGGCCTTGATCGCCACATTGGGCAGCCGCGCCAGCGCCAGCAGGTCATCGATGTGCTCGAAGGCGGCCTCGTCCCGGCCGTCGCGCACGAGCCCAAGATGGTCGACGATCAGGCGCAGCCGCGGATGCCGCTCGGCGATCACCTTGAAGTCGCGCAGGAAGCGCCCGGCCATCGTCGCCACCGGCAGGCCCAGCCGCTCGGCCTCGTCCCAGACCCAGTCCATGGTGCCGTCGATGTGCCAGGTCCGCTGCTCGGGCTTGAGCAGCGGATAGCGCAGGCCCATCATGCCCGAGCGGTTGCGCCAGCCCTTGAGCTGGGCCCGGCCCTCCGGACGATCGATCGGAACCTGTCCGAGCACGCAAAAGCGCTTGGGGTAGCGCCGCGCCGCGGCCTCGGCCTGCTCGTTGGCGTTCGGGTCCCAGCTGATCGGCGGGTGGATGACCGCGGCATCGATGCCGCCTTCGTCCATTTCGCGCAGCGCTTCTTCGGCGCTGAAGGACGTGATCTGGCGGTGCGGATGGCTCGGCATTCCGCTGGACCAGATGTGGATCTGAGCATCGACGATCTTCATGGCACTGCTCCAGCGAAGGGGAGCCTAGTATCTTGACCGGGCAACAGGCCGTCAACCCGCGCAGCGCACGCACAGGTTGTGCGGCACCATGTCGGCAACCCGCCGCCCCCATCCACATCCAGGACCACCCGATGACCGACACCGTCGCATTCGAACGCAGCCACGACATCCTGATCGACGCCCCGCCGCAGGCGGTCTTCGACTATGTGAGCAACCCGAAGTCGTGGCCCGAATGGATCGCGGCCTCGCACGACATCGACTGCGAGAACCGGCCGCTGCGCCAGGGCGAAACCTTTCGCGAAAAATGGTTCACCCGCGAGGAAGTGCTGCTCGACTGGGTCGTGCTGGAATGCGATCCGCCACACCGCTGGGTGGCGCGCACCAACACGACCTTCATCGGCGAGATCATCGTCCAGTACACCTTCGAGCCGGTGGGCTCGGGCACGAAGTACACGCGCACCGTGCGCAATCCGGCGCGCCCCAAGGCGCCCACGCCCGCGATGATCGAGCGCATCGACGCCGAGGCGGCCACGGCGCTGGCCAATATCAAGACGAATGTGGAACGGCGGATCGGCAGGTCCTGACGGCCGCCGCCTGGGCCCCTGAGCACAGCGGCACCGACGCGCTCGGCGCGGGCCTGCGGCTGCGGCTGCGGTTCTAGCGTCGCCCGCTTGCGGCGGCTCCTCCAGGCGTCAAAGAGCCGCTTCCTTCTTCAGCCCCAGGATGGCCGATCCGACCGCGCTCGATGCCGCCGCATAGCGGGTGCCGCCATCGAGCATCTGCGACGCCTTCGTGTAGTCGCCCCGGTTGATCGTCGCGGCGACCGCGCCCGCCTCCTGGTGGAACACGGCATGCCGCTGGCAGCATTCGGCGTAGCTCTTCAGTCCGCCATACTTCGTGCGCGCTTCGCCATGCAGCCACTTGCCCAGCGCGCACGCCTTGTCGGTCGCGATGACGTTCACGTCCAGCTGTTCCTGCTTGGCGATCGCGAGCCGCAGTTTGACCTTCCAATCGGCGTGCGCCTGGGAAGCTTGAGAGAGATCCATGAATGAGGCTCCGATCCGAATCAAAGGCGGCGCGCCATCGCATCCGCTCTCTGTGTCGTATCGGCCCCTCACACAGGGCCCTTGAGCCCAATCCGGCCGGGCGGGCGACCAGACCACCCTGACCGGTCTTGTCAGCCCAGCGCGCTGCCCAGCGAGCGGCGCAGCTCTTCCTCTTCGCGGCCCGCGCGATGCGCGTAGTCCTTGAGCTGATCCTCGCCGATGCGCCCGACATTGAAGTACTCGGCCTGGGCATGCGACAGATAAAAGCCGCTGACGCTGGCCGCCGGCGACATCGCGTAGCTTTCGGTCAGCTGCATGCCGATTTCGTCGCAGCGCATCGCTCGAACATCGCCCGCTTCACGGTGTGCTCGGGGCAGGCCGGGTAGCCGGGGGCCGGCCGGATGCCGCGGTACTTTTCGGCGATCAGGTCTTCGACGCCCAGCTGCTCCTGCGGCGCATAACCCCACAGGTCCTTGCGCACGCGCTCGTGCAGGCACTCGGCAAAGGCCTCGGCCAGACGGTCGGCGATCGCCTTGAGCATGATCGACGAATAATCGTCGAGCAGGTCGGCAAACTCCTTTTCCTTGCGCTCGACGCCGATGCCGGTGGTCACCGCGAACATCCCGATGTAGTCGGCGATGCCCGAGGGCACGCCATCGATCGTCTTGGGCGCGATGAAGTCGGCCAGGCACTTGTTGTCGACCCCCTCGCGCTTGGCCACCTGCTGGCGCAGGTTGTGCCAGGTGAAGGCCACTTCGCGGCGCGAGTCGTCGGTATAGACCTCGATGTCGTCGTCATGGACGGCATTGGCCGGCAGGAAGGCCACCACCGCGTTGGCCGTGATCCAGCGGCCGTCGATGACGCGCTTGAGCATGGCCCGGCCGTCGGAATACACCCGCCGGGCCGACTCGCCCACCACCTCGTCGTTCAGGATGCCCGGAAACGCGCCGTGCAGGTCCCAGGTCTGGAAGAACGGGCCCCAGTCGATGTAGCGGGCGATCTCGGCCAGGTCGAAGTTGCGGAACAGCCGACGGCCGATGAAGCGCGGCTTGGGCGGATGGTAGTTGACCAGCGGATGGGGCGGCTCGCCCGGGTGGTCGTCGGCGGGCATCCGCCAGGCGAGCGCGGGCTTGTTGGCGCGGGCCTGCGCCAGACTCACCAGCTCCGGCCCCTTCTTGGCGGCGTGCTGGCCGCGCACCCGGTCGTAGTCGGTGAGCAGATCGCTGACGAACTTCGAGCGCGAATCCGGCGAGATCAGCTGCTGGGCGACCGGCACCGAGCGCGAGGCATCGGCCACGTACACCACCGGGCCCGAATAATGGGGCGCGATCTTGACTGCGGTGTGCACCCGCGACGTGGTGGCTCCGCCGATCAGCAGCGGAATCTTGCGCAGGCGGAAGTACTCGTCGCGCTCCATCTCGCGCGCGACGTACTGCATCTCTTCCAGCGACGGCGTGATCAGCCCCGACAGGCCGATGATGTCGGCGCCCTCGACCTTGGCGCGCGCCAGGATGTCGGAGCACGGCACCATCACGCCCATGTTCACGACCTCGAAGTTGTTGCACTGGAGCACGACGGTGACGATGTTCTTGCCGATGTCGTGCACATCGCCCTTGACCGTGGCGATCACGATCTTGCCGCGCGCCGACACGTCGCCGCCCTGCGCGGCGATGGCGAGCTTCTCGGCCTCGATGTGCGGGATCAGGTGCGCCACCGCCTGCTTCATCACGCGTGCGCTCTTGACCACCTGCGGCAGGAACATCTTGCCCGCGCCGAACAGGTCGCCGACGATGTTCATGCCGTCCATCAGCGGGCCCTCGATCACCTCGATGGGCCGTCCGCCGCGCGCCGAGATGGTCTGCCAGAGCTCTTCGGTGTCCTGCACCACGAAGGTCGTGATGCCGTGGATCATCGCGTGCGCCAGGCGCCGCTCGACGGTGACCGGCGCCTCGGGCGTGCCGCGCCAGTCGAGGTTCTCTTCGCGGCGCGCGCCGCCCGCCTTCAGCGTGGCGGCAAATTCGATCAGGCGCTCGGTGGCGCTCTTGCCGCGCTCCGGCGAGTCGGCCGGCAGATCGGCCGGCAGGCTGGGCGGCCGATGCAGCACGATGTCCTCGACCAGGGTGCGCAACTCGGGGGCGAGCTCGTCGTACACGCCGACCATGCCGGCGTTCACGATGCCCATCGTGAGCCCGGCGCGGATCGCGTGGTACAGGAAAACCGTGTGGATGGCCTCGCGCGCCGGGTCGTTGCCCCGGAACGAGAAGCTCACATTGGACACCCCGCCCGAGACCTTCGCGCCCGGCAGGTTGGCGCGGATCCAGGCCGTGGCCTCGATGAAATCGACCGCGTAGTTGTCGTGCTCCTCGATGCCGGTGGCGATCGCGAAGATGTTCGGGTCGAAGACGATGTCCTCGGCCGGAAATCCCACCTGCTCGACCAGCAGCCGGTAGGCGCGCTCGCAGATCGAAATCTTGCGCTCGAAGGTGTCGGCCTGGCCCTGCTCGTCGAAGGCCATCACGATCACCGCCGCCCCGTAGCGGCGCGCAAGCTTCGCCTGGCGCAGGAACTCGGCCTCGCCTTCCTTCATCGAGATCGAGTTGACGATGCCCTTGCCCTGCACGCACTTGAGGCCGGCCTCGATCACGCTCCACTTGGAGCTGTCGATCATGATCGGCACGCGCGCGATGTCGGGCTCGGAGGCCAGCAGGTTCAGGAAGCGCGACATGGCGGCGCCGGAGTCCAGCATCGCCTCGTCCATGTTGATGTCGATGACCTGCGCGCCGTTCTCGACCTGCTGGCGGGCCACCGCCAGGGCCTCGTCGAACTGGCCGGCCAGGATCATCCGGGCGAACGCCTTGCTGCCGGTCACGTTGGTGCGCTCGCCCACATTGACGAACAGCGAGCTGTCGTCGATGTTGAAGGGCTCCAGGCCCGACAGGCGCATCGCCGGGGCGATCTGGGGCACGGTGCGCGGCACGAGCGGCGCCACTTCGCGCGCGATGGCCGCGATGTGCTCGGGCGTGGTGCCGCAGCAGCCGCCCGCGACATTGACGAAGCCGGCCCGCGCGAACTCGCCCAGCAGCGACGAGGTCACGTCCGGGGTCTCGTCGAACCCGGTGTCGCTCATCGGATTGGGCAGGCCGGCGTTGGGGTACACGCACAGGAAGGTGTCGGCCTTGCGGGACAGCTCTTCGATGTACGGGCGCATCAGCGCCGCGCCCAGCGCGCAGTTCAGGCCGACGGTGAGCGGCCGGGCGTGGCGGACCGAATTCCAGAAGGCCTCGACCGTCTGGCCCGAAAGGATTCGGCCCGAGGCGTCGGTGACGGTGCCCGAGATCATCAGCGGCAGACGATGCAGGCCGGCGGCCTCGCGTTCGGCCATGATCTCGTCGATCGCGAACAGCGCCGCCTTGGCGTTCAGGGTGTCGAAGATGGTCTCGACCAGCAGCAGATCGGCTCCGCCCTCGATCAGCGCGAGGGTCTGCTCGGCATAGGCCGCCCGCAACTCGTCGAAGGTGACGTTGCGCGCGCCCGGGTCGTTCACGTCCGGCGAGATCGACGCGGTCTTGGGCTGCGGGCCCAGCGCCCCGGCCACGAAGCGCGGCCGGTCCGGCGTGCTGAACTTGTCGCAGGCCGCGCGTGCCAGCCGGGCCGACGCCCGATTCATGTCGGCGGCCAGATGCGCCAGGTGATAGTCGCCCTGGGCAATGGTGGTCGCGCCGAAGGTGTTGGTCTCGATGATGTCCGAGCCCGCCGCCAGGTAGGCCTCGTGGATCTCGGCGATCACCTGCGGCTGGGTCAGCGAGAGCAGCTCGTTGTTGCCCTTCACGTCGTGCGCGAAGTCGGCCAGCTGCGCGCCGCGGTATTGCTCCTCGGACAGCTTGTAGCGCTGGATCATCGTGCCCATCGCGCCGTCCAGGATCAGGATGCGGCGCGCGAGCAGATCGCGCAGCGAGGCTTCGAGCGGCGAGACCGGGCTCTGGCGAGGGGTGAAGGCGCGGGGGGTGAGGGCAGCAGGTTTCATCAGCCGATTTTAGCGGGCGGACCGTCGGACCCGGGGGAAGTCCCCGGCCAGCGGCGGATTTGAGGGGGCGGACAGTTCCCCGCCCTGTTGCCGCGGCGCCGCGAGTTGCGTGCCCTCTTCCTTGAGCCAGCCGATGAAGGCGCGCTCGTAGCGGCGCGGCAGGCGGCCCTTGCGGTAGGCCACCCGGGTGGTGTTCAGCGGAAACAGCTCGGTCGGCGCAGCACGCACGCGCCACAGGTCACCCTCGCCCTCCGGGCGCATCGCCATCTCGGTGACGATGCCCACCCCCAGGCCCAGCGCCGCGTAGGCCTTGATCACGTCGGCATCGGCCGCCTCGAGCACCACGTCCGGGGTGAGGCCGGCCGCGGTGAACGCGGCATCGATGCTGGTGCGCCCGGCAAACTGGGCGTCGTAGGTGACCAGCGGGTAACGCGCCAGCAGCGCCAGGTCGAGCCGTTCGTGCCGGTGCACCGCGTGCGCCGAGGGCGCAATCACGCAGTGGTGCCACGAAAACAGCGTTTCGCTCTCGAGCTCGTCGACCTTGCCCAGCAGTTCGGTCGCCACCCCCAGGTCGACCTCGCCGGCACGCAGCATGGCCACGATCTGCGCCGGACTGCCCTGGCGCAACTGCAGCCGCACGCCCGGATACGCCTCGCGCAGGCGCAGCACCGCCGGCGGCAGCACATAGCGGGCCTGGGTATGGGTGGCGGCCAGGCGCAGCACGCCGGTGTCGGCGCCGCGCAATTCGCGGCCCACCGACTTGAGGTTCTCGGCTTCGGTCAGCAGGCGCTCGGCGATGGCCAGCACCTCGTGCCCCTCGTCGGTGATCGCGGTCAGGCGCTTGCCGTGACGCACGAACACCTGCACGCCCAGTTCGTCCTCGAGCTCGCGGATGGCCTTGGACAGGCCCGGCTGCGAGGTGTGCAGCGCCGCCGCGGCCTGGGTGAGGTTCAGGCCGCGCCGCGCGGTTTCCCGCAGATAGCGCAGTTGTTGCAGGTTCATGGGGCCGCAGTGTGCCCGCGCACGTCGGCCGGGTCGACCATCGACCGCGATTGCGTGATCTTATTCACAATCGCGATAAGGAGGCCCCCCATGAACCCCATCGACTTCGACGCCATCCCGCGCGAGCGCCTGCCCGCGCTGCTGCGCGCCGCCCCCAAGGCGGAACTGCACATCCACATCGAGGGCTCGCTCGAGCCCGAACTGATCTTCAAGCTGGCCCGGCGCAACGGCGTGGCGCCGGCCTACCCGAGCGTCGAGGCGCTGCGCGCCGCCTACGCGTTCACCGACCTGCAGAGCTTCCTGGACATCTACTACGCCGGCGCCAGCGTGCTGCTGACCGAGGCCGACTTCTTCGACATGGCCTGGGCCTACCTCGAGCGCGCGGCGGCCGACAACGTCGTGCACGCCGAAATTTTCTTCGATCCGCAGACCCACACCGCGCGCGGCGTCGACATCGGCACGGTGATCCGCGGCCTGCACCACGCCTGCCAGCGCGGCCACGCCGAACTGGGCGTCAGCGCCACGCTGATCCTGTGCTTCCTGCGCCATCTCAGCGAAGACGATGCGATGGCCACGCTGGAGGCGGCGCTGCCGTACCGGCATCAGTTCATCGGCGTGGGCCTGGACAGCAGCGAACGCGGCCACCCGCCCGAACAGTTCACCCGAGTCTTCGAGCGCGCCGGCACGCTCGGCCTGCACCGGGTGGCCCATGCCGGCGAAGAAGGGCCGCCGGCCTACATCGAGGGCGCGTTGGATCGGCTGCAGGTCGAACGCATCGACCACGGCGTGCGCTGCCTGGAGAGCCCCGCGCTGGTGCGCCGACTGGCCGATGCACGGGTACCGCTGACGGTGTGCCCGCTGTCCAACGTCAAGCTGTGCGTGTTCCCGACCATGGCGCAGCACAACCTGCCGGCGCTGCTCGAGGCCGGGCTGTGCGTGACCCTGAACAGCGACGATCCGGCGTACTTCGGGGGGTACCTGAACCAGAACCTGACCGCGGCCTTCGAGGCACTTCCCCAACTGGACGCCCGGCACGCCTATGCGGTCCTGCGCAACAGCCTGGAGGCGAGCTTCGCGACAGCGGCGGCCAAGGCCGGATGGGTGGCAGGGCTGGATCGGGCATTCGCCCGCGCGGCCGGCGGCGCCTGAGGGCGGACGGCACCTGAGAGCTGAAGCTGCTTTCGGCGAGGACACTGCCGGGCGGGCAGCGCCGGTGCTCAGCGCCGGTGTTCAGCGCCGGTGTTCAGCGCCCGTGTTCAGCGCCCGTGTTCAGCGCCCATGCTCAGCGCGCCGCGCGCTGCGGAACCTCGCGTTCGCCCTCCAGCGCCTGGGCCCGGTCGGGCCGGAGTTCCTCGTGGTATTCGGCATCTTCATTGACGCCCCAGACATCGAAACGTTCGCGACCCGCGAGGATGTTCTCGACCGTGAGGACCGCGGTCATCATCGCGTGGTCCTGGTTGTTGTACTTGTGCATGCCGTTGCGCCCGACGAAGTGCAGGGTCGGATACCGCTCGCGGAACTCGGCCCTCACCGCGTCGACGACCCCGCGGTAGCCCTCGTCGTAGACCGGATAGGCCTTGGGCTGGCGCACCACGCAGCCGTCGACCACCTGGTCTTTCGACACCAGGCCCAGCGCCTCGATCTCGCGGGTGGCCAGGCCGATCAGTTCGGCATCCGAGCTGTCCCACAGGCTGTCGCCCTCGAAGCAGAAATACTCGAGCCCCAGGCACGCGAATCCGGGCTGAGGAATCATGTCGGGCGACCAGGAGGCGAAGTTCTGGATGCGCCCGACGCGCACCTGGGTGTCGTGAATGTAGATCCAGTTGTCGTCGAACAGCCCGCCTTCGTCACGCAGCACCAGCGCAACCGTGATGAAGTCCCGGTAACGCAGCGTTCGCGCCGCCGCGGCGCAAACGGGCAGAGGGGCCACCGCGCCGACCACGTCGCGCATCGGAGCCGAGCAGATCACGTGGGCGGCCCGAAACACTTCGCGCGTGCCGTCGTCACGCCGCACCTCCACCGTCCAGCCGCCCGTGGTCTCGTCGCGCGTGAACCGGACCGCCTGGCGGCCCATGAACAACCGGGCGCCCGACTCCTGCACCGTGGTCGCGACGCTTTCCCAGAGCATGCCGGGGCCCTTGCGCGGGTAGCGGAACGACTCGATCAGGGTCTTGACCGTGTCCCTGCCCGCCGGCGCGCCGCTCGCGCGCGACAGCCCGAGGCTGCGGATCAGCGCATCGAGCATCGCGGCGCCGAGGTTCAAGCCCTTGATGCGCTGCGCGGCCCAGTCGGCCGACAGCTCGTCGCAGCTCATGCCCCAGACCTTTTCGGTGTAGGTCCGAAAGAAGATCGAGTACAGGCGTTCGCCGAACTGATTCGCGACCCACTCGTGGAAGGTGCGGGGCTGGCGCGTGGGCAGCAGGCGGGCCCAGCCATACGAAACCACGCAGCGCACGCTCTCCCACAGGCCCAGATTGCGCAGCGCCTCGAACGCGCGCAGCGGGTAGCTGTACAGCGCCCGGTCATACAGGATGCGCGACTTGCGGGGCCGCTGCAGGAAATCGCCGGGCAGCATCTCGGACCACAGGCGCTCGATCTCCTGCGACTTCGAGAAGAACCGATGGCCGCCGATGTCGAACAGGAAGCCCTTGTAGCGCTGCGTGCGGCTGATCCCTCCGACATAGACCGGATCGGCCTCCAGGATGCCGACCCGCAGCGTGGACTTGCGGGTCAGCTCCCAGGCCGCCGTCAGTCCGGCCGGACCGGCGCCGATCACCAGCACGTCGAACTCGGCGCCGTTCATGGCGTGGCCTTCACGATGCTCGAATCCTCATCAGGATGCCTTGCGGCCAGGGTTTGGCAGGGACTTCACCTCGGAGCCCAGATCGGCGCAGCGGTGCAGGTAGTGATCCTTGCCGGTCTCGAGGTCCCGAAACGGCGGCGCGGCCAATGGCCCGAGCTCGACGGAAAGCACCACGAAGTCCAGACCCGGCTGAGCGCAGGCCGCATCGAGGTCGGCGCGGCTCGGCACGGGCAGCGAGTCCCGGGGCACGAAGTGCCGGAAATCCGGGCTGGCGTCGCTGCCCGCGACAGCGGCAACACCCGCCATCCGGCGGCTGACCTGCATCGCGGATTCCCGGCTGAAGACCGCGCCCGGCAGCTGGGTCCGTGAGGCATAGACCCTGCGATTCAGCGCCAGCCAGACGTGCTGAGCGTGTTCCGGCCACAACACCGTCTGGCTCTTGCCGATCACCTCCGACCACTTCGGCTGGCCCATCGCCAGCATCCGATCCACCTCGCGCGGTGCCGGACCGCGGCCATCGAATGCCAGCGCCGCCAGCATCACGATGACGATCGCGCCCGACCAAGCGAGGGCCTGCGGGCGCGTGGCGGCACCGGTTCGACGAGCGACGATCGGTGCCGCCAGGACCAGCGCGGGCAGCACGGCCCACCCGAGATGCTCGCGGGCCAGCGCGAACCGCAGGCCCGGGAGCGTGAGGTCCGGGTCACGCCCGGCTTCCAGAGCCAGCTGAACGAGCACCGCCGCCGCCACGGCCGCCACGGCTATCAGTGATAAAACGGCGAACGCCAGGCGATGTGCCCTTGGCGTGCGGCCCGCGTCGTCCGACAGCAGGGGGAACAGGCTGACCAGGTAGACCGCCGGCATCATCCAGAGCAGCTCCAGCCAGGGATGGCTGGTCAGCACGATCGCCGGAACCGCCGCGAACAGGGCGAGCCGGGCGGCGACCCGCTCGCCGGGCAGCGCGGCGGCGGTGCCGATCGCCGCCAGCGGCGCCACCCAGGCGGCGATCCAGCCGAAGCGCCAGAACTGCACCTGCAGACCGAGTTCCCAGCGGCTGAGCGCAGCCAGGACCGTCAGCGCGAGGCCCAGCGCGCCGCAGGCCGCGATGACCCGCCAGGCGAGCGCCCAGCGCCCCTCGGACAGCCGGGCGCACCGATGCAGCACGACCAGCGGCACGAGCATGCGGACCCAGTCCAGGGGCCGCCATTCGTCCGGGGTGACGATCGGGCTGCAGCGCCGCAGCAGCCCGTACCAGGCTTCATCGACCCGCGCGATTCCCAGGCCCGGAAAAGGTCCGCAGACCGCCGCCAGCGCCGCGATGCCCAGCGCCAGCAGCAGCTTCCAGTGCCGCCGCCAGAACGGCTCGAACGTGATCAGAGCGCCCGCCAGCACGGCCGGCGCCGCCATGATCGGGTGGATGGCAGCGGCGGCCAGCAGCAGCGCCCCGCCTGCCGCGCGCGCCCCGGCCAGGCAGGCCAGCAGCCCGCCCGCCGCCAGAGGCTCGGCGAAGGAACGCGCGGTCAAGAAGGGCTCGGCCACCCGCAGGACGAGATCGCTGCTGTAAAACGCCGGCAGCGCAAACACCGCCGCCGCCGCCGGGACGAGGACGCCGGCGGGCACGACGCGGGCGATCCAAGCGACCGCCACGCCGAACCACAGCAGCTGCGCCACCGCCCACCCCAGCCGCGATGCGCCGGTCAGCCCGAAGGCATCGACCGCCGCCCCATAGGCTCGCCCGAAGACCGTGTAATCGTCCTGCGATCCGTATGCGAAGAACAGATCGCCGCGAAACACCTCCGGCAGGTGATGGAGCATCGCCTGGGCCGCGTACAGGATCCCGTCGTGATGGATGCCGGACCACGGATGGGTGAAGGCCCAGAGGCCCGCGAGCGCGAGCCAGGTGCTCGGACCGATCGGCCTGGGCGCCCCCAGCGGAGCGATATTCCGCTGCAGGTGCGGCATGGCAGGCAAGAGCCGACCTCGACAGATGGCGCCATTCGGCGGGCGGCCGATTATCGGCCCAGCGGCGGGCCAACTCAACGGGAACCGGCGAAAACCGGCCCCGGGCGTTGCGCCCGCTACACCGGGCGCGCGGTGCCTCCGCCCCGGATCAGAATCGCTTCATCAGGTCCAGCATCCGCCGGGCCAGCGGGCTGTAAGGCGGCAGGAACAGCTTCATGCCATTGAGCCGCGACTGCATGAAGATCGGCTTCATCTTGCTGAAGGTCGCGAAACCCCACTGCCCATGGTAGTGACCCATGCCCGATGGCCCTACCCCGCCGAAGGGCATCGACTCCTGCGCAACATGCAGGATGGTCTCGTTGACGCACACGCCACCGGCATGGGTCTCTTCCATCGCACGGGCGACCCGTCGCCGGTCGTGGTCGAACCAGTACAGCGCCAGCGGACGCGGCCGGGCCTTGATGTACTCCAGAGCTTCCTCGATGCGGCCATAGCCCACCAGCGGAAGCAGCGGGCCGAAAATCTCCTCGCGCATCACCCCACTGTCGGCGGGCGGGTCGATCAGCAGCGTCGGCGCCAGCCGGTGCCGGGCGTCGTCGCGGGCAGCGTCGTCGAACAGCACCTCGACGCGGCTGCCGCGCCTCACGGCTTCGTCCAGATCGCGGGTCAGCCGCTGGTACTGCCGATCGTTGACCACGCTGCAATAGCCGGGGTCGGCCAGTCCGCCAGGCACCATCGCGCGGGTCTGGCGGCGCGCCTGCGCGACGAACTCGTCGATGCGCGACCGGGGCAGCAGCACGTAGTCGGGGGCGATGCAGGTCTGCCCGGCGTTCATCAGCTTGCCGGCCAGGATGCGCTGAACCGCATGCTCCATCGGGTATTCGGGCGTGATGACCGTGGGCGACTTGCCGCCCAGTTCCAGCGTGACCGGCGTCAGGTTGCGGGCCGCCGCGCCCATCACATGGCGCCCGATCGTGGTCGAGCCGGTGAACAGCAGGTGGTCGAAGGGCAGCGCGCTGAACTGCGCGGCCACGTCTGGGCCGCCGGTGACCACCGCCACCTCGTCGGCGGCAAAGGCCTTCGCGCACAGGGCCTGGAAGCAGCTGGCGAAAGCGGGCGATGCTTCGGACATCTTGACCATCACCCGGTTGCCCGCCGCCAGCGCCGCGGCCATCGGTCCGATCGCCAGGTACAGCGGGTAGTTCCAGGGCACCAGAATGCCGACCACGCCCAGCGGCTGCGGCATCACCCGCCCGGAGGCCGGCAGGAACCACTTGCCCACGCCGGCTCGCCGCGGCTTCATCCAGCGCGCGCCGTGGCGCAGGGCGCCTTTGATCTCCGCGAGGCTGGGCCAGATCTCGGCCACGTCGGTCTCGATCGCCGGCCGTCCGCCGAAGTCCTGGTCGATGGACTGCTTGATGGCAGCCTCGTTGTCGCGGATCAGATCGAGCAGCCGCCGCAGCCGATGGGCCCGCGCCTCCCAGGGTGAATACGGCGCGGCCGAGAATGCGGCGCGCTGGGCCTCGAACAGGGCTTGCAGGGGGACAGGCAGATCGTTGGCGTTCATCGTCTCAGTGTGCCCAAGCCAGCCGCCCCGGTCGACCGTCTTCGTGGAGAACCCGCTCTAAACCGCCGGCGCCCTCGGGCACTGAAATTCGCCACCGCCTGTCCGCCGCAGCCGGACCCGCTCCCCACGCCCCTCCTTCGGCCCTGACGCCCAGGCGTCCCCCCCGCACGCACCCAACGCGCCAAGCGCCGCTGATCGAAAGCCCCCGCCCCACCCGTCGGCGCAGCCGAGGAGCGCAGCCGACCGGGGGCAGCCGCGCGCAGCGCGGCCGGGCGTGCTTGTCTGAGGCCTGAAAGGCCGAGTTTGCACGCCCGCCCCGGACGGCGAGCACCGCAGGGAACCCTCGCGCAGCGAGGGCCAGCCGTCGGGCGGGGCAGGGGCTTTCGATCAGCGGCGCCCGCTCCAATCGCCGAGGGCCAGCCGTCGGCCGGCGCAGGGGCTTTCGATCAGCGCCGCCCGCTCCGATCAGCGAGGTCCAGCCAGTCGAGAATCGCCCCATTGAGCTCCGCCGGATACACATGGCTCAAGTCATCGAGCTCGCGATAGCTGACCTTCGCTCCGGCCGCCGACAACGCCTCGCGGGCCGCGCGCGCCATCTCGACCGGAAACATCCAGTCCAGCGCGCCATGGGTGATGTGGATCGGCAGCCCGCGCAGGCGCTCGGCGTCAGCCATCTGGGCCAGCATCGGATGGAAGGCCGCGCACGAAGGCGCCAGGTGGGTGAAGGGCGATGCGGGCTCCAGCCCGGACACATAGGAAAACGTGCCGCCATCGCTCATGCCGGTCAGCAGCCGCCGGTTGGGATCGACCCGCCAGTGCGCACTCACGAACTCGAGGATCTGCGCCAGGTGCGGGGTGTCCACGTCGTCCCCGGACAGCGACCAGGTCGAGCCCAGCGAGGTCGGCGCGACCAGGATCGCGCCCCGGGCGCGCGCATCGCGCAGCCAGCTCCACAGGAACGCCCGGCCGCGGCCGCCGCCGCCGTGCAGCGCCATGATCAGCGGATGGGCGCGCTCGGGCGAATAGGTCTCGGGCACATAGACCCAGACGACCTCTCGCGAATCGGGCGAATCGCCAAACGCCATCAGGCCGGTATGGTCCGGAGCCGGGATCAGCAGCCGGCGCTGCAGCGCCTCGTCGTCACGACCGGCCGGATCGAGGAAGAACCGGTTCACGGCAGCGATGAGCCCGGCCAGCGGATACAGCGCCTCGAGCGCGCGCGGCAGGTGCCGAAGTGCCCGATACGCCTTCGGCATGGCCTCGCCCGACCCCACGGCGGCACGCAGTCCTTCGATGGCCGAGGCGGTTTCGCCGGCCGCCGCGTCGAGCTGCGCGCCCAGCGTCGACAGGCGCGCCGGCCAGGGCGGATGGGCCGCGACCGCGGCCTTCAGGCGGAATTCGGACGCGGCCAAGCCGGCCACGAGCCCCGCCAGCGCGGGCGGATGCAGGCCACGCGCGACCGCGCTCAGCCCATCCAGGCAGGCCAGCAGAGGCTCGAGCACAGGCTCGACAAGGTCAAGGTCGTGGTCGATCACGGGCTCCTCAGCGGTAGATCAGCCCCGGCAGCCACAGCGCGAACGCCGGCACATAGGTCGTCAGCATCAGCACCGCCAGCATCACCAGCACCATCGGCCAGATCGCCCGCGATACGGCTCCCAGCGACAGCCCCGAGATGGCCATGCCGACGAACAGACAGTAGCCGATCGGCGGCGCGGCCATGCCGATCGCCACGTTGGTCACGATGATCGAACCGAAGTGGATGGGGTCGATGCCGAACTTCTGCGCCAGCGCGATCAGCAGCGGTCCGACGATCACCATCACCGCGATCTCGTCCATCACCGCGCTGATCAGGAACAGGAAGATGTTGACCAGCATCAGCATCACCCAGGTCTTCGAGATGCCCTCCGAGAGCCAGCCGGCCATGCGCAGCGCCAGCTGTTCCTGGGCGACCAGCCAGCCGAAGCCGGTGGACGCAGCGATGATGAACATCACCACGGCGGTGATGCGCATCGCGCGCAGGATCACCTCGGGCAATTGCCGCCAGGTCATGCGCTTCTCGATGAACACCCCCACCAGCAGGCTGTAGACGCACGACACGATGGCCGCTTCGGTCGGCGTGAAAGCCCCGCCGTAGATGCCGCCCAGCACGATCAGCGGCGCGGCCAGCGCCCAGATGCCTTCGCGCAGCGCCGCGCGCACCTCGGGCCAGGTGGCGCGCTTTTCGCGCGGGATGTCGTGGCGCAGCGCGTGCACCCATGAAATCACCATCAGCCCCAATGCGAGCAGCAGTCCCGGCCCCACGCCGGCCATGAACAGGCGGGCGATCGACTGCTCGGCGATCACGCCCCAGATGACGGCCGCGATCGACGGCGGGATCAGCGGCCCCAGCACCCCGGCGCTGACCGCCAGCGCCGTCGCGAAGGCCTTGTCGTAGCCGCGCGCGACCATCGCCGGGATCAGGATGGCGCCGATGGCCGCCGTGGTCGCTGGCGCCGACCCCGAAATGGCCGCGAAGATGCAGGCCGACACCACGGTGACGTGGCCCATGCCGCCCGGCAGGTGGCGCACCATCACGTCGGCGACCCGGATCAGCCGCTGCGACAGTCCGCCGGCCGACATGATCTCGCCGGCCAGCATGAAGAACGGGATGGCCAGCAGACTGAACGACTGGGTGCCGGCGATCAGCGTCTGGGCCAGCAGGATGGGCTCGATGTCGGCCACGACCAGCACGGTGGCGGTGGTCAGCAGCAGCGCGATGGCAAACGGCACGCCCAGAATCAGCAGCACCGCGAAGCCCAGCGACAGGATCAGGGCGGATTCAGACATGGTCGGGATCGATCGGCGCCGGTTCGTCGACACGGCCGCTCAATGCCGACTCGAGCGCATATAAGGCGATCAGCACGCCGCAGACGAACGCGCTGGCGTGCAGCAGCTCGATCGGGTAACCGATGGCCGCCGAGACCGAGCCGCGGGTATCGGCCACATAGCGCCACCCGGCCCAGGCCAGGAAGATGCCGACGGCCACGGTGGCCAGGTGGATCAGGCGTTCGGATTCGCGGCGCGAACCCTTGGGCAGGGTGTCCAGCACCAGCGCCATGCGCACGTGATAGCCCTCGTGCACGCCCAGCGCGGAACTGAGCAGCACGGTCCAGGTGAACAGGCCCAGCGACAGCTCTTCGCTCCAGGACAGCGTGATGTTCAGGCCGTACCGAAGCGACACCTGCGCGGCGAGCGCGCAGGTCATCACCAGCACCATCACGACGATCAGCGCGCGCACCGCGCGTGCGCTGAGCGCGTTGAAACGGGCCAGCAGACTCACTTGACCGCGGCCAGCGCCTCGTTCATCAGCTCCGGGCCGATCGACCCCTTGAACTTCTCATAGACCGGCTTGACCGAGGCGCGAAAGGCCGCGATGTCGCCGACCGAATTGACCTTCATGCCCTTTTTGGTCAGCGTGTCGACCAGGCTCTTGGCATTGGCGCCGGCCGCCAGGCGCTGGGCGCCGACCGCGGTGCGGCCGGCTTCGCGCACCACCGACTGCAGGTCGGGCGGCAGCTTGTCCATCGACTTCTTCGAGATCATCAGCGCGATCATCGAATAGGTGTGATTGGTCAGCGACAGGAACTTGGTGACCTCGTTGTACTTGGACGAGTCGATCACCGCGATCGGGATCTCCAGGCCGTCGATGGTGCCCTGCTGCACGGCGGTGAAGGTTTCGCCCCAGGCCATCGGCACCGCGTTGCCGCCCAGCGAGGCGAACATGTCGATGAACACCGGGTTCTGCATCACGCGGAACTTCACGCCCTTGACGTCGTCCGGCTTGGTCACCGGGCGCACGTTGTTGATCATGTGGCGAAAGCCGCCCTCCATGAAGCCCAGGTTGACGATGCCCTTGCTCTCCAGACGCTTGGCCAGCGTGGCGCCGACCTTGCCGTCGAGCACCTTGTGGGCCTGCGCCTCGCTGGCATACAGGAACGGCAGGTCGTTGACCTGGAAGCCGGGCTCGATCTGGGCGATCACCGCGTTGGTGATCACCGCCGCATCGACGGTGCCGAAGCGCAGGCCTTCCAGCATGGGCTTCTCGTCGCCAAGCTGGCGATTGGGATACAGCTGCACCTCGATGCGGCCGTTGGACTGGCGTTCGACGGCCTGCTTGAAGGCGCGCGCGCCGGTGGCGTACGGGTCCTGCGGGCTGTCGGGCGTGACCCAGCCCAGTTTGAGCACGTGCTTGGACTGGGCCAGCGCGGGTGCGGCCTGGCCGACGGCGGCGGCGACCAGGGCGGCGCCGGCAAGGGTGAGAAAAGATCGTTTCATGGTGTCTCCGGCGTGAGGGAACGGCCGAACTGAGTCGGCTCTTGGGGAGGAAACGCGCCGCCCGCTGGGGCGGCGGCGTCGTCAGTCGAAACCGTACAGGCGGGCCGGATTGTGCACCAACACCTGGGTTTGAAGCGCGGCCGTCGGCAGCCATTCCGGCACGCCGTCGACCAGATCGCCGTCGTTGGGCATCACCTGTACCGAGGGATGGGGCCAGTCGGTGCCCCACACCAGACGCTGGGGATTGGCCGCCACCAGCGCCTGCGCGAACGGCAGCGCGTCGGCATACGGGTGCCCGAGCGCGGACATCCGATACGCCCCCGAGAGCTTGACCCAGCAGCGATCTTCGGAAAGCAGCCGCAGCAGGGCCTGGAAACCCGGGTGCGCCACGCCCAGCCGGGCGTCCAGATGCCCCATGTGGTCAATCACCACCGGCACCGGAAAGTCCTTCCAGTCGTCGTACAGCGACGACTGGGCCGACACATCGATCAGCAGCTGCACATGCCAGCCCAGCGGCCGGATCCGCTGCGCGATCGAACGGGCCTTGGCCAGCGGCGTGCCGCCCTTGAACAGCACATTGAAGCGCACGCCGCGCACACCGGCCCGATCGAGGCGGTGCAATTCGGCATCGCTGATCGATTCGTCGATGACGGCCACGCCCCGCATCCAGTCCCGGTTGTCTTCCAGCGTCTCGACCAGGGAGGACAGTTCGGTGCCATAGATGCTGGGATGCACCAGCACGCTGCGCTCGATGCCCACCGCCCGGCACATCCGGCGATAGTCATCGAGCGTCGCTTCGGGCGGCGTATAGCTGCGCTCGGGCTGCATCGGAAAGCGTGCATACGGCCCGAACACATGGTGATGGGCATCGCAGGTCAGCGCGGGCAGCCGGAACCGCGGCGTGCGCGGTGCGGGGTCGAATCCGGGACAGGCCGGCGGCTCGCCGCCGGGGGGCTGCGCAGCAGGGGAATGGCTCATGCGAACGGGCGCGCGCGCTCAGTGCGCCGGGCCGGCCTTGCGCAGGATCACATACAGCTGGTCCTTGAGGAGCAGCTTCTCTTTCTTGAGCGTCTCGATCTCTTCATGGGTCCCCGGCTCGACGTGGGTTTCCATGTTCCTGATCTTCTGGTCGAGCGCATTGTGCTTGTCGAACAGTCGGGTGAAGTGATGGTCGGTGGTCTTGAGCTGGGTGATCAGGTCTCGGTACTCGGGAAACACGGTGACTCCTTCTTGGTCTTGGGGCGTCGACTGGAGACTCGCTCGCCCGGCGATTCGAATCTACCTCAAGAGCGCCCGGGGCAAAAATCCGGCCGGAGGGGCCGGACTTGTACTCCTCAACCAACCACCGGCGCCTCGCCCAGCAACTGGGCCTCATAGACGTGCAGCGCGGGCGCGCCGCCGGTGTGCAGGAACAGCACGTTCTCATCGCGCCTGAAGTACCCCTGGCGCGACAGCCCGATCAGGCCGGCCATCACCTTGCCGGTGTAGACCGGGTCGAGCAGGATCGCCTCGGTGCGCGCCAGCATCTGCACCGCCTCGACCATCGCCGCGTTCGGAACCGAATACTTCGGCCGCCAGTATTCGCCGAAGCTGAGCACCGCTTCGCGCGGCACCTTCATGTCCAGGCCCAGCAGATCGGCCACCGCCTGCGCCTCCTGATGGACCAGCGGATCCTGGTCGGCGGGATCGCGGCTGACGCCGATGCCCACGATGGGCATGTCGATGCGGTTGCCCAGAAAGCCCGCCAGCAGGCCGCCGTGGGTGCCGGAACTGCCCGAGCCCACCACCACCCGGTCGATGCGCACCCCCTGCTCGAAGAACTGCTGCTGCAGCTCCTGCGCGCAGGCCACGTAGCCCAGCCCGCCCAGCGCGTTGGAGCCGCCGCCCGGGATGATGTAGGGCTTGCGCCCCGCCGCCGTCACCTCGTCGGCCACCCGCTGCATCGCCTCGCGCATGTTGGTGCCGGCGGGCACCACGGTGATCGCCTCGACACCCATCAGCCGGAACAGGAAGTGGTTGCCGCTGGCGTCGCGCTGGAAGCTGCCGGGCACTCGCTCCTCGATGACGAAGCGGCACTTCAGGCCTTCGCGCACCGCCGCGGCCAGCGTGATGCGGCAGTGGTTGGACTGCGGCGCGCCGCAGGTGACCAGCGTGTCGGCGCCCTGGGCCAGCGCATCGGCCACCAGGAACTCCAGCTTGCGCGTCTTGTTGCCGCCGGGCGCCAGGCCCAGCATGTCGTCGCGCTTGATCCAGACCTGCGGGCCGCCCAGGGCCCGGGTGAAGTTGGGCATGAATTCCAGCGGGGTCGGCGAGAGGGTGTAACGGCGGCGGGGGAAGCGGGAGAGGTCCATGGGTCGTCCTGACGATGAAGAACAGGCGTGATCGTACGATGCGCGGCCGGCCGGGGGTATTTACCGCAAAAACGCCCTCACCGCGCTGGCGAACCCTTCCGGATTGTCCAGCGGCACCGAGTGGCCCGCGTTCGGCACCTCGACGAGCTGCGACCCGGCAATCGCTCCTTGCATCCGCTGCGCGATTTCGGGCGACAGCAGGTCGCTTTGCGCGCCGCGCACGATCAGGGTCGGCACCTGGATCCGGGCCACCGACTGCCAGCCGATCTCCTCCGGCAGCCGCACCCTCGGCACGGCCGGATCGCGCAGCGCACGGTCGTAACGGAAGGTCCATTGGCCATCGGCCAGGCGCATCAGGTTGTTGAACACGCGGTGACGCAGTTCGTTCTCGGGCGCGACCGAATTGGCTGCCCGGGCCGCGCTGAACGCCTCCTCGCGACTGGAGAACCGGTCATTGGACCGAGCGCCGGTCTGGATGCGCTGCATGCCGCCCGACTCGGTCCGCGGCGCAATGTCGACGATCACCAGGCGCGACAGCTCGGCCGGCTGTGCGCCGGCATAACGGAACGAAACCACGCCGCCCATCGAAAGACCGAGCAGCGCGAACGAGCGAAGCCGCAATGCGGCCACGAATACACGCAGGTCTTCGACCATGTCGTCCGTGCCATAGCGGTCAGGCGGTGCCCAACCCGTTTCGCCGTGACCCCGCTGATCGAGGGCCAGCACGCGGTACCGGTCGGTCATCCGAGCCGCCAACGCATCCCAGGACCGGGCATGGCCCGTGTAGCCGTGCAGCAGCACCAGATCGGGCAGGCCAGGGCGCTGCGGCGCCCAGTCGCGATAGTGAAACCGCAGGCCGTTCATTTCGATGAGTTCGTCGGTGACGTTCACACAGGGCTCCTTGGTTCATGAACGGGTTCGAGACAGTATCAGCGCTCGCGCCAAACTGCGCGGATGCCAAACTGCGCGCAAGCCAAACCGGGGACAATGCCCTCGTGCCGACCCGGTTCGGCGCCAAGCCCAGCACTCCACTCAAGGACCGCCTCATGACCCCGACCCAGCGCCTTCAATCCCTGAACCTGATCCTGCCTCCGGTCCCCAAGCCCATCGGCAACTACGTTGCAGGAGTGGCGGTGGGCAACCTGCTGTTCATGTCGGGCATCGGTCCGCGCCAGCCCGACGGCAAGTCGGTCTGCGGCAAGGTCGGCGGCGACCTCACCGTTCAGCAGGGTTATGACGCGGCACGCCTGGTGGCGCTGAACATGCTGGCCAACATCGGCTCCGTGCTGGGGTCGATTGATCGCATCGAGCGCGTGGTGAAGGTCCTGGGCATGGTCAACTGCCCGCCCGACTTCAACGAGATGCCCAAGGTGATCAACGGCTTCTCCGATCTCTTTGTCGAGCTGCTCGGCGAGGAGCGCGGCCGCGGCGCGCGTTCGGCGGTGGGCATGGTGTCGCTGCCCAACCAGATCGCGGTCGAGGTCGAGATGGTGCTGCAGATCCGCGATTAGCCGGGCGCACCCATATGACTTCGGCTTTGGTTGACCTAGCGCATTTGTCGTTGGACGCGGGACAAGGGAGCGATAAGGTCGCGACCTTGCCATTGCCGACGGCGTCTGCTGCGGACGCTCAACCATGTATCGCTACGACCCTATCGATCAACAGCTCGTCGACGAACGCGTCGCCCAGTTCCGCGACCAGACCGCCCGATACCTGAGCGGCGCGCTCTCGGAAGAGGATTTCCGCGCGATCCGCCTGCAGAACGGCCTGTACATCCAGCGCCATGCGCCGATGCTGCGGGTCGCCATTCCCTACGGTGAACTGTCGGCCCGCCAGCTGCGCCAGCTGGCCCGCATCGCGCGCGAATACGACCGCGGCTACGGCCACTTCAGCACCCGTCAGAACATCCAGTACAACTGGCCCGAACTGGCCCGCGTGCCCGACATCCTGGCCGACCTGGCCACCGTGCAGATGCACGCGATCCAGACGTCGGGCAACTGCGTGCGCAACACCACGGTCGATCACCTGGCCGGGGTGGCCGCCGACGAGCAGGTCGATCCGCGGCCCTATGCCGAACTGATCCGGCAGTGGTCGACCTTCCATCCCGAATTCGCCGCGCTGCCGCGCAAATTCAAGATCGCGCTGTCCGGCGCGACCACCGACCGCGCGGTGGTCAAGGCCCACGACATCGGTTTGAACATCCGGCGCAATGAGGAGGGCGAAGTCGGCTTCGAGGTCTTCGTCGGCGGCGGCATGGGCCGCACTCCGGTGATCGGCCAGCGCATCCGCACCTGGCTGCCCGAGCGCGACCTGCTGAGCTACCTGGACTCGATGCTGCGCGTGTACAACCTGCACGGGCGGCGCGACAACAAGTACAAGGCCCGCATCAAGATCCTGGTGCGCGAGCTGGGCATCGAGGAGTACACCCGCCAGGTCGATGCCGACTGGCAGGTGAGCGGTGAGGCCAGCCCGTCCGCGCTGACGCCCGAAGCGATCGCTTCGATCCGCGCCCATTTCCAGGACCCGGTGCGGGCCGACGTGCACGCGCCTTCGCTGGACGAACTGCTTGCCGGTCGCGGCCCTGCCTCCGAACTGCTGACAACCGATCTGCCGGGCTTTGGCGCCTGGATCCGGCGCAACACCCACGCCCATCGGCTGGCCGGCCACCGGGCCGTGTCGATCTCGCTGAAGCGACCCGGGGTGGCGCCGGGCGACGCCACCGCCGACGAAATGGACGCGATCGCCTCGCTGGCGCAGGCGCACAGCGCCGGCGAACTGCGGGTCACGCACGAACAGAATCTGCTGCTGCCCTGGGTACCGGTCGCAAGCCTGCCCGAGGTCTGGCGCGCGCTGCAGGCGCTCGGCCTGGCGCGGCCGAACATCGGCATGGTCACCAACATCATCGCCTGCCCGGGCGGCGATTTCTGCGACCTGGCCAACGCCAAGTCGCTGCCGATCGCGCAAGACCTGCTGGCCCGCTTCGAGCGGGCCGACGAATGGTTCGACATCGGTCCGCTGGACATCAAGATTTCAGGCTGCATCAATTCCTGCGGCCATCATCACGTCGGCCACATCGGCGTGCTCGGCGTCGACAAGCACGGCGAGGAATGGTTCCAGATCACGGTCGGCGGCCACGCCGGCAACCGGCCCGGCCAGCGCGCCGCCTTCGGCAAGGTGATCGGCCCGTCGATGGCCTCGGCCGAGGTGGCGCCGGCCATCGAACGCATGATCGAACGCTACATCGCCATTCGCGAACACGAAGACGAAACCTTCATCGACGTGCTGGAACGCACCGGCATCGAACCCTTCAAGGAGAGCGCATATGCAACGAGTGATTGATTCCCGGCGCCTCCTGGCCGACGACGCCTGGCTGGTCCACGACGCGCGCGAGCCGATTCCCGCCGGTGGCGATGTGCTGTTCGCGCTGACCGCCTGGCTCGACGGTTCGGTGGCTGCGGCACGTGCCGCCGGCCGCGTTGGCCAGGACGGCCTGCTGCTGCAGCCCGATGACGAACTCGCGGCGCTGGCGCCGGTGCTGGCCAGCGCCAGGCTGGTGGCGGTGCACTTCCCCAGCGCCACCGACGGCCGGGGCTTCTCGATCGCCAGCGTGCTGCGCCGGCGCCTGGGCTGGGACGGCCCGCTGCGCGCGATCGGCCCGCTGTGGCGCGATCAGCTGTATGCACTGCGCCGCGTCGGCTTCGACAGCTTCGAGCTGCGCGCCAGCGAAGATCCGCAGGCCGCGCTGGCCGCGTTCGATACCTTCAGCGACGCCTACCAGGAGTCCACCGATGGCATCACGCCGCTGGTGCTGCGCAAGCTGGCCCTGCTGTCGCGGTCAGCCGAGCTGACGCCATGAGCGCCGAGCAGACATTCGCGATCGCGCCGGCGGAGGAAGCCGGCGGGTCGCCCGCCGGGTCGGCCGGCGGGACGGCCGGCGGGTCGGTGGCCCGCGCGGCCCGCGGGTCGCCGGCCGGGACTCCCGGCGCCGTCCCGGCCCTCGTGGCGCTGCTGACCGAGGCCGCCGCGCGCCATGCGCCGCTGGTCCAGGTCACCTCCCTGGGCCCCGAGGACATGCTGATCACCGACGTGATCGCACGCCACCGCCTGCCCATCGAGGTGGTGACGCTGGACACCGGACGCCTGCCGCGCGAGACCTACGCCCTGCTGGCCCAGGCCCAGCGGCGCTATGGCCCGCAGGGCACCGCCATCCGGGTGATCTGGCCGGAGCCGGCGGCGGTGGAGATCTTTGTGCACCGTTACGGCATCGACGGCTTCTACGACTCGGTCGAGGCCCGCAAGGCCTGCTGCGACGCCCGCAAGGTGCGCCCGCTGGCGCGCGCGCTCGCCGGCAAGCATGGCTGGGTCACCGGCCTGCGCCGCGGCCAGTCCAGCGAACGCGCGGGCATCACCGAGCTCGAGACCGACACCGCCGCCGACGGCAGTCCCCGCGCCAAGCTCAACCCGCTGGCCGCCTGGAGCGACGAGCAGGTCTGGGCCTACCTGCGCGAGCACGACGTGCCGGTCAACGCACTGCATGCGCAGGGCTACCCCAGCATCGGCTGCGGCCCCTGCACCCGCGCGGTGGCCGCCGGCGAAGATCCACGCGCCGGCCGCTGGTGGTGGGAGCAGGCATCGATCAAGGAGTGCGGCTTGCACGTCGGCGCCGATGGCCGACTGCGCCGCGCCGGCGCGCGCCAGACTTCCGAGGAAACCGTTTCATGAACGCACGTGTGCACGCCGATGCCCTGCGGGTGCAGGAGGCCGCCAAAGGCGCCAGCGCCCGCCTCGACTGGCTCGAATCCGAAGCGATCCACATCCTGCGCGAGGCGGCGGCCGAATGCCGCACGCCGGCGCTGCTGTTCTCGGGCGGCAAGGACTCGCTGGTGCTGCTGCGCCTGGCCGAGAAGGCCTTCCGGCCAGGCGGCTTCCCGTTCCCGCTGCTGCACGTCGACACCGGCCACAACTTCCCGGAAGTGATCGCCTTTCGCGACGCGACCGCTCAGCGGCTGGGCGAGCGCCTGATCGTTCGCTCGGTCGAAGACTCGATTGCGCAGGGCAAGGTGGCCGACCCCGGTCCGCTGGGCTCGCGCAACGCACTGCAGTCGGTGACCCTGCTCGACGCGGTGGCCGAGTTCGGCTTCGATGCGCTGATCGGCGGCGCCCGCCGCGACGAAGAAAAGGCACGGGCCAAGGAACGCGTGTTCTCGCATCGCGATGCCTTCGGCCAGTGGGACCCGCGCCGCCAGCGCCCCGAACTCTGGTCGCTGTACAACGCGCGGGTCGCGCCCGAACAGCACCTGCGCGTGTTCCCGATCTCCAACTGGACCGAACTGGACGTGTGGCAGTACATCGTGCGCGAACGCATCGCACTGCCCGACATCTACCTGGCCCACGACCGCGAGGTGATCGAACGCGGCGACCGGCTGCTGGCGGTGACGCACGTCACCCCGCCGCGCGCCGGCGAAACGGTGCGCACGCTGCGCGTGCGCTACCGCACCGTGGGCGACATGACCTGCACCTGCCCGGTCCTGTCGCAGGCCGACTGCACCGAAGCCGTATTGGCCGAAACCCTGGTGGCGCGCATCAGCGAGCGCGGCGCCACCCGGCTGGACGACCGCACCTCCGAAGCCTCGATGGAAGCGCGCAAGCGCGAGGGATACTTCTGATGAGCACCCTGGCCCCGCAACAGCCCGCCGCATCCGCCGGCCCCGCCCCCGCCATCGCCCCGGTGCTGCGGGTGATGACCGCCGGCAGCGTCGACGACGGCAAGAGCACGCTGATCGGCAAGCTGCTGCACGACCTGGACCGCATCGACGACGACGTGCTCGAAGACCTGCGCCGTGCTTCGCAGCGGCGCGGCCGCGGCGAACTCGACCTGTCGCTGTTCACCGATGGCCTGAGCGACGAGCGCGAACAGGGCATCACCATCGACGTGGCCTACCGCTACTTCGCGTTCGGCGGGCGCAGCTTCATCCTGGCCGACTCCCCCGGCCATGTCGAATACACCCGCAACATGATCTGCGCGGCCAGCCAGTCCGACGTGGCCCTGATCCTGGTCGATGCCCGCACCGGCCCGCTCGAGCAGACTCGCCGCCATGCGCTGCTGGCCTCGTTGCTGGGCGTGCGCCAGCGGGTGTACCTGGTCAACAAGATGGACCTGGTGGACTTCGATCAGGCCCGCTTCACCGAAGCGCGCGAAACGATCGAAGCCATCGAAGCCGGCATCAGGGCGCAGCCCGACGCACCGGTCAGCCAGGTGCATGTGCTGCCGATCTGCGCGCTCGATGGCGACCACCTCGCGCGCCGCGGCGAGCGCATGCCGTGGTACCACGGCCCGCTGCTGGCCGACCTGCTGCTCACCCTGCCCGGGCGCAACGAGAGCGACAGCGAAGGCGCCCTGCGCTTTCCGGTGCAGGGCCTGATCCGCCCCACCGGGCGCGCCGCCGGCGACCGCTGGCACGACTTCCGCGGCCTGTCGGGCCGCATCGAGAGCGGCCGCATCGCGGTCGGCGACCGGGTCACGGTGGCCGAGCCCACTGTCGAGGGCGAAGCCCGCGTGGCCACCGTCACCGACATCCTGCTGCACGAAGATGCGCGCCTGCAGGCCAGCGCCGGCGAGTCGATCACCCTGGTGCTGGACACCGACCTGGACATCGGCCGCGGCGCGGTGCTGATCCATGCGGACCAGCCGGCCGTGCTGTCGGACCGCATCGAGGTCGACCTGTGCTGGATGGACGAGCGGCCCGGGCGCATCGGCCAGCGCGTGCTGGTCAAGCAGGGCACGCGCACGCTGATGGCGCGTATCGAGCAGCTGCACTCCAGCCTCGATGTGAACAGCGGCCAGCATGCGCCGATCGACAGCCCCGCGCAGGCGCTGCGCAAGAACGCGGTGGTGCGCGCGCAGCTGCGCACCGAGCGGCCGATCCTGATCGACAGCTACACGCTGCTGCCGCGCACCGGCAGCCTGATCCTGCTGGAGCCAGGCGAGTTCAGCACGCTGGCGGCAGGGATCATTCGTGGCTGAGAACGCCCCGCGCGTCTGGCTGGTGGGCGCCGGCCCCGGCGATCCCGACCTGCTGACGGTGCAGGCGCTCAAGCTGCTGGCCCGCGCCCGCGTCGTGATCCACGATGCCCTGGTGTCCGAAGCCATCCTCGCACTCGCGCCGCAGGCACTGAGGGTGCCGGTGGGCAAGCGCGCCGGGCGCGTCAGTGCGCGCCAGACCCACATCAATGCGCTGCTGATCGAGCACGCCCGCGCGCTCGACCCGAATGCGGACGACCTGGTCGTGCGCCTGAAGGGCGGCGACCCGCTGATCTTCGCCCGCGCCCAGGAAGAGATCGATGCGCTGCGCGCGGCCGGCATCGCATTTGGCATCGCACCCGGCGTCACCGCCGCGCAGGCGGGCCACGCCGCGATCGGCGCGCCGATGACCCGCCGCGGCCAGCGCCGCGCGCTGGTGCTGAGCACGCCGCAGGTGCAGACCGGCGACGGCAGCGACCTGTCGTGGGCCCGCCCGCTGCTGGCCAGCGGCGGTGGCGCGCTCTACATGGCGGCCACGGCCGCCGCGCGCGTGCAGGCCACGCTGCTGGTGATGGGCATGGCGACCGATCTGCCGGCGGCCTGGGTGGTCGATGCCTCGAGACCCACGCAGCGCATCACAGCGACCACCGTGGGCCGGCTGACGCAGGATGCACCGGCGGGTGGCGCGCCGGCGCTGCTGCTGATCGGCTGTTACACGAATGCGCCGGCTGGCAGGTGGCCGCGACGCCAGCGGCAGAATCGGCCGAAACACCCGGGCGTGCCCGGCGGCGGGCGGCACCCAGCCCGGCAAGTGCAAGTGCTGACAGAGCCAGGGTTGACGGCTCGGGAACGTCGTTTGCGGGGATCTGATCAAACCGAAGGTTGTCGATCGCAAAGTTGAACGATATCGACGGATTGCTGTTCGGATGGTAAGACAGCTCGACTCGCGCAATCGGGGTGGTCTCTTCCAGCCCCGCAAACCCTGCCAGGCCAATGGCGGCGCCCGACCCCACGAAATCGTGGGTTTCGATCAGCGTATCGGAACTGTCGTAAGCCGCCATCGTGAAGAAGCTGCCCTGGGAGGAACCGAAATCCATTCCCACCCGACTGACCGGGACAGAAAAGAAGAGCGACAACGGCGGCATCGAACCCTGTCCCGATCCCTGGTCGACAAATGCCACGTTCGGCGCGGAAGAGGCCGGGATAGAGCTGCCGAGAAGTGTGTTCGCCGTGGCAGCGGCATTGCCGAAAGTCACCCCCTGCCCGGCATACTGGGTGGTGATGGGCTCACCCGTGCCGAGGTCCGCGCTGCCGCTCAGGGTGTCGAAGTTGATGACGATTGCGCTTCCTGAAAACGCGCCCAGGCCGATGACGCTGGCGTGAGACGCATGGGGCGCGACAATCACGGCCGCCAGCAGTGCCGAAAGCAGCATTTTCGAGGCGAATCGTTCGGGTTTCATGGCGGGCCTTTTCAATGGACGGGCCGGCTCAAGGGGCCCTGACATTCTCTAAGCAAGGAGCGCGCCAACGCAAGGAGGTGGCGTCCGCTCGCTCGCAAGCGCCGGCCAATTCGGCGCCTCCCCGTCAAATGCGAAGCCCCCCGATTGTCTGGCGGCAAAAAACCCGACGTGACAGAGTCGACGCCTGCCGGGTCGGCAGCCGTGAACGGTGCATTCCGTCACGACCGGACCGTGACGGATGTCGATTGGCGGGACCGAACCCACTGCGTACCCGAACGACGACCGCGTCACGGCCCGCAGTGGTCTGTCAAATCGACCGACGCACGCCGATGACCACGGGAACGGCGGGTGGTCCTCAGGAATGAGGGGTATCGCGCCACTGATGCGGTAACCAATGGTTGATGTGATGCGGGTTGCGCAGATCGTCGTCCAGACGCTCCTGACTCACGATCGGCGGCACGGCGAATACCAGCGTACCCCCAGCCTTCAGGCAGAGCACGGTACCGCGCAAGAAACCGGCGACATCCTGAATGCGCTCGACGACGTTCGACGTGTAGATCAGGTCGAAGGCGGAGTGCGGCAGGGTCGACCCAATCTGCGAGATATTGCCCTGGTGGTACTGCAGATTGGATATCGGGAAATGCGCACGGCTGAACAGCACCGCGGAATCATCGAATTCGACAGCCGTTACCTGGAGGGCGCCTTCGCGCGACAGGTAGGCCGCCCCGTAGCCACTTCCCGATCCGGCGTCCAGCACGGTACGTCCGCGGCAAAGGTCGAGCGCAAACCGGTAGATGGACAGATGGGCGAAATAACCATCGTTGGGATACAGATGCAGAACACGTTCCCCGCCGTCGCTGATCAGGGCAATTTGCGCGGACGATTCCGGCGGCGGGGGCCGGGGCAGGGGAGCGTCAGAAGAGGCAAGCCGAATGACGCGACTGCCTGCGTCCTCGAACAGTGCGCACCCGAGTCCCTGGCCCTGAGGTGTTCGACTGATGGCGAACCCGAGCTCAATGCGCGTCCCACGGATTGATCACCGGCACACCGGACGACACGAACGGTGCCGTATCGCGTGTCGCCACGGTGAACCCGTGCACGGCCGCGATGGCGGCAATCTGGCCGTCAGCCACACAAATCGACTTTCCGGCAGCGCGTGCACGGCCGACGATGCCGGCGTAGACGAGCGCAGCGTCTCGGTCGAACGGCAGGATGCGTGGACCGAACAGGCCATCGAGCAACGCTCCCAAAGCGCGAGCCAGGCTCTGCTTGCGCTTTCCATCCCGCAAGAGGTCGACGCCGACAAGCAGTTCAGAGAGATTGATGGCTGTCAGATACAGCGTCTCGGCGACCTGACCATCGAGCCACGCCTGGACTGATGGATCTCCCTCGCGCCGCATGGGCTCTGAAACGACGTTCGTGTCCAGAATGATCATTCGAACTCCGCCGCCTCCGTCGCCGTCTGGTCGCGGACGATGGCGAGGTCGAACCCGTGGTGCCGCTTCGCGAAGGCAGACAGTTCGGATCCGATCTTGACGCGAGTCTTTGGCCGCACCTCTGCTTCCAGGATGGCGCGAATTTCAGCCTCCGTGCTGCGCCCATGGCGGGCAGCACGCAGCTTGAGCGCGCGATGCGTCGCGTCCGGGAGGTTGCGCACTGTGACGACAGCCATTGACTTCACTCTATATTGATTGATGTCAATGATATCAAATGTGAACAGATGACATCACCTCTTTGGGCTCACCGACCTGGCGCCCACAAGGCGCCGGTCGGGTTCCTCAATTCTGATGGCACGTCGGCACGGCTGGCATAGAACAACTGGCCGACCCGGGAGCCTCGGCAAGGAAGCCGACCCCATCCCGGTACCATCCCATCTACCCTCACTTCCGCAAGCCCCCATGCAGCGTCTGATGATCCCCGCCCGCGGCGGCCACCTGGCGGGCCTGAACTTCGGCCGCGCCCAGGGTCCGATCGACCTGGTCTTCCTGCACGCCACCGGCTTCAACGCGCTCACCTACCGGCAGCTGCTGCAGCCGCTGGCCGATCGCTTCCGCGTCGTTGCGCTGGACCTGCGCGGGCACGGCCACACGATGCTGCCGGCGCGCGCGGCCTTCCTCACCCACTGGCACCCGTATGCGGCCGATGTGGTGGCGGCGGTGCGCCAGTTGTCGCGCGGGCACGCCATGCCCCGCCTCATCGCCGGCCACTCGATGGGCGCCACCACCGCGCTGCTGGCGCTGGCCGGCGCGCCCGAGCTGGCCGGGGCGCTGCTGATGATCGATCCGGCGGTCGTGCCGCCCACCTGGCGGCGCGGCCTGCTGCTGCCGCTGGCGCCGCACATCCTGCGCCGCCGGCTGCCGATCGCGCGCTCGGCAGGGCGCCGGCGCGAGCACTTCGGCAGCACCGCCGAGGCGCTGGCCAGTTATCGCGGCCGTGGCGCCTTCAAGACCTGGAAGCCGGGCTTCCTGGACGATTACGTCGAAGACGGCTTCGCGCCGCAGCCCGACGGCTCGGTGCGCCTGCGCTGTTCGCCCGCCTGGGAGAGCGCCACCTTTGCCGGCCATCGCCACGACACCTTCGCCGCGCTGCGCGCCCTGCGCGTGCCGGCCCGGCTGATGGCCGCCGAGAAGGGCTCCACGACCACCGGCCTGCTGCCGATGATCGCGCAGGCCGCGCCGGCCATGACGATCGAGACGGTGGCCGGCTGCACGCACTTCGTGCCGATGGAGCGCCCCGAGCTGGTCCGCGAACGCATGATCGCGATGATGAACGCCAGCTGATTCGTCGGCGCCCGATTTTCCCGCATACTCGCGGGCTTTTTCGCGAACACGGTGCGCACCTCATGTGGTTCAGGAATCTGATCGTCTATTCGGTCCCCGCTGGCTGGGACCTGTCACCCGAAGCATTGGCCGAGCTGCTCGCGCCCCAGGCCTTCGCGCCCGGCTCGAGCATCGAGGAGCTCAGCGTCGGCTGGGTGCCGCCCAAGGAGGGCGACACCGCGCTGGTCTACGCGGTGGGCCGCCAGATGCTGCTCACGCTGCGCCACGAAAAGAAGCTGCTGCCGGCCAAGGTGATCGCGCAGGTGGTCAAGCAGCGCGCCGAGAAGCTCGAAGAGGAAGAAGGCTTCAAGCCCGGGCGCAAGCGCCTGAAGGAACTGAAGGAACTGGTGCGCGACGAACTGCTGCCGCGCGCCTTCAGCCTGTCCAGCGACACCCGGGTGTGGATCGACCCGGTGCACGGCTGGCTGGCGGTGGACACCGGCTCGGCCAACAAGGCCGGCGAGGTGTTCACATTGCTGGTCAAGGCGATCGACGGATTCCCGGGCAAGTCGCTGAAGGTGACCGCCTCGGTGCCCGGCGAGATGACGGCCTGGCTGTCCACCGGCGAGGCGCCGGCCGGCTTCACCGTCGACCAGGACGCCGAACTGAAGGCGCGCGACGGCAAGGCCACGGTGCGCTTCGCCAATCAGTCGCTGGAACTGGACGATGTGGCCCGCCACACCAAGGCCGGCAAGCACTGCACCAAGCTGGCGCTGACCTGGGCCAGCCGGATCAGCTTCCTGCTGACCGACAAGCTGGAGATCAAGCGCATCCGTGCGCTGGACATCCTGAAGGAGGCCGGCGGCAATACCGAGGGCGATGCCGACGAGCGATTCACGGCCGATGCGATGCTGATGACCGGCGAGCTGGCCAAGCTGCTGGAGGAGGTGGTGGAGGCGCTGGGCGGGAGGCAGGTTTGAGGCGGCCATTGAGCCACGACATCTCGGCAATACTCAGATCAAGTCGTCGCTTGATCAGGAGTCAATCCGGCCACTTGGCCGCACGCAATTGTTGCGGTATGCCCGGGACCTTGAATGCACATGCTTCACCACCTGTCGCTCGGCGTTTCTAATATTGAGCTCTCTGCCTCGTTCTACGACAAAGCGCTCGAACCACTTGGCTATGTTCGCGTATGGACCGACCTTCGTCCCGGCGAACAGAACCAGGCTGTTGGCTACGGTCAACCTGGCGCCGGCGACAAGCTGGCACTTAAGCAAGTCGGTGCTGCGGTCGGAGCGCCATACCCAGGGTTCCACCTGGCCTTCGCCGCGCCGACGCGCGACTCCGTAGCAGCCTTCCATGCGGCTGCGCTTGCTGCCGGCGGCAGGGACAACGGATCACCCGGTTTGCGGGAAGCCTACGGACCGAACTACTTTGCCGCATTCGTGATTGACCTCGACGGCCATCACATCGAGGCGGTCTGCAAGAGTGCGGCCTAACCCTTCGCTCGAGCCGCTTCGCTCCGGCGTCGCCTTGAGCCCCGTGGGGCACCAACCGGCTGATGCCGAGATCTATAGCCTGGAATTCTTCGAACTTCAGCTTCTCTTCGCGGCCAAAGTCGCTGATCTGACTGGCTTGCCGCTCGCAGAAACCGTGGGCAGCCACACGAACATCTATGTGCGCCTTGCGATGGGACCAAGGCTTGATGGCGCAAATCCGGCCTGGCTCGAGTACGTCGCAGCGCTTGCCCACGTGCGCGACCGAGCCGCCTTGACTTACGAAGTTCACCTTCAACGGGCTCGTCTGCCTGCCGGCCCGCAGGCGGCCGCCTCGGCAGGCTGCTTCTCATACGCACCATTGGGTCCAAACCGCGTGCGGCTGCACTTTCATCCTGGCCTTCAGCGCTCGGACTCACCCCTTTCCCTCGTCAACCAGCATCGGCGAAGGCAAGAGCTCACCGCGCTGCTCTCGAAAATTGTCTTGCTGGGGCCGGACATCCATGTCGTCGGGGCTTCGTGGCTGTACAACCTCAACTCTTATCGTCGCCTGTTCCCGCAACGTTATCTCGACTCGCTCCAGCCGATCGAGCCACCGTACCAGCGCCTGCCGCTGTGGGGACAATTTCTGCATCGCGACAGATCGGTCCGCACCGTGGCCGCGCAACGTTTTCGTACTCGGCTCGCGCAAACGGCAAAGCTCGCGGAGCTGGGCTCCTGCTTCCCCCTTCCCGTACTCTCGGCCGCAGTGCCGGCCGCCTGGCTGATTCCCTAGGCCCCCGGCGGGCGCGGCCTGACCGCTGATACGGGCCCCCACCGGTCATCCGGCCCGATCCCGCGCGGCGGTATAGTCACACTCCTCAATCGAGGAGATTTTCGTGACCCATGTCGTAGCCACCCCGCCCCTGGTCGAGATTCCCGTTTCGGGCAGCTCCCAGACCTTTCCGGTCCGCCGCGTCTACTGTGTCGGGCGCAACTACGTCGAACACGCCAAGGAGATGGGCTTCACCGGCCGCGAGCCGCCGTTCTTCTTCATGAAGCCGGCCGACGCGATCCTGGTCGTGCCCGAAGGCGCCACCGGCGAGCTGCCCTACCCGTCGCGCACCAGCGATCTGCATCACGAGATCGAGCTGGTTGCGGCCATCGGCAAGGGCGGCCGCAACATTGCCGCGGCCGATGCGCATGCGCACGTCTATGGCTACGCGATCGGCCTGGACATGACCCGGCGCGACCTGCAGGGCGAGGCCAAGAAGCTGGGCCGGCCCTGGGAAGTCGGCAAGGCCTTCGACCACTCCGGCCCGATCGGCCCGATCCATCCGGCCAGCGCCACCGGCCACTACACCAAGGGCGCGATCTCGCTGGACGTCAACGGCGCCTCGCGCCAGAAGAGCGACATTTCGCTGCTCATCTGGAATCTCGCCGAAACCATCGAGCACCTGTCATCGCTGTTCGAGCTGCAGCCGGGCGACCTGATCTATACCGGCACGCCCGAAGGCGTGGCGGCGGTCAAGCAGGGCGACCTGCTGGTCGGCCGGATCGACGGCCTGGGCGAGCTGCGCGTGCGCGTCTCCTGACACCCGAGGGCACGGACGACCCCATCATGCATCCGTATATCCACGCCGCCAGCACGCCCGACAAGATCGCCTACCGGATGTCGGCCTCCGGCGAATCCGTCACCTATGCCCAGCTGGAAGAACGGTCCAACCGCTTCGCCCAGCTGCTGCGCGCCCGCGGGTTGAAAGCGGGCGACCACATCGCGATGATGCTCGAGAACCATCCCCGGTTCTTCGAGATCGCCTGGGGCGCGCAGCGCGCCGGCATCATCTACACCGCGATCAGTTCGCGCCTCACGGCCGACGAGGCCAGCTACATCGTCAACGACTGCGCCGCCAGGCTGGTGGTGTCCTCGCAGTCACTGGCGCCGGTGGCCGCGCTGCTGCCGCCGGCGTGTCCGGAGGTGGAAACCTGGCTGATGATCGGCGATACCGCCGCTGGCTGGCAGTCGTACGCCGCCGCGGTTGCGGCCCAGCCGGCGGATCGCATCGCCGACGAAACCGCCGGCGCCGACATGCTCTATTCGTCGGGCACCACCGGACGGCCCAAGGGCGTGTTCGTGCCGCCCGAATTTCCGGAAATCGATTCGAATTCGCCATTGCTGGCCCTGGCGGGGCGGATCTACCAGATGGATGGCGACACGGTCTATCTGTCGCCCGCGCCGCTCTACCACGCCGCGCCGCTGCGCTTCAACATGACGGTGATGCGCTTTGGCGGTACCTGCGTGGTGATGGAGCATTTCGATGCGGAAGACTTCCTGCGCCAGATCCAGGCGCATCGCATCACCCACACCCAGCTGGTGCCCACGATGTTCGTGCGCATGCTCAAGCTGCCCGACGAGGTGCGCCGGGCCTACGATCTCTCGACCCTGAAGATCGCCATTCATGCCGCCGCGCCCTGCCCGGTGCCGGTCAAGGAGCAGATGATCGCCTGGTGGGGCCCGGTGCTGATGGAGTACTACGCCGGCACCGAGGGCAACGGCATGACCATGGTCGGCTCGGCGGACTGGCTGACCCACAAGGGCACCGTGGGCCGCGCTGTCGTGGGCGAGCTCAAGATCTGCGACGACCAGGGCGACGAGGTGCCGACAGGCGAAGAAGGCACCGTCTACTTCGCCAATGGCAAGCCGTTCGAGTATCACAACGACAGCGCCAAGACCGATCAGTCGCGCAACCGGCAGGGCTGGACCACGCTGGGCGATGTCGGGCGGGTCGATGCCGAAGGCTTCCTGTACCTCACCGATCGCAAGGCCTACATGATCATCTCGGGTGGGGTGAACATCTACCCGCAGGAGGCCGAGAACCTGCTGGTCACCCACCCCAAGGTGGTCGACGTGGCCGTGTTCGGCGTGCCCGACGAAGAGTTCGGCGAGCAGGTTAAGGCCGTCGTGCAGCCGCGCGACATGGCCGATGCCGGACCCGAACTGGAAGCCGAACTGATCGCCTGGTGCCGGGAGCGCCTGGCCCACATCAAGTGCCCGCGCAGCATCGATTTCGACGCCGAACTGCCGCGCCACCCCACCGGCAAGCTGTACAAGCGGCTTCTGCGCGATCGCTACTGGCAGGGGCGCAGCACGCGGATCAACTGAACTCCCTGAGGCTCCCTTCGCGCCGCAATACGGCCGTTCGCGCCGGCCGGACCCCGATTCATCGCAGAACCGCCGGCCGCTTCCCCGGGCCCGGCATGCTGGGCGAATGCCGGTTGTCCGGCGCATCGGGAGTCCCCATGGGAGTTCACATGACATCCGTTCTTCATCGGGCCGGCTTGCGCCGTCTGCTGCCCCTCGCCCTCATGCTGGGCGGTGCGGCTCTGGCCGCCCACGCCCGGGCTGCCGACCTGACCGTACGGATCGGCCCCGTCGACACCGACGAAGGCACCCTCTTTGTCGCCGTCTTCGGCAGCGATGCCGGCTTTCCGGGGGTAGTGCGCCACGGCCTGCAGATTCCGGCCGCCCTGCGCGGGCGCGACGGGACGCTGCGGGCGGTATTCGCCGACCTGCCGCCGGGCCGTTACGCGCTGACGGTCTTTCACGACAAGGACGGCAACGGCAAGCTGACGGCCAACCTGATGGGCCAGCCGACCGAGCCCTATGCGTTTTCGAACGACGCCAGGGGCGCCTTCGGTCCGCCGCGATTCGAGGATGCCGCCTTCGATCTGCCGCCCAACGGCGCCAGCGTCGTGCTTTCGATGCCGCGGGGAAATCCATGACGGACGACACACGACCCGCACGCGAGTGGTCGCGCCGGATCTGGCTGCAGGCGATGGGCCTGGCCGGCCCGGGCGCCGGCCTGAGCGCCGGCATCGCACCCGCGTTCGCACAAGTCATCGAACCCGGCGACGCCTGGGCCAGCGCCTTTCGCCCCTTCGATGGGCCGGCCTTCCAGGGCGAACTTCGCACCGGCTCGCTCGCCATCGAGGGCCGGCTGCCGGCCGAACTGCGAGGCTGCCTGTATCGCAACGGACCGGCCCGCTTTCGGCTGAACGACAGCCGTCTGTCGCATTGGTTCGACGGCGACGCCATGGTCCAGGCGATCCGGCTGGGCGCGGGGCAGGCGAGCCATCACGGCCGCCTGCTCGATACGCCCAAGCGCCGCCAGGAGGAGGCGGCCGGACGTTTTCTGTACGGCGGCTTCGGCAGCACGGTGTCCAGGCCCCGTGGCCTGCGCTCGCCCGACGAACTGAATCCGGCCAACATCAACCTGCTGGCGATGGCCGGCGGCAAGCGCCTGTACGCGTTGTGGGAAGCCGGCTCGGCGCTGGACCTGGACCCGGACACGCTGGCCAGCCGGGGATGGAAGGCCTGGTCGCCGGAAACCGCGGGCGCGCCCTTCTCGGCCCATCCGCGGGTCGATCCCGACGGCACCGTCTGGAGCTTCGGCTACATGCCTGGCAGCGGCAAACTGCTGATCTACCAGATCGGCGCCGATGGCATTCTGAAGCGCCAGGCGGTGCGCGAACTGCCGCAGGTCGACATGGTTCACGACTTCGCCATCACCGAGCGGCACCTGGTATTCCTGCTGCAGCCGCTGGTGTTCGCCGCGCGGGCGGATCTGCGCAATCTGCTCGAGGGCATGCGCTGGAACCCGGGCGCGCCGCTGCTGGCCTGCGTGATGAGCAAGGCCACCCTGGAGCCTCGCCTGTTCGAATTGCCCACGGGTGGCGTCTTCCACCTGGGCAATGCCTGGGAGGAGGGCGACACGATCCGCCTCGGCTATGCCCGCGCCGAGTCGATCATGGCGCTGATGCAGCAGTTGCGGGTCGACACGCCCGCGGCCCCGCAGGAGCCCGGCAGCAGCGTCTGGACCGAGGTGAGCATCGATGTGGCTGGCGGGCGCGCCAGCCAGCAGATGACCGACCTGAGCGCCATCGAGTTCCCGCGCACCGATCCGCGCCGCACCGGACTGCGCCACTCACTGACCGTGCTGCTGCAGCGCGGCCCGACGATGGACCCCCGGGTGTTCGGGTTCGACACGGTGATCGTGCGCGAGGGCGAACGGTCGCAGCGCCACGCCTATGGCAGCGGCTGGATCGCCGAGGAACACCTGTACGTGCCCCACCCGCACGACACCCGCGAGGGCGCCGGCTGGGTGCTGGGTCCGGCCTATCACTGGCCCAGCGGCAAGACCACGCTGTCGGTGTTCCAGGCCGACGCGCTGGCGCAGGGGCCGCTGGCCCAGGTGCGCCTGCCGTACGGCCTGCCGCTGGGTCTGCACGGGCAGTTCGTGGCCGCTTGAAGCCGGCGGGCTATTCGGGTTCGACGCCGGCCGCCTTCATGGTGGCGGTCATGGTGGTGATGAGATTGGCCTGGCGGGTGAAGAGTTCGGCCGGCGTGGAGCTTTGCGCCTCCAGGCCGACGCCGAGCAGCCGCTGGCGCATGTCGGGGGAATCGAGCACCGCCCGCAGTTCCTTGTTCCAGGTGGCGACCAGGCCCGGGCTCATCTTGGAGGGGCCGTAGAACCCATAGAAGCCCTCGTAGTTGAGCTTGGGGTATCCGAGTTCGGCAATGGTCGGCAGGTCGGGCGCGGCATTGACCCGCTTGGGCGCCGAGATGGCGATGATGCGCATCTTCTCGGCCTTGTGGTGGGTGAGGAAGTCCGATACCCCGCCGCAGCCGGCCGTCGCGTGACCCGCCGACAAGTCGGCAATCAGGGGGCCGGCGCCCTTGTAGGCGATCGGCTCCAGCGGAACGCCGATTTCCTTGCCCAGCAGCACGCCGAAGAAGTGCGTCATGCTGCCCATCGCGGTGGTGCCGAAGTTCTGCTTGCGCGGATTCTTTTTCAGCCACTCGATGAATTCGGGCATGGTGCGCACGCCGATCGCCGCGGACACGACAAAAGCCACCGACACCGTGCCGGCCAGCGCGATCGTCGCCAGGTCTTTTTCGACGTCGTACTGCAGCTGCTTGCGCGTGACCCGCTGCGCCACCGTCGTGGCGCTGGTGCCGTACATCAGCAGCGACCCGTCGGCCGGCCCGTTCTTGAGCATCTCGCAGGCCAGATTGCCGCTGTTGCCGGGCCGGTTGTCGATGATGATGTTCAGGCCCGTGCGCTCCTTGAGCTTCTCGGCAATGATGCGGGCCATCACATCGGATCCGCCACCGGCCGGAAAGCCGACGAGCACGCGCACCGTGCCCGTGGGAAGACTCTGGGCCAGGCTCGCCCGGGGGGCCATCGCGGCAGCCAGTACGCCGCCGGTCAGGGCCAGCGCTTTTCGCCTATCAAAACGAATCGTCATCGGGTGTCTCCTCTGATTTCGATTTGTGACGCCGACCGAAAGCCGGCATGAGCGCAGTCCTCGAAACTCCTGCGTTCCATGCGATGCTACAGACAACAATGCGCTTGCGCTGCCACCGGGTGTTCCAGGATGCGCGCGCGATGCCAAGGGAGAACTCGGCGTGAGTGAATCTGAAGTTCGTGACCGGGCATCCCCCGGTCACCAGGCGGGACCGTCCCCGGGGGCGCCTTCCGGCGGCCCCGCCAGCGGACCGGTCCGCGGGCCCACCGAACTCGCCGCGGGTCTTTTCCTGCTGCTGTGCGCAGTCCTGGGCTGGTGGTTCGGCCAGCCCCTGAAGGTCGGCACGGCCTACCGCATGGGCCCGGGTTACGTGCCGATCATGCTGTCCTGGGTGATGGGCGCCTTCGGCGTGGTGTTGTGCGTGATGGCCTTCGTGCACCGCGGCCCCGCGCTCGAGAAATGGCGCATCAAGCCGATCGGGCTGGTGCTCGGATCGCTGCTGGTGTTCGCGCTCACCATCGAGCGCACCGGACTGCTGATCGCCTCGATCCTGGCGGTCGGGATGGCCAGCCTGGCCTCGCCGCAGCAGCGGCTGCGCCAGACCGTGCTGCTGGCGGTCTGCCTGGCCGCTTTTGCCTGCGTGCTCTTTCCCCTTGCCTTGCAGCTGCCCCTGCGGATCTTCCCGTGAGCGACATCGATCTCTTCTCCAATCTGGCGCTGGGCTTCGGTGTCGCGCTGTCGTGGCAGAACCTGCTCTATTGCCTGATCGGTGCGCTGCTGGGCACCCTGATCGGCGTGCTGCCGGGGATCGGGCCGGTCACCACGATCGCCATGCTGCTGCCGATCACGTTCAAGCTGCCGCCCACCAGCGCGCTGATCATGCTGGCCGGCATCTACTACGGCTGCCAGTACGGCGGATCGACCACCGCCATCCTGGTCAATCTGCCGGGCGAGGCCTCGTCCATCGTCACCACGCTGGACGGCCACCAGATGGCCCGCCAGGGGCGGGCCGGCGACGCGCTCGCGGTTGCCGCACTGGGCTCGTTCGTGGCCGGATGCTTCGGCACGCTGCTGATTGCGGCCGCCGGACCGCCGCTGGCCGGCATGGCGCAGCAGTTCGGACCGGCCGAGTACTTTTCGCTGATGGTGCTGGGTCTGGTCGCCTCGGTGGTGATGGCCCACGGCTCGGTGCTGAAGTCGTTCGCGATGATCTTCTTCGGGCTGATGCTCGGACTGATCGGCACCGATGTCGACACCGGTGCCATGCGCTACACCTTCGGCGTCGGCGAGCTGTCCGACGGCATCAGCTTCGTCGCCCTGGCCATGGGTCTGTTCGGCATCGCCGAGATCCTGCGCAATCTGGACGGTCCCGAGACAGACCGATCGGTGCTGGGCAGCAAGGTCACCGGTCTGTGGCCCAAGGCCAGCGTGCTCAAGTCGGCCCTGCCCGCGGTGCTGCGCGGCACCGGCCTGGGCTCGGTGCTCGGGCTGCTGCCCGGCGGTGGCGCGGTACTCGCCTCGTTCGCGGCCTACACCGTCGAGAAGAAGCTGGCCAAGGATCCGTCGCGTTTCGGCAAGGGCGCGATCGAAGGCGTGGCCGGTCCCGAGTCGGCCAACAACGCGGCCGCCCAGACCTCCTTCATCCCCATGCTCACCCTGGGCATCCCGTCCAACGCGGTGATGGCGCTGATGGTGGGCGCGATGATCATCCAGGGCATCGAGCCCGGCCCCGAGGTCATGACCAAGCGGCCCGACCTGTTCTGGGGAATGATCGCCAGCATGTGGGTCGGCAACCTGATGCTGGTGATCATCAACCTGCCACTGATCGGCATGTGGGTGTCGCTGCTGCGTGTGCCCTACCGGCTGATGTACCCGGCGATCGTGCTGTTCTGCTGCATCGGCGTCTATACCTTGAACAACTCCACCTTCGAGGTGGTGATGGCGGCAGCCTTCGGGCTGATGGGCTACGGCCTGATGAAGTTCGGCTTCGAGCCCACACCGCTGCTGCTGGGCTTCGTGCTCGGCCCGCTGATGGAAGAGAACCTGCGCCGCGCGATGCGCTACGCGCAGGGCGATCCGATCGTGTTCGTCGAGCGCCCGCTCAGCGCCGCGCTGCTGGCCGTGGCGGTGGTGCTGCTGATCATCGTGCTGCTGCCGGCCATCCGCAAGAAGCGCGAAGACGTGTTCGTCGAATAAGCCGACGGGTCCGCGCCGCCGGTGTGCTGCCGGCGGGCGTGGCCCGGCCCCAGGCCGTCAGTCGCTTCCGCCGCCTCCGCCGCAGCCTCCGCCACCCGAGTCGCCGCCGCCATCACCCCCGCCGTCGCCGGAACTGCCGTCGCCGAATCCGTCGGTTCCGCCATCGACCGACGCGCTCGAAAAATCGCTGCCGCAGTGAACGACCACGCTCGAGGATGAGGTGCCGAGCCGGCGCATCGCGCCGCAATCGGCGGCGTACAGAAAGCCGCCGGCAACGGCGAGTTTGGCATCCAGCGCGAACAGCAGCGGCAGCCGGGTCGGCGAGCGCGGATCGATGTTCTCGTCGCGGCACGCATACCACCAGCAGCGGCGCAATCCGGCATTGCTCTGCTTGCTGTCGCCCAGCACCACCGCTGGCGTGTGATGGAAGAACCGCCCGAAGGCCTTGTCGCAGAACGCCTGATAGGCCCGGGTATGCAGGATGAATTCGTGCCAGAGATCGTCGGTGACCTGCGAGGGCATGCTGACGAACTGGCGCCCGCTCTTCAGATGGGCCAGGAAAAACTGGCGCAGCGCATGCGCAACTGTCGAGCGGGCGACAGCGAAACCAGGCAGACGACGATCAGGACAGGCATGTGCGACTCGGCTCGCTGACGAAGATGCGTTGACGGGGAAGGACTTCGGACGCTGCCCCCGCGGGCGCGCAAAGTCAATTACCCGGGGTGTGATTCAATCGAGTCCAAGAGTCGTCCGGACGCCCCGCCCGAACACGACCTGATTCCTGGAGACACTCGCATGCGCCTTCTGAACCCGCACCCGCACCCGCATTCGCACTCGAACCCCGACCGGCACGGGCGCCCGCGCCGCACGGCCTGCCTCGCCCTGCTTGCCGGCGCCGCCGCCGTGCTGTCGCCGGCCGTGCGGGCCCAGCAGGCCGCTGGCGCTGCGCCCCGCCCCGGCGCCCCGCTGCTCGATGGCCCCCTGAAGATCGTCGTCGGTTATGCGCCCGGTGGCGCCTCCGATCGGGCGGCCCGGCTGCTGGCCGACTCCCTGAAGGACATCCTGGGCGTGCCCGTGATCGTCGAGAACAAGACGGGCGCGGGCGGACGGCTGTCGGCCCAGCAGGTCAAGGCCGCCGGCCCGGAACAGAACGTGCTGCTGGCCGGCAATCCGGCCATCAACGTGGTGGCGCCACTGGTCGCGGCCAATGTCGGCTACGACCCGATGCGCGACTTCGTGCCGGTGTCGATGCTGACCCGCTACGACTTTGCGGTGGCGGTGGGTGCGGCGGTGCCGGTGCGCGAGTTCGGCCACCTGGTCGCCTGGCTCAAGGCCAACCCCGAGAAGGCCAACTTCGGCGTGCCGGCCACCGGCAGCCTGCCGCACTTCTTCGCCCTGATGATCGGCGAAGCCGCCGGGCTGAAGCCGCAGGTGATCGGCTATCGCGGCTCGGCGCCGCTGGCCACCGACCTGCTGGGCGGCCAGATCCCGGCGGCGGTGGACACGCTCGACTCCCTGCTCCCGCTGCACGAGGCCGGCAAGCTGCGCATCCTGGCCGTCGGCTCCGGGGCGCGGCTGGCCGATGCCCCGAAGCTGCCCACGCTGAAGGAGTCCGGACTGCCCCTGGTGGCCGACGGCTGGAACGCCTTGTTCGCGCCCGCCTCGATGCCCGCCGCCAAGGTCCAGGTCATCGCCCGGGCGGTCGAGTCCGCGATGCGCGAGCCGGCGCTGCAGGCGAAGTTCCGTGCCAACCGGATGACGCCGGTGGCGGCCTCGCAGGCGCAGACCGTCAAACTGCTGGCGGACTTTCGGGGCCGGTGGGAACCTGTCGTCAAGGCATCGGGATTTCGTGAATGAGGGGTTTTGACGCTTGTCAATGCCCATGGAAGTCGAATGATCGATAGTCAACACGGTACGATGACTTGCCGGCCATGAATCCGGCCCCAAAAACCAAGAGACTCGTGACGCCGCCCGGCGCACGCTACGGAGGAACCCGATGCCCGCGCAGAAGCTGATCCTGGACTATGTCTACGACCACGAAAGCGCTCAGCGCAACACGGTCTACCTCACCCAGCCGGTGGGCGCGCAACCGCCGATCGACTACCTGGGGCCGGTATCGATCAGGCGCGGCGGATGGCCCCACCTGCGCAGCCGCAACCTGGGGCCTGGCGCCAAGATCGCCATCCTGTCCAAGAACTGCGCGCATTTTTTCATCGCCGAACTGGCGATCTGGATGGCCGGCGGGACCACGGTCGCCATCTATCCGACCGAGGGGCCCGACACGGTCAAGTTCGTGCTCGAGCACAGCGAATCGCAGCTGCTGTTCGTGGGCAAGCTCGACTCCTGGACCCACCAGGAAACCGGGGTGCCGGCGAACATGCCGCGCATTGCCTTTCCGCTCGCGCCGCCCACCTCGTACGAAACCTGGGACGCGATCGTCGCCCGCACCGAACCCCTCGCCGGCCGGATCGCGCGCGCGCCCGACGACCTCGCGATGCTGGTCTACACCTCCGGCTCGACCGGCCAGCCCAAGGGCGTGATGCACAGCTTCGAGCGGGTCACGCGCTGCAGCGAAGGCATCGCCAAGGAGGTCGGCTACAACGCAAGCGACCGGTTCCTGTCGTACCTGCCCCTGGCCCACGTCTTCGAGCGCGCTTACATCGAGTGCACCACGTTCGTCTCGGGCGGCCATGTGTTCTTTGCCGAAACCCTCGAGACCTTCGTCGCCGACCTGAACCGGGCGCGCCCGACGCTGTTCATCTCGGTGCCTCGGCTGTGGGCCAAGTTCCAGCACGGCGTGCTGGCCAAGATGCCGGCGCGCAAGCTCGACTTCCTGCTGAGCCTGCCGATCATCGGCAACATCGTGCGCAAGAAGGTGCTGACCGGGCTGGGCCTGAACCACGTGCGCCTGGCGGGCAGCGGCTCGGCGCCGATTCCGCCCGAACTGATCGCCTGGTATCACAAGCTGGGGCTGAACCTGCTGGAAGGCTACGCGATGTCCGAAGACTTCGCGTACTCGCACCTGTCCAAGGAAAACATGCACAAACCCGGCTATGTCGGCGTGCCGTTCCCCGGTGTCGAGGTGCGGATCAGCGAGGAGCACGAAGTGCTGATCAAGTCGCCCGGCCAGATGGTGGGCTACTACAAGCGCCCCGACCTGAACGCCGAAGCCTTCACGGCCGACGGCTTCTTTCGCACCGGCGATCTGGGCGAGCGCGATCCCAGCGGCCTGCTCAAGCTCACCGGCCGGCTCAAGGAACTGTTCAAGACCGCCAAGGGCAAGTACGTGGCTCCCGCGCCGATCGAGAACCTGATCAACGAGCACCCGATCGTCGAAATGTCGCTGGTCTCGGGCGTCGGCCATCCGGCCGCCTTTGCGATGGTCGTGCTCTCCGAAGACCTGCGCCCGAAGGTCGGCGACCCGACGGTGCGCGCCGAGGTCGAGGCCCAGCTGAAGGAAGTGCTGGCCGATGTGAACCGGCGGGTTGCCGAGTACGAACAGCTGCGCATGCTGGTCGTGGTCAGCGATCCCTGGTCGATCGAAAACGGCCTGCTGACACCCACCATGAAGATCAAGCGCAGCAAGATCGAATCGGCGGTCGCCGCCAAGATCGAGCAGTGGTACACCACCCCGGGTCAGGTCATCTGGGCCTGAACGCCGCGCGCCGGGTGCCGGCTCAGGGCTGGCGCGCCCGTGCCTGCCACCCGGCGGTATGTTTCAGCAGCGATTTGACCAGGGCCTCGACGTCGACCGGCTTGGGCAGGTAGTCGACCATGCCGCTGTCCAGACAGCGCTGGCGGTCATCGAACATCGCGTGCGCGGTCTGGCCGATCACCGGCAGCTGCGGGGCGATCTCGGCCAATCTGCGGGTGGCCTCGTAGCCGTCCATTCCCGGCATCTGCACGTCCATCAGCACCGCGGCGAAAGCCCCCGCACCCGAACGCACCACCTGCTCGACGGCCTGGATGCCATCGACGGCCAGCGTGACCACGGCGCCTTCCATGCCGAGCAGTCCCTGCATGACTTCCTGATTGATGGGATTGTCCTCGGCCAGCAGGATCGGCAGCCCCTGCAGGCGGGCGCCGAACGGCCCCGGTTCATGGGCCTGCGCCCCCGCTCCCAGTCCGGCGTGCGCCGCCGTTTCCACCAGGGGCAGGCGGACGGTGAACCGGCTGCCCGCGCCCGGGGAGCGCTTTGCACGTCGATCCGGCCCTGCATCAGCTCGACCAGCTGGCGGGTGATCGCCAGGCCCAGGCCGCTGCCGCCGAAACGGCGGGTGGTCGACCCGTCGGCCTGCTCGAACGGCTTGAACAACCGAGACATCTGCTCAGGGGTCATGCCGATGCCGGTGTCGCTCACCTGCACGAGCAGCGAGGCGCCCGCGCGCGAAACGTCAAGCGCGACTTCGCCGCGATCTGAGAACTTGACCGCATTGGACAGCAGGTTCATCAGGATCTGCCCCAGCCGGACAGGATCACTGACGATCCAGCCCGGCACATCGGGCGCCATCCGATGGCGCAGGACCAGCCCCTTGGCCTGGGCCCGGTCCGAGAAGGCATCGAGCACGGATGCGAGCAGCCGCCCGAGATCGAGCGGTACCGCCTCGAGCGTCAGTTTGCCCGCGTCGATCTTGGAGAAGTCGAGCGTGTCGTTGATGATGCCCAGGAGCAGGCCGCCCGATTCGAGGATGCGGGCGAACTGATCGCGCGACACACCATCGGTCGCGCCACGCAGCCCGATCTGCGCCAGGCCCAGCACGCCGTTGAGCGGGGTGCGGATCTCGTGGCTCATGTTGGCCAGGAAATCGCTCTTGATCCGGGCCGAGCGTTCGGCGTCCAGGCGCGCCGCCTCGAGTTCGCCGGTCCGCTCCGCGACCAGCTCGGCCAGCCGCTCCTGCTCGCGCTCGAGGACTTCACGCGCACGGACCTGCAGCGTGATATCGACGCAGCAGGTCAGCATATGCGCAACGCCGCCGATGTCGACCAGGTTCGTCGACAGCGCGCCCTCCAGCGGTGCACCCGAGCGGGTCCGAAAGCGGGCCGGATAGTTTCGCAGGGCCCCGTGGGCCGCAATCCGCCGCAGCACCCGCGGATACTCGCCGGGATCGCCCCAGACCGAGAGTTCGGCAAAGGTCCGGCCCAGGACCTCGTCGCGCCGAAACCCCATCATCTCGAGCCAGGCATCGTTGACTTCGACCATACGCCGGTCGTCCACGCGGCTGACCGTGATGCCCATCGGGCTCGTCTTGAACAAGGTCTGGGCGCGCGCCTCGCTTTCGCGCAGGGCCGCTTCGGCCCACCGGCGCTCGGTGATGTCCCGCGAGATCCAGGATACCCCCGCCAGGGCGCCCGAGGCATCGACGATCGCCGACACCGACGTGGACACGTCGATGACGACGCCGTCCTTGCGCACCCTGCGCGTTTCGTAGTGCGCGGTCTCCTGTCCCTCGGCGACCTTTGTCAGGGCAGGCTCGTCGTCGAGCTGGCGGCCCACGGGAAGCAGGATCAGGACGGACCTGCCGATCATCTCGGCCGCGCTGTAGCCGAACAGCCGTTCGGCCCCCCGGTTCCAGCTGGTGACCGTGCCATCGGGCGCATTGCCGCAGATGGCATCGCCCGAGGAAGCGACGATCGCGGCGTACTTGGCCAGTTCGGCCCGCTGGCCGTTGATGTCGTCGAACTGCGCCAGCAGGCGCTGGCGCATGTGCTCCATGGCCTGCGCGACCTGGCCGATCTCGTCGTCGCGCTCCGCCGCGATCGGCACCTGCAGATCGGATTCGACCAGGCGGTGCGTGGCTCGGGTCAGCCGGGCGATCGGCGCGATCAGGCGACGCTGCAGCAGCAGCAAGATGATCAGCAGCGACAGGCCCATGCCGACCGCCATCAGGCCCAGGGACAGCAGCGACTGACGGCGCGCCGCGTCGAGATAGGGTGCCAGCTTCATCGTGATCGCCACCGAGCCCAGCAGCCGGCCCTCATGACGGATCTCGCGCTCGCGCTGCGCGGTCTCGCCCGAGTGGTTCGCATCGCGCTGGCCCTCGGCGACCAGGCGCTGGCCGGTGGCCTCGACCACCTGGATGGACTGCACCCGCGGGTCGCCGGCCATGGCCTCGACGATGGCCCGCGCCTGACCACGCGACACCTCCCACAACGGCGCCTGCAGCGCCGCCGCCAGCACGACCACGTTGCGATCGATGTCCTCGTTCAGCTCCTCCCTGGCGTAATGCTCGTTCCACCAGGCCCGCAGCCCGAACGCGGTCAGCCCCGGCATCAGCACCCCGAGCGCGACCGTCAGCAGGATCGCATCGCGCACGCCGCGGTGCGACGGGGCGGTGCGCGGCGACAACGGCGGCAGGACAGGAGGGGCGCTCATGGCATCATCAGAATCGGGGTCGTCGGCGAAGGCCGGTTGGCGTACTCTGTTCGAAGGTCACACGCGGGTATCGGATCACACACGGCATTCTCGATGATTTCTCCTGTCACGAAGTGGCTGCTGTTGTTGCTGGCCAGCCTGCTGATGGGGCACGCAGGGGCATTCACCTTTGTCCATCCGCCCCCCGAATCGCCTGGCGACGAACGCCACCGCTACTACTGGGAGCTGCTCGAGTCCGCACTGGCCGCCAATCGCGACACGTATGGCGACTACCGCATGCAGCCCTCCGCGCAGCCGATCACGTTCGCGCGCGCGGTGGCCGAACTCGAATCGGGCGCAGGCGTGGTCAATATCGTCTCGCGCGCGACCAGCCGCGACCTGGAAAGGCGGTTGCGCCCGATCCCCATTCCGCTGGACAAGGGACTGCTGGGCGCTCGTCTGTTCCTCACCATGCCTGCCACGCAGGCGCGGCTGAATCAGGCCGCCACGCTGGCCGATCTGCGCCGGTTCACCGTAGGCCAGAACGCCGCATGGACCGATGTCGCCATCCTTCGGGCGGCTGGTTTTCAGCTCGTGCTGAGCGACGGCTACGCCGCCATGTTCGAAATGCTGGGCGCGGGCCGCTTCGATCTGTTCGCGCGCGGCGCGATCGAGATCAACTCCGAGCTGAGAAGCTTCGCGCCCGTCGTGCCCGGCATGTCGATCGACCCGCGCTTCCTGCTGCATTACCCGATGCCGCGCTACTTCTTCGTGGCACGCACGTCGGCCGGCGAGCGCATGGCCGAGCGCATCGAAGACGGCCTGCGGCGGCTGCGCGCCAGCGGCGAATTCGAGCGCCGCTACCAGGCTTACAAGCGGCTGGTCCTGAAAGACCTGAATCTGGCCGGGCGCGTCGTCATCCGCCTGCCCAACCCCGAGCTGTCCGAACTGGCGCCGCTGAACGACCCCGACTGGTGGGACGACCTGGCGGCGGATCTGAAACCGGCCCGCAAGCCCTGAGCGCGAGGCGCAGCCTGCCGGGCGGCACGCCGGCCGCGCGGCCGCCGGCCACACCAGGCACACCGCCTGCGCCGGATCATCCCGGCAGACTGGGCGTGGGCAGATCCCGGGCCGCGGCCTCGATCGCCGCCAGGCAGCGCGGCAGGTCGCCGACCTCCTCCATCAGCAGCAGCGCCAGGCGCGCCAGATACAGGCTTTCGCGCTGCGCTCCGGCCGCGCTGATGGCCAGGCAGCAGGCCCGGTAGGCTTCGTCGCGCTGCAGTTCGTCGAGTCGGGGCATGGCGCATTCCTGGGGACCGCGAGCCGGCCTGGAGCCGGCCGGTCGAGCGGTTGGTTAGACGGTTGATCGGGCGGCCGTGTCATCGCCGGCGGGTGACCAGCAGCTCATGGCCGGGCGCACAGATGCGCCACCGCTGCCTGCAGGGTCGCCGCGCCGGGCCGATGCCATCGCCCCGCGACATGGCCGTCGGGGCGCAGCAGATACACCGAGCCTTCGTGCGCGCCATAGCGCCGGAACGCCTGCCCCTGCGGGTCGACCACGTGCTCGCGCCTTGCGTCGCAGGCGGGTTCGCCCCGCAACGCCACGATCACGCTGCGCCAGGGCGGATCGCCGCCCTCGAGCCGGCGCAGCGCGTCGTCCAGCGCCGGCTCGAGCACGCCGTCGGCGGCGAACACCAGCGCGGTGAAGTGCGGGCCCGGCAGATCCGACAGATGCCGCCCTCCGGCAGCCGCCTGGATCGGGCATTCATCGGGCACGGCGCCGGGCGGCGGGCCGGCATCGAACCCGTCACCGGACAGGTTCAGCGACGAGTGCTCGTAGGCAATCGTGCTGGTCTGGCGCGGGTTGGCCACCGACGCAATCTCCGGGCGGGCGCGCGCCAGCGACAGGGCGGCCTCGCGCATCAGCCAGAACCCGCGCGATGGCGGCGCCATGAATTCCGTGCTCTTGATCGCGCTGGCCGCGTTGACCCGGAAGCCGTGCACCCGCTCTTCGGTGTAGGTGTCGAGCAGGCGCTCGGCGGCCCAGCCGCGCAGCACGAAGGCAAGCTTCCAGCTCAGGTTGAAGGCGTCGTCCCAGCCCGAATTCAGGCCGCGCACGCCGAAGATGGGCATCGCATGCGCCGCATTGCCGGCGAACAGCACCCGGCCGTGCCGATAATCGGCCAGCGTCATCGCGCCGGCCCGGTACGCGCTGGTCCAGACCAGCCGCCAGGGCCGATGGCCTTCGCCGATCATCTCGAGATGGCCGCGGATGAAGGCCGTGACCCGCGACGGCTGCATCGCTTCGTCCAGATCGGCGTCGTCGGGGATCTGGTAGTCGATGCGCCAGACATCGTCGGGCTGCTTGTGCATCAGCACCGTGTAGCCCGGGTTCGAGGACGGGTCGAACCAGGCACGGCGTTCGGTGGGATAGTCGCTGGCCAGTTCGATGTCGGCGATGATGTACTTGCCCTCGAAGGCAGTGCCTTCCAGCTTCAGTCCGAGGTGGCGGCGCGCGAAGCTCTGGCCGCCGTCGCAGGCAATCAGCCAATCGGCCTGCAGGCTGTACCCGGTGCCTGCCGCACGCAACTGCAGTGTCGCGCCGTCGGCCTGCTGCTCGAACCCGATCAGTTCGGTGCCCCACCGGATGTCGATCAGCTCCGGCTGGCGCTGCGCCGCCTCGACCAGGAACTGCTCGATGTAGTACTGCTGGATGTTGATCATCGGCGGCAGCTTCTGGCGCTCGTCGTGCGGCATCGTGAAATGCAGGATCTGGTCGCCGCGGTAGAAGCTGCGCCCCCCGGCCCAGGGCAGTCCGGTGGCCAGGAACGGCGGCAGCGCCCGCAGCTGATCGAGGATCTCGAGGCTGCGGCGCGAAATGCAGATGGCCCGGCTGCCTTCGCAGACGGTGTGATCCGATTCGATCACCACGCTGGGCACGCCCCAGCGGGCGAGCGCGAGCGCCAGGCCCAGCCCGACCGGGCCGCCGCCGACGATGGCGACCCGGTGGCGCTGCAACTCGCGCGTGCCGCTCAGTGCCGGCAGCCGGGCCGGATGGCGGGTGAATTCGAAGCCTCCGATGGATGACATGGCGGACGTCCCGGTGTCTTAGAGCAGATAGCCCATGTCGATCGGCTGCCCGGCACCGTCATAGGCGGTCCGCTGCTCGTTCGCGCCATAGATGACGAAGTGCGCGATGGCGCCGTTGGAGCGGCTGCCCAGAAAGTCGGCCACGTTGGCGTCCACATAGGCGGCCACATCCGGGTTGTCGGACAGGTATCGGGCGCCGTTGAACTGATCGAACTTCGGTCCGGCCGAACGCCCCTCCCAGACGCCGTACAGGTTGTAGTGCCGGAACAGGGTCGAATTGTCCAGGTTCAGCCCGCGCAGGTCGGACCAGCGGTTGGCGTAATACGCGGCATCGAAGAACGTGTTGGGCGCGTTGTTCGCTGCGGCGCCGGCGCTCTGGTACTGATCCCAGGCGGAGGCCAGCGTGTGGCTGGGCACGAGTTCGGGATGGCCGAGCAGGTAAAAGACCGGGTCGAACAGGAAATGATCGGCCAGGCCGTAGCCGACGGTGCCCTCGGTCGCCGGCCGGACCAGTTCGAAGGTCTTGTCGGCAAAGCTCAGGCGCTCGATCGACACCAGGGTGTCGCTGCCCTCGCCGGCGCCCGGCACCGCCGCGGTGTGGGTCACCTTCCAGGTCGTCCCGAGCTTCTGGACCGAAAAAGCCGCGCGCGCGCCAGCCAACGCGGCCGTGTCCAGACCTGCGCCGCCATCGAGGCTGTCGTCGCCCGATCCGCCCTCCAGCCGGTCGTCGCCCGCTTCGCCGAACAGCTGATCGTTGCCGCCCGCGCCGGCGAGCGTGTCGTTGCCGTCTCCGGACCGCAGCGCGTTGGCCGCGCCATCTCCGGTGAGCGTGTCGGCGAACGCCCCTGAACTCACCTGCTCGATGCCGATCAGCGTATCGCTGCCTGCGCCGCCGGCCGCCTTGCCGGTGGCCAGGTCGACCACGACCGCCGAGGGCGCCGTGAGGTAGAGCACCGTGTCCACGCCGGTGCCGCCGTCGAGCAGGTCATCGCCGGCGCCGCCGGTCAGTGTGTCGTTGCCGCCCAGGCCCAGGAACCGGTCGGCGCCGGCACCGCCGACGAAGGTATCGCCGAACGCGGAACCGTAGACCTGTTCGATGCCGGAGATCGCGTCCTTGAAGTCGGTGCCGCCAGCGGTCGCAGCCGCGATGTCGACGACGATGGCCGAGATCGCGGCCTGGTAGTCGGCGGTGTCGAAACCGGCGCCGCCCGACAAGGTGTTGCTGCCCGGCCCGTAGATCAGCAGGTCGTCGCCGTCGCCGCCGCTCAGGATGTCGTTGCCCGCCAGCCCTTCGAGCCGGATTGGGACCGGCGTCGCCGGTGAGCGTGTCGTCGAAGGCCGACCCGGTCAGGTTCTCGATACCCAGCAGCTTGTCGGCGCCCCCGCCCCCGCTGGCCGTCCCGCTGACCAGGCTGACGATCACGGCGCTCAGCGACGTCAGGTAGCGGGCGGTGTCGGCCCCGGCGCCGCCATCGAGCGTGTCGTCGTCTTCGTCGCCGGACAGCAGGTCGTCGTTGTCGCCGCCGAACAGCTTGTCGGCGCCCGCTCCTCCGCTCAGCGTGTCGCTTGCGCCCCATCCGTAGAGTTCGTTGAGCCGGCCGTCGCCGACCAGCGAGTCGCCGAAGTCGGACCCGTAGATGTTCTCGATTCCGGACAGCGTGTCGCTGCCATCGCCGCCGCTGGCCAGGCCGCTGACCAGATTGACGACGACCCCGCCGGCAGCGATCTGGTAATCGGCCAGGTCGATTCCGGCGCCGCCATCGAGCGCATCATTGCCAGCACCTCCGGCAAGGCGATCCGCGCCGTCGCCCCCCGACAGGACGTCGTCGCCCGCGCCACCGGTCAGACGATCGGCACCCGCAAAGCCGGACAGCACATTGGCATTGGCGTCGCCGCCCAGGATGTCGTCAAAGCCCGAGCCATTGGCGCCCTCGATGCTGGTCAGCGTGTCGGTGCGCCCGGTGCCGGTGCCCAGCCCGCCGGCCAGCGACACGGTCACCGCGCTGGTGGCGTCCTGGTAGTCGGCGATGTCGAGCCCCGGGCCGCCGTCCAGCGAATTGCCGGCGAGCCCGCCGTTCAGGGTGTCGTCGCCCTCGCCGCCCGCCAGGGTGTCGCCACCCTCGCCGCCGAACAATCGGTCCGCGCCGGCGCCACCGACGAGGGTGTCGTTGCCGCCCCAGCCTTCGAGCACGTTGGCATTGCCGTCGCCGGTCAGCCGGTCGTCGCCCGTGTTCGAGCCGGAAACCGATTCGATGCCGATCAGGGTGTCGTTGCCGTCCGCGCTGCTGACGGTGCCCAGCGTCAGGTCGGCCAGCACGATGCCGGCCACGGCGAAGTAGTCGGCCCGGTCGGTGCCTTTGCCGCCGTCGAGCCGATCGTCGCCGGCGCCGCCGGTGAGCAGGTCGTCACCGTCCTGGCCGAACAGCCGGTCGTTGCCGAGCCCGCCGCGGATGACATCGGCCCCATCCAATCCGTCGAGGTCGTTGGCCAGGTCATTGCCGATCAGCAGATCGGCGAACGCCGAGCCGACCACGTTCTCGATGCTGATCAGCGTGTCCTTGCCGTCGCCCCCGGTCGCGGTGCCCAGGAGGAGGTCGACGGTCACCGCCGCAACCGCGTCGTCGTAGCGGGCGGTGTCGAGGCCCAGGTTGCCATCGAGGATGTCGTCGCCGCCATGGCCCCACAGGCTGTCGTCGCTGAACAGGCCGCCGTCCAGGCGGTTCGGCCCGGCGTCGCCGTGCAGGAAGTCGTCGAAATTCGAGCCGAGCAGGTTCTGGATGTTCTTCAGGGTGTCGGCCCCGGCCCCGCCGCTCGAGACACCGGTGGTGAGATTGACGGTCACGCCGGAGGGCGCCCCTTCGTAGGACGCGGTATTGACCCCGGTGCCCCCGTTGAGGTTGTCGTCGCCGCTTTCGCCCCACAGGGTGTCGTCGCCGCCGCCGCCGTCCAGGCTGTCGTTGCCCAGGCCGCCGCGCAGGACGTTGGCGAAACCGTCGCCCAGCATCGTGTCGGCGGAGGCACTGCCGGTGACGTTCTCGATATTCGAGAGGTTCTCGACACCCTGCCGGTTGACGAATCGCGTCGTATTGACCGACAGGTCGACGATGACCCCTTCGAGGTCGCTGGTGTAGAGCACGGTGTCGAAGTCACCGCCGCCATCGATGAGGTCCAGCCCGCCGCCGCCGTCCAGCAGGTCGTTGCCGCCTTCGCCGCGCAGGGTGTCCTGGCCTTCGAGGCCGGTGATCGTGTCGTTGCCGCTGGTGCCGGTCAGGATTTCGCCCGTCTTGCTGGTACCGGTGATGACTGCCATGGCTGTGTGCTCCGAGAGAGTGGTCCTGACGGACGAGCCGTCTGCTGCAGATCACGATCTTACCGAGGCCGGTGCGCCGGCCGGCGAATGCCGGGGTCGATTCGCTCCCGGGCACGACCGGCCTGCCCGGCGCCGAAGTTGCGAAATGCCATCTCCCGCCCAATACTCGCCGCTGGCGCCCGCCGGCGGGCGCACGTTGGGGAGTACCGCAGTGGAACGCTCGTTTGCCCGTGAGATCGAATCCCTGCAGCTCGGCGAAGGCGAGACCTTCCGTGGCGAAGGCATCCTGGCCGTGACCAAGGCGCTGCTGCAAAGCGGCGTGTCGTATGTCGGCGGCTACCAGGGGGCGCCGATCTCGCACCTGCTCGACGTGATGGTGCAGGCCCGCGAGCCCCTGTCGCACCTGGGCGTGCACGTCGAAGCCTGCACCAACGAGGCCTCGGCCGCCGCGATGCTGGGCGCCTCGATCAACTATCCGATGCGCGGCGCGGTCACCTGGAAGTCGATCGTCGGCACCAATGTCGCGGCCGACGCGCTGTCCAACCTGGCCTCGGCCGGTGTGATCGGCGGCGCCCTGATCGTCGTCGGCGAGGACTACGGCGAGGGCGCCTCGGTCATCCAGGAGCGCACCCACGGCTTCGCGATGAAGTCGGCGCTGTGGCTGATGGATCCGCGCCCGAACCTGCCCACCATCGTCCGGATGGTCGAGTCGGCCTTCGAGCTGTCCGAGGCCTCGAATACGCCGGTCATGATGGAGCTGCGCATCCGCGCCTGCCACGTCCAGGGCCAGTTCCGCTGCAAGGACAACCGGGCCGCCGCGATCTCGACCCGCACGCCGCTGGGCGAAGCCGCGGTGTTCAACTACGACCGGCTGTCGCATCCGCCCGCCACCTACGCCCAGGAGCGGCTCAAGGGCGAGGTGCGCATGCCGGCGGCGCGGCGCTTCATCGTCGAGCAGGCCCTCAACGAACGCTTCGGGCAGGACGCGCAGGGGCCGCTGGCCGGCCTGGGGATCATCGTGCAGGGAGGCGTGTTCAACAGCCTGGTGCGCGCCCTGCAGCGCCTGGGCCTGGCCGATGCGCTGGGCGCCACCCGGCTGCCCGTGCTGTGCCTGAACGTGGTGTACCCGCTGGTACCGGCCGAACTGGCCGATTTCTGCCGCGGCAAGCAGGCGGTGCTGGTGCTCGAAGAGGGGCAGCCCGAGTACATCGAACACGAACTCAGCGCGATCCTGCGGCGCGAGGGCGTCGGCACGCCGCTGCACGGCAAGGACCTGCTGCCGGCGGGGGGCGAATACACGACCGAGCTGCTGACCGCCGGGCTGGCTCGCCTGTTCGCGCTCAGGCTGCCGGCCGACGAGGCCCGCGCGCACGGCGTCGCCGACGCCCAGGCGCTGGTCGACGCGCTGGCGCAGCGCCGCCGGCGGGCCGCCGAACTGATGGCCGGCCCGCTGCCGCCCCGCCCGCCCACCTTCTGCGTGGGCTGCCCGGAGCGTCCGGTCTTCTCGGCGCTCAAGATGGTGCGCGAAGACCTCGGTCCGATGCACATGGCCGCCGACATCGGCTGCCACGCATTCGCCACCTTCGAGCCCTTCTCGATGGGCAATTCGATCCTGGGCTATGGCATGAGCCTGGCCAGTGCGGCCGGGGTCACCCCGCTGCAGCAGCGCCGTCCGGTGGCGGTGATGGGCGACGGCGGGTTCTGGCACAACGGGCTGCTGTCGGGCGTGGCCTCCAACCTGCTGAACCAGGGCGACGGCGTGCTGGTGGTGATGAAGAACGGCTACACCTCGGCGACCGGCACGCAGGAACTGATCTCGTCTCCTCAGGACCTGCTCAAGCGGCTGGCCGGCGCGGGCAGCGCCACCCACACCGAGACCCGCATCGAAGACACCCTGCGCGGCCTGGGCGTGACGTGGCTGCGCACGGTGCACACCTACGGCGTGGGCGACATGAAACGAACCCTCGAGGCCGCGCTGACGACCGACGAGCCGGGCCTGAAGGTGATCGTCGCCGAGGGCGAATGCCAGCTCGAGCGCCAGCGGCGCATCCGCCCGATGGTCGCCGCGCAGCTGCAACGCGGCGAGCGCACCGTGCGGGTGCGCTATGGCGTGGACGAAGACGTCTGCTCCGGGGATCACTCCTGCATCCGTCTGTCCGGCTGCCCCTCGCTCACCCTGAAAGACCCGGACGATCCGCTCAAACTGGACCCGGTGGCGAGCGTGAACCAGCACTGCGTGGGGTGCGGACTGTGCGGCGAAAACGCGCATGCGGCCACCTTGTGCCCGAGCTTCCATCGGGTCGAGGTGATCCAGAACCCGGGCTGGCGCGATCGCTGGCTGGCGCGCTGGCGCGAGCTGGCACGCCGCGCGATCGGGGGCCGCGCCCCAGCGGCAGCGCGGGCACAGGTACGGGCACGGGCACGGCCACAGGCACAGGCACGCGCGCGGGCGCCACGGCATGAATGCGCCCCTTCGCGATCAGTCCCTGGCCATCGGCGGTTCGGCGCCCGGCGCCGCGCTGCGCACGGTCAATCTGCTGATCCTCGCGCTGGGCGGCGAAGGCGGGGGCGTGCTGGCCGACTGGCTGGTCGCGACGGCGCAGGCCGCCGGACTGCCGGTGCAGGCCACTTCGGTGCCTGGCGTGGCCCAGCGCACGGGCGCGACCTCTTACTACATCGAACTGCTGCGCGCGCCGGTGGCCGACGATCGCCAGCCGGTGTTCTGCCTGTCGCCGACCCCGGGCGACATCGATCTGCTGGTGTCTTCCGAGCTGCTCGAAACCGGGCGCGCACTGGAGCGCGGCCTGACCGATCCGCAGCGCACGACCCTGCTGTCATCGACCGCGCGCCTGCTGACGGTGGCCGAGAAGATGCAGATGGGCGACGGGCGCCTGGATCCGGCGCGCATCCTGCTGGCCGGCCGAACCCTGTGCCGCGAGGCCGTGTTCTTCGACATGGCCGCCGAGACCCGCGCGGCCGGCACCGGTGATTTCGTCCGTGCTGTTCGGCGCCATCGCCGCCAGCGGCGTACTGCCGCTGGAGCGCGAATCCTGCGAATCGACCATCCGGGCCGGCGGCCTGGCGGTGGAGGCGAGCCTGGCGGGCTTCGCACGAGGCTTCGATGCGGTGATGCGCGAACGAACCGGCGCGACCGGCGGGGGGCAGGCGAACACCGCGGACACGGCGGACGTGCCGGCTGCAACGGACATGCCGGCCGCAGCCCTCGGCGCCTCCCGATCGAGCCCCGGCACGCTGGCCCAGACCGTGGACCTGGGACGCGCGAAGCTGCGCGATTTCCAGGATGCGGCCTACGAATCCCTGTACGAGCAGCGGGTCGCCGCGCTCTCCGAGCTCGAGCGCCGCGTCTGCGGCAGCGAGACGGTTTCGGCCGAGGCTGCCCGCTGGCTGGCGCTGTGGATGGCCTACGAAGACCTGATCCGGGTGGCCGACCTGAAGAGCCGTCCGCAGCGGCTCGAACGCATCCGCCGGGAGATGGGCGCCAAGGCTCACGAGCCGGTGGTCGTCCGCGAGTTCTTCAAACCCGGCGTGGATGAGATCGCAGCCATCCTGCCGCCCCTGCTGGCGGGGCGAGTCCTGGCCTGGGGAAAACGCCGCGGCATCGCCGCACTGTCCGGCGGGATCCGCCTGCAGACGACCGCGATCCACGGCTGGCTCGCACTGCGGCTGCTGGCCGCGCTGCGCCGGTTCCGGCCCAGCTCGTCGCGGTATCGGCGGGAACAGGCCGCCATCGAAGGCTGGCTGACCGCGCTGTCGGGTGCCCTGGCCAGCGGTGAACCGGACGCGCACCGGCTGGCGATGGAAATCGCCCAGTGTCCTCGGCTGCTCAAGGGCTACGGCGAGACCTGGGTCCGCGGCCAGCGCCACTTCGAGGCCCTGATGGACTCGCTGACGCCACGAGGGCCTGCGGCGCAAGCGGCAGGCGCACGGGCCGACCGCCTGCGCGCCGCGCGCGAGGCGGCGCTGCGCGATCCCGAAGGCCGCGAGCTGGCGAGCGCGCTGGGCCTGCCGCCGCCGGATGCCAGGGTCTATCCGATCCGGATCGTGAAGCGACCGCGTTAGCGTTTGCTAGCATCGCACCCAACCGATCCGGCGAGATCGACGGGTACAACGAGGAGACACAGTCCATGCTCGACAGCCACCGCGCCCCGTGGGCGACCACGCGGGCCCTTGCGCTCGCGACCGTCCTGGCCACCGGCTTGGCCGGCCCGGCCGCCGCCCAGACCATCGAGTGGAAGTTTTCGCACTGGGTGCCGCCGACCCATCCGCTGCAGAAGATCTACACCGACTGGGCCAGGAGCATCGAGCAGAAGACCGGCGGCACGCTGAAGATCTCGATCTCTCCGGCGCAGCAGCTGGGCAAGGCGGCTGACCACTACGACATGGTGACCAAGGGCAT
>JADJVQ010000016.1 GCA_016710525.1 Burkholderiaceae bacterium
CAGACAGCCTCCTGGTCAAGGCCGGCTCGGGTGCGCTGGCCTTCGGCACGCCCAGTTCGGCCGGAGTGCCGGAAGACCTGGCCCGCCATACGCTGGTCGCGCAGTTCAACGACTTGCCAAGCGTCGAGGCGCTGTTCCGGCAGCACCCCGATGACATCGCCTGCGTGATGGTCGAGCCGATCGCCGGCAACATGAACCTGATCAAACCGGCGGCCGGTTTCCATCAGGGTTTGCGCGAACTGTGCACGCGCTATGGCGCGCTGCTGATCTTCGACGAGGTGATGACCGGGTTCCGGGTGGCGCTGGGCGGTGCGCAGCAGGTGATCGGCGTGGTGCCCGACATGTCGGTGTTCGGCAAGGTGATCGGCGGCGGCATGCCGGTGGGTGCCATCGGCGGCCCGGCCGAAGTGATGGACATGATGGCGCCGCTCGGGCCGGTCTACCAGGCCGGCACGCTGTCGGGCAACCCGATCGCGATGGCCGCCGGCCTGGCCACGCTGGACATCATCGAGCAGCCGGGCTTCTTCGAAGACATGTCGGCGCGCTGCGCGCGCCTGGTGGCGGGCCTGAATGAAGCGGGCAGGGCGGCCGGCGTGGCGTTCTGCGCGCAGTCGCAGGGGGGCATGGCCGGCTGCTACATGCTGGCCGCGCCGCCCAACAGCTTTGCCCAGGTGCAGGCGCAGGACGTCGAACGCTTCAAGCGCTTCTACCACCTGATGCTCGACCAGGGGGTGTACCTGCCGCCCTCGCCGGTGGAGGCGTTCTTTTTCTCGAGCGCGCACAGCGACGCCGACATCGATGCGACTCTGGCCGCGGCCCGCAAGGCGCTCGCCGCGGTCGCCTGAGCGCCGCCTGGCCGACGATTACCACACCGTTCAGCGAGGCCGGCATGGCGCCGGCCTTCCTATCCCGATTGCCCGATTACGTCTGCGGAGGCATCACGATGAGTCAGCCCAGCCCCTTTGCGTCGGCCACGCAGCTCGCCCGCCTGGTCGCCAAACGTGACATCAGCGCGCGCGAACTGCTGGAGCTCTACCTGGCGCGGGTCAAGAAACTCAATCCGGCGATCAACGCGGTGGTCGTGCTCAACGCCACGGCAGCGCGCAAGCGTGCCGATGCGCTCGATCAGCTCACCGGCAAACGTGGCGCCAAGCTCGGCCCGCTGCATGGTGTGCCGATGACGGTGAAGGAGTCCTTCGACGTCAAAGGGCTGCCGACCACGCTGGGCTATACCGAACACGCCGGCAGCCGGGCGAAGGCTGATGGCCTGGCCGTCAAGCGTCTGCAGGACGCCGGCGCGGTGGTGTTCGGCAAGACCAACGTGCCGGTCGCGCTGGCCGACTGGCAGAGTTTCAATCCGGTCTACGGCACCACGAACAATCCCTGGGATGTCACGCGCGTGCCGGGCGGCTCGTCGGGCGGTTCGGCGGCAGCGCTGGCCGCCGGCCTGACGGGCCTGGAGATCGGCAGCGACATCGGCGCGTCGATCCGCAATCCTGCCCACTACTGCGGGGTCTATGGCCACAAGCCCACCTTCGGCGTGGCCTCGCGCCAGGGGCACGGCCTGCCTGGCGGCAATCCGCACAGCGACATCTCGGTGATCGGCCCGCTGGCCCGATCGGCCTTCGATCTCGAAACCGCGCTGTCGGCGATGCTCGGGCCCGGTGACCTCGCGGCGCGCGGCTGGGCCGTCAAGCTGCCCAAGCCCCAGAAGCGGTCGTTGAAGGACTTTCGCGTGGCAGTGATGCTCAGTGCGGATACCGCCGAGGTCGACTCCGCCGTCCAGCGCAAGCTCGCCGATCTGGCCGCCTGGCTGCGCAAGCAGGGGACCAAGGTGGACATGAAGGCGCGACCGGTCGATCCGGCGCAGTCGCACCGAGTCTTCATTTCGCTGCTGCGCTCGGCGACCAGCATCGGGACGTCCGACGAGGCCTACGCGCGGCTGCTCGGCCAGCGTCAGCTGCTGGGCGAGGACGACGACTATCGCGCGCAGATGATCCGGGCCACCACCATGGGCCACCGCGAGTGGCTGCTGGCCGACCGGGAACGGCTGCGCCAGCGGGACCAGTGGATCGAATTCTTCCAGCGCTTCGATCTGCTGCTGTGTCCGGCCGGGGCCACCACGGCGTTCGCCCACAACCAGCAGGGCGAGCGCTGGGAGCGTATGATCGATGTCAATGGCAAGCCGCAGCCCAGCACCACCCAGATGTTCTGGGCCGGCTATTCGGGTGCGGTCTATCTGCCCTCGACGGTGGCGCCGCTGGGGCTGGCGAAGGACGGACTGCCGGTCGGGGTACAGATCGTGGCGCCGCACTATGGCGACTTCACCAGCATCCGGTTCGCCCAGCTGCTGGAGAAGCAGTACATCGGCTTCCAGGCGCCGCCCGACTTCGCCTGAACGCAAAGCCGCGGCGCCGTGCCGGCGCCGCGGCTTTTCTGCGGTTCAGCGTGCGTTGTACGCCGGCGCCGGGTAGACGCCCTTGGCCGTGGCCACCGCCGCCGGGAACACCACTTCGGGTCCGCTGGGCATGTTCTGCATGATCGCGAACTCGTTCTTGAACTGCTTGCCGGTGTTGTCGATCTGGTATTCGCCGGTGATGGTGACGATCTTGCCGTTGAGCTTCATCGCGGCATCCTTGAGCTTGGCCGCCTCGAGCGACTGCGCGCCGCGGATCATCTGCTCGGTGACCACGCTCGCGCCGTAGGCCAGCGCGGTCTGGAAGTCGGCCGGGTACTGCGCCTGCGGAAACAGCTTGGCATAACGCTCGACCATCTGCGCCCGGTTCAGGCCGTGGGTGACCTTCCAGTTGATCTTCTCGTGCAGCAGCGTCTGGCTGAGCGCGTACAGGCCGTCCTTGCCCGCCTGCTGCAGGAACTGCGGCTGCGAGGCGTAAACGAAGTACACCACCTTGAACAGCACGTTGGCCTCGCGCAGCTGGCGCGCGATGGTCATCTGGTCGCCTTCGTAGGCGGTCGGGTAGAACGCGTCGGCGCCGCTGGCCTTGGCCTTCTGGATCAGGATGTTGAAATCCTTGGTGCCCTTGGCGAACTTCTCGTTGGCGGTCACCTCCATGCCCAGCTCCTTGGCCAGCGCCACCGCGCCCTGGGTGAGGGCGGCCGGGAAGGGCTCGTCGAGGTAGGCGAAGGCGATCTTCCGGGCGCCCATCGCGTGGATCGCGCGCACGCCGTTCTGGCCCAGCAGCGTGCCGGCGATCTGGGTGGCCGAGACGATGGACTTGAAGCCCTGCTGGTAGATGGAGTCGGCCGAGGCGGACCAGATGATCATCATCTTCTCGGCCAGTTCGGTGGTATTGGCCGCCGCGCTGGTCAGTGTCGAGCCGAACGGGCCGAACAGCAGGTCGCACTTCTCTTCCTTGATCAGGGTCTCGTAGACCTTCGGAATCACGGTTTTGTCGCTGCGGTCGTCGAGCTTGACCAGCTCGACCTTGCGCTTGCGCCCGCCGATGTCGATGCCGCCCCGGGTGTTGACGTCGTCGATCCAGATCTCGACGCCGCGCTGCCCGGACTGCGCCGCCAGCGCGAAGGTGCCGCTGGACGAGACTGTCATGCCGAGCCGGATCGGCTTGTCGGCGGGGGCCTGGGCGCGGGCCAGCGGGCTGGCGATCACGCCGGTCGCCAGGGCGGTTTTCAAGAGTTGCCGCTTGTCCATATCTTTTCTCCTCACGAATCGATTCGGTAGTCCACCCACTGCGCGATCAGGTCGCGCAAGGCCTGGTCCTCGCCAAAGCGCCTTGCCGACCCATCGACCTTGTTGCGGCCGAGTTCGAGAACATACAGGTGATCGGAAATGCGCACGCACTGGCGCACGTTCTGGTCCACCAGCAGCACCGTGATGCCCTGTGCGGGGAGGCTGGCGATGAATTCGTAGATCTCGGCGCTGAGCTTGGGCGCGACCATCGCGGTCGGCTCGTCCAGCAGCAGCACACGAGGTTCGAGCACCAGCGCACGGCCAAGTTCCAGGAAGCGCTGCTGGCCGCCGCTCATGGCCCCGGCCATCTGGGTCCGCCGATCCTTCAGGATCGGGAACCGGTCGTAGGCATGGTCGAGCGCACGCGCCACCCGCGCCTTGTCCTTGCGGAAGGTCCAGCAGGCGAGCAGCAGGTTATCGTGTACCGACAACTCGCCGAACAGGCTGCGACTCTGCGGCACCATCGCCACGCGGTGGCCGATGAACTCCCAGGGCGGCATGCCGGTGACGCGCTTGCCTTCGATCAGCACGTCGCCGGCCACCGGCTTGAGCAGGCCGTACAGCGCGCGCAGCGCGGTCGACTTGCCGGCGCCGTTGGGCCCGATCACCCCGGTGATGCCGCCGTGCCGCACGGCCATCGACAAGCCCTGCAGGATGCGGATGTCGCCGTGATAGGCGACGTCGACCTCGCGCAGCTCCATCGCCGGGGGCGCGCCCGGCGTTGGCGGTGACGCCGAACCGGGTGCCCGCCCTGGCGCAGCTGCAATGGGCGAATCAGGTGCCAAGATAGGCCTCGATGACCGCCGGGTTGCCGCGAATCGCCGTCACATCGCCTTCGGCGATGATCCGTCCCTGGTTCATGGCGATCACCCGGTTGGACAGCCGATAGATGGAGGTGAGGTCATGGCTGATCAGCAGCACCGTCTTGCCGGCCGCCGACATCGACTCGATGCGCTCGATCATGAATCGGCACAACTGGGGATGCACTCCGGCGAAGGGCTCGTCGAGCATGACCACACGCGGATCGGGCATCAGCATGCGGGCCATCTCGAGCAGTTTCTGCTGACCGCCCGACAGTTCTTCAGCGAAGTTGTGGCGCAACTCCAGCAGATTCATCTGCTCGAGCATCGCTTCGGCCTGCGCCAGCAGCACGCTGTCGGGCTTGCGCTGCGCGAGCACCGGCACCAGCAGGTTGTCGATCAGCGACATCTTGCGGAACACGCGCGGGATCTGGAACGTGCGGCCCACGCCGCGATGCGCAACCTCGTGGGGTGCGCGGCCGGTGGTGTCGTGGCCGTCGATCAGGATGCTGCCCTGGTCGGGCTTGTAGATCCCGCACACGCAGTTCATCAGCGTGGTCTTGCCGGCGCCGTTGACCCCGATGATGCCCAGGACCTGGCCCGGCTGCGCCGAGAACGCAACGTCATCGAGGGCAAGCAGACCGCCGAAGCGTTTGGTCAGGCCGCTGACGGCAATGGCCGCGGTGGTCATCGCAGGGTCCGAAAGCCGAACAGGCCGGTGGGCCGCACCAGCACCGTGGCCACCAGCAGCGCGAACCCCACGATCTGCGCCAGCGCCTGGGGCAGGAATACGGTGGCCATCTGTTCGGCGATGCCGAAGAAAACGCCCGCGATCAAGGCGCCGATCGGATTGCCCAGTCCGCCCAGCACGATGACGATGAAACCGATGATCGAATATTCGCCGCCCGAGAACGGACTGAAGGCCGGGAACACCAGCGCGATCAGAACGCCGGTGACGCCGGCCAGTCCGAATGCCAGCGCGAAAGCGAGGGCCGACAGCCGAACGATGTTCACCCCGACGATCTGGATCGCCTCACGGTTCATCGCCGCCGCCCGCAGCGCCTTGCCTGGCAGGGTGCGAAACAGGAACCAGCCCATGGCCAGCGTGACGAGCACGGTCACGCCCAGCGCCACCAGACGGGCGGTGGACACGTTGACCGGGCCGATCGGCACCGAGATCGGGCTGAACGAATAGTCGATCGAGCGGGAGTCCGCTCCGAACAGCAGCAGCATCGCCGCGGCCAGTGCGATCGAAAAACCGTACATCAGCAGGAACGACATGCTCTCGGGATCGTCGCTGCGCGACAGGCGCGGGATCAGCAGGTAGTAGGCGCCCCAGCCGACCACGAAGAACCCCACCGCCGCCACCGGCAGCGCGAGCAAGGGCGGCAAGCCCAGCGCGTTGAACAGCAGGTAGGCCACGAACGAACCGCCGATCACCAGTTCGCCGTGCGCGAAATTGACCACGCGCAGCACGCCGTAGAGCAGGCTCAGGCTCAGACCCAGCAGCGCATAGAGTCCGCCGACGATGATGCCGTTGACCAGTCCGTTGAAGATCAGCCCCGACATGGCGGCCTCAGGGAATGAACCGGCGCCACTGCGGGCGGGCGCGAAGGATCGTGCCGACGATGCCGCGCGGCAGGAACAGCACCAGCATCATCACCGCCACGCCCAGGATCAGCAGGTTGATCAGCGGGAAGCGCCGCCAGACCAGTTCGTCCAGCCACGACATGGCGATGGCGCCCACCACGGGGCCGGTGACGGTGCCCAGGCCCCCGGCCACCGCGTAGATGACGGTCTTGGCGGTGATCAGGGTGTTGAAGGCGGTCTCGGTGTCGACCACATTGGTGTACCAGGCCTCGAGGCCGCCGCACAGCGCGGGGAAGAAGGCCGCCATCATCCAGCCCTGCAGACGGACCCAGCCGACATTCACCCCCATCATGTCGGCCGCCTCGGCGTCGTCACGGACCGCGCGCAGGGCCTTGCCCAGACGGGATCGGGACAGCCACAGCACCGAGCCGAGCGACAGCAGCATCACACCCATCATCACGTAGAAGGCCTGCACCGGTGCGGCCCGGCTGCCCAGCTGGATGCCGAAGCTGCCGCCCGTGATTTCTTCCGGCAGGTTGGCGATGGTCAGCCGGCAGATGCCGGCCAGCGACAGGCTGACAATGGCGAAGTAGATGCCCGACAGGCGCAGCGTGGGTGCCATCAGCAGGCTGAGCAGGACACCGGCCAGGCCCGCCAGCGGCAGTGCGGCCAGGACCGCGAAACCCAGCTTCTTGACCAGGATGGCCGTGGTGAAGGCGCCCACGCCGTAGAACGCGACGTAGCCGAACGGCATGTAGCCGGAGAATCCCGAACTGATGTTGAATGCCGTGGCCATCGTCACCCACAGCATCATGTAGAAGTGGAATGCGAGGTTCAGGCCCAGCAGCGGGACGGTGACGAAGTAGCCGGTGACCAGCAGGCCCAGCGCGATGGCCAGGCGCCGGTAGATGCGTTCACCGTGCGCCCGGTCAGCGAGCGCGTTGGCTTGGGGGGCGTCGGACATGGGCGCAATCTAGTCGATGGTCGCAGGCGCCACAAGGCGAGATTCGGGGGCCTGTGTCGGAATCGGCCGGCGTTCCGCCGCGCTCCCTGGGCTGCGAGTCAGGATAACCCCAGGCCATCCAGCGCCGGGCGCTGTCGGGCGAACCCGGTGGCGGCTTCGAAGGCCTGGCCCAGGCTCAGCACCGTGCGTTCGGCATAGGGCTTGCCGACGATCTGGATGCTGGCGGGCAGTCCGTGCACCAGGCCGCCGGGCTGCGCCAGTGCGCAAAGGCCGAGGTAGTTGGCCGGCCGGGTGAGGTAGCCCGGAATGGGCGATGCCTCCTCGACCTGCGCCACCGGCATGGCGGGAATCGCAACGGTGGGCAGCAGCACCGCGTCGCAGCCTTCGAACCAGTCGGCCATCAGGCGGCGCCGCTCGGCCATCGTGCGCAGCTCCTGCGCATAGTCGCCAGGGCCGAAAGCCTCGGCCGCGAGGATGCGCTTGCGCACCGCGTCGCCCAGGGGCACGGCCGGGTCATGCACATAGGCCCCATGGAGCGCGAAGGCCTCCGAGGCGATGATGCGTCCGGCGGGCACCGAGAGGTCGAAGTACCACTCCGGCAGGCGGGTGCTGACCACCTGGACGCCCAGCGACTCGAACACCTTGGCGGCCGCCTGCCAGGCGGCGATCACGCCGGGGTCCATGAAGGCCGGCAGCTGGCTGGCCTCGGGCAGCGCCAGGCGAAGCCCCCGAACGGCACGCGGGTCCCGGTGAAACTGCTCCAGCGGCTGGGAAAGGGTGCCGGGGTCGCGGTGATCGGCGCCGGCCAGCGCGTCGAGCACCAGTGCGCAGTCGGCGACATTGCGGGCCATCGGACCGATGCTGTCCAGGGTCCAGCTGAGCAGTCCGGTGCCATGCAGGCTGATGCGCCCGAAGGTGACCTTCAGCCCGGTCAGGCCATTGAAGGCCGACGGGATGCGCACCGAGCCGCCGGTGTCGCTGCCGATGCCGACCGGCGCGTAACCGGCGGCGATCGCCACGCCGGTGCCGCTGGACGAGCCGCCGGGCACGCGCTGCGTCGCCAGGTCCCAGGGATTGTGCGGTGTGCCCATCCACTGATTGGTGCCCCAGCCGCCGAAGGCGAATTCGGTCATGTGGGTCTTGCCCAGCGGGATCATGCCGGCGGCCAGCAGGCGTTCGACGGTGGCCGCGGTTTGTGTGGCGATCCGGTTGAGATTGCGCTGCGAGCCCAGCGTGCAGACCCGGCCTTCGATGTCCAGCAGGTCCTTGAGCAAGACCGGGATGCCGTGCAACGGCGAGCGCGGCAGGCCGGCGCTGCGCGCCTGGTCGGCGGCGCGGGCCAGCGCGCGGGCCGCATCGGCGTAGATCTCGACACAGGCGTGCAGATGCGGTTCGGCGCGCGCGATGCGCGCCAGCAGCGAATCGGTCAGTTCGACCGAGCTCAGACGGCCGTCGTCGAGCATCGCCTTCAATTCGGTCAGCCCGAGCCATGCAAGATCCATAGTGCCTCCTGAATGCGGATGAATGCGGTTGAGTGCGGTGGTCCGGTCGAATCGGCCGGCCGGCATGCGTCTATGATGAGTCAATCTGCCATCGAGCACGGGATACCCCGACGCTATCCCCAGGAGAAATCAATGAAACCCGACACGACCATTGCACAAAAATCGCCGTTCCCGGTTGAAGTCACGGCCGGCAAGAGCTACTGGTGGTGCGCCTGCGGGCGCAGCGCCAAGCAGCCGTTCTGCGACGGCTCTCACAAAGGCAGCAGCGTGACTCCGGTGGAGTACAAGGCCGAGAAGGACGGCAAGGTCTGGTTCTGCGGCTGCAAGCAGAACGCCAATGGCCCGCTCTGCGACGGCAGCCACAAGGCCTTGTAGGCGGCGGGTGATGGCTGCGGGGCGTGGGAGGCTGCGGCCCTGGGCCGAGGGCGGGCTCCCCGGCCGCGCGGCGGTTCCGTTATTGCCGATCTTCCGGACCGGTATTTCTATGGCTGAAACCGTTCCCCGGGCCGGAGAACGCGTCGCACTGCCGGCGTCGATCCCACAGTAAACTGCGCCTTCATTCGTTGGAGGCAATTCATGCACGATCTCGTGATTCGCGGCGCCACTGTCGTCGATGGTTCGGGCGCAGCGCGCCGTGTCGAAGATGTGGCGGTCAGCGACGGCCTGATCGCCGAGACCGGCCGCGGCCTGTCCGCGGGCCGGCGTGAAATCAAGGCCGATGGGCTGATGCTCATCCCGGGCTTCGTCGACATCCACACCCACTACGACGGCCAGGCCACCTGGGATGCCGCCTTGTCGCCCTCGTGCTGGCACGGCGTCACCACGGCGGTGTTCGGCAATTGCGGAGTCGGTTTCGCCCCGCTGAAGGCGCCCGACGCCGGCTACCTGATCAACCTGATGCAAGGCGTCGAGGACATCCCCGAAGCCGTGCTGGCCGAAGGCATCGATTTCACCTGGGAAACATTCGGCGAGTACATGCAGGCCCTCGCCGACAAGCCCCACGCCATGGACATCGGCACCCAGCTGCCCCATGCCGCCCTGCGTTTTTACGTGATGGGCCAGCGCGGTGCCGACCATCGCGAAGTGCCGACAGCGGCTGAACTGCAGACCATGACCCGGCTGGCCGAAGAAGCGCTGCGGGCGGGCGCGCTGGGGGTGAGCACCTCGCGCACGCCCAAGCATCGCGCCGGTGACGGCCGTCCCACGCCCAGCATGACGGCCGATGCCCCCGAACTGCTGGCGCTGGCCGAAGGCCTTCGCCGGGCCGGTCGTGGCGTGCTGCAGGTCAACTCCGACTTCGGCCCGGGCGAGTACGAACTGCTGCGCCAGGCGGCCCGCCACTCGGGGCGCCCGCTGTCGGTGCTGCTGCTGCAAAGCGACAAGAACCCCGAGCTTTGGCGCGAAACCCTGGCCAACCTGAAGGCCGGGCGCGCCGAAGGACTGGAGATGAACGGGCAGGTCGGTGCCAAGGGCATCGGCATCCTGATGTGCTTCGATGCCAGCCGGCATCCGTTCCTCGATCATCCCGCCTGGGGTGCGCTGGAAGGCCTGCGTGGCCAGCAGGTGGCGGCCCGGCTGCGCCAGGATCCGGCGCTGATGCGACGCCTGGTCGAGGAGCGCAGCAACACCCCCGCCGAAAAATTCACCCAGCGCATGCTCGAGCGCAGCTTCGTGATGGACGATGCGCAGAACTACGAACCCGACCTGAACGACAGCCTGGGCGCGCGGGCCGCGCGAGCCAACACCACGGTGTGGGCGCTGGCCATGGAGGCGCTGATGGCCAACGACGGCGAGGGGCTGATGATGCATCCCTTCGAGAACTACTCGGGCGGCAACCTCGATGTGGTGCGCGAGATGCTGGTGAGCGAGGCGACCGTGATGGGCCTGAGCGACGCCGGCGCCCACGTCGGCCTGATCTGCGATGGCGCAGCGCCCACTTTCCTGATCAAGTACTGGGCCAGCCAGCGCCTGCGCGGCGAGCGCATTCCGCTCGAGTTCCTGGTCAGCAAGCAGACCCGCGGCAATGCGCTGGCCTATGGCATGCCCGACCGTGGCCTGATCGCGGCCGGCATGAAGGCCGACCTGAACCTGATCGACTACGACGCGCTCGGGCTGCTGCGCCCGCAGATCGTTCGCGACATGCCCGCGGGCGGCAAGCGCTTCATCCAGCGCGCGCGCGGCTACCGGCACACCTTCGTGTCGGGCGTCGAGACCCTGCGCGACGACGAGCTCACCGGTCAGCTGCCGGGGCAGCTGGTGCGCTCGAAGGCGGCTGCGCGGGTGGTCTGAGGAGGATCGAGGGGCGCGCCTGCCGCTAGCGCGACAGGTGCGCGAGCAGCCGGTCCAGGTGCAGGGCCAGCGGCGCTTCGAGCATCGGCAGGCCGATCGTCAGCAGCGTCAGGCCGGCGGCGATCGTGATCGGAAAGCCGATCGCGAACAGATTGAACTGCGGGGCGACCCGCGAGATGATGCCCAGCGCCATGTTGACGAACAGCAGCAGCGCCATGAAGGGCAGCGCCAGCGACAGCGCCAGCCCGAACAGCTCGCCGCCCAGCTGAACCGGCGATCGGGTGGCCAGGAAGTCGGTCACCGATCCGCCGGCCGGCAGCCAGTCGAAACTCTGGATCACGACGCCCAGCAGCGCCAGAGGGCCGTTGATGGCGACGAACGACAGCAGCGACACCGAGTTCACCAGCCGGCCGACCGCATTGCCGGTGCCCGCGTTCGGATCGAAGAATCCGGCGAACGACAGCCCCATCTGCAGGCCGATGATCTCGCCCGCCATCTCGAAGCCGGTGAACAGCAGGCGCGCGACGAATCCGATGGTCAGGCCGACCGCGACCTCCTGCGCGACCATCCCCAGGCCGGCTGCGCCGGTCAGAGCGGCGGGATCGGCCGGTACGGCAAACGGTGCGACGAGCAGCGCGATGGCGGCGCACAGCGCAACTCGCGCCCTTGCCCCGAACGACCGGTTCGAGAACACCGGCGCGCTGGACATCATGCCCAGGATCCGGAAGAACGGCAGCAGGAAGGCCGACAGCCAGGTGAGCAGCTGCTGATCGGTCAGGGTGATCACGGCGCTCAGTTGCCGCCGTTGATCGCCTGCGGCAGGCTGGTCAGCGTGCGCGCGATGTAGTCGGTGAGCATGGTCAGCATCCAGGGGCCGGTCAGCACCAGCGTCATCGCGACCGCGAGCAGCTTGGGCAGGAAGGACAGCGTGGCTTCGTTGATCTGCGTGACTGCCTGCAGCAGGCTCACCATCAGTCCGACACCCAGTGCCGTCAGCAGCACCGGGGCCGACACGATCAGCATCATTTCCAGTGCCTGGCGGCCGACGTTGACGACGTATTCGGGACTCATCGAGCGTTTCCTTGCAGCATGAACGGGCGGGACGGGAGAGGGGGCAGGGCGGGCGCGGTCAGCTCGGTCCGAAGCTGGCCACCAGCGAGCCGATCAGCAGGTTCCAGCCGTCGGCCAGCACGAACAGCATCAGCTTGAAGGGCAGCGCCACCAGCACCGGCGAGACCATCATCATGCCCATCGACATCAGCACGCTGGCCACGATCAGGTCGATCATCAGGAAGGGCACGAAGACCAGGAAGCCGATCTGGAAAGCGGTCTTGAGTTCGCTGGTGACGAAAGCCGGCACCAGCACCCGCATCGGCACCTCGGCCGCGGACGTGCCCTTGTCGACCTTGGCGATCTTGGCGAACAGCGTGAGGTCCGACTCGCGGGTCTGGCGCGTCATGAACAGGCGCAGCGGGTCCGCGCCCTTGGCGATCGCTTCCTCGAAGTTGATCTTCTGCTCGGAATAGGGCTTGTAGGCGTCCTGGTGGATGCGCTCAAGCGTGGGCGCCATCACGAAGAAGGTCAGGAACAGCGACATGCCCACGATCACCTGATTGGGCGGCGTCTGCTGCAGTCCCAGCGCCTGGCGCAGCAGCGACAGCACGATCACGATCCGGGTGAAGCTGGTCATCAGCAGCATCACCGCCGGCAGGAACGACAGCGCGGTGAAGATCAGCAGCGTCTGCACGGGCACCGAGTAGCTGGTGCCTCCGCCGGGCGCGGCGCTGGAGTTCAGGGTCAGCACGCCCTGGGCGAGCGCTGGCGCGGCGCACAGCAGGGCAGCGGCTGCGGCGAGCAGCAGCGTGCCGGTGCGACGCAGGGGGCGGGCAAGCCGCGCGGGGCGGAAGTCAGCCATGGGGCCGGTTCGGGTCATTGGGGTCGAGCCTGCGCAGCAGTCGTGAGAACGGGGAGAGCGGGGTTGCCGGGGCGGCAGAGGGGGCATCGGGGCTGCCGGCCGGAGCTGAGCTCGCGTCCGGGGCAATGCCAGCCACGGCGGCCAGTGCCGCGCCCGACGATGGGCTGCCCGGCCACTGCTCCAGCTGCGCCAGCAGGGTCATCTGCTGGGCGGTGATGCCGACCACCAGGTACCGGCCGCCGGCGTGGATCACCGCGATCCGGTCGCGCGGACCCATCGACAGGCCGGCCACGATCGACAGCGGACCGGCGGCGCCCGGACGCAGCACCTGGGCGCGTTTCATCAGCCACAGGGCCACCGGGATCATCGCGATGACCGCGATGAACGCCAGCAGCGACGGAACGAGCGAGGCAGTCACCGAAGCCGCCCTTTCACGTGCGGTTCAGGCGGCGCAGCCGCTCGGACGGGGTGACGATGTCGGTCAGCCGGATGCCGAACTTGTCGTTGACCACCACGACCTCGCCCTGCGCGATCAGGCAGCCGTTGACCAGCACGTCCATCGGCTCGCCGGCCATCGCGTCGAGCTCGATCACCGAGCCCTGGGCGAGCTGCAGGATGTGCTTGATCGGGATCCGGGTGCGGCCGAGCTCGACGGTCAGCTGGACCGGGATGTCCAGGATCATGTCGATGTCGTTGTTGGCCTGGATGGTCTTGCCGCCCGACAGTTTGGGGAACAGTGCCGCCGTGGTGTCGGCCGCGCTGACGTCGGTGCCGCTCGAGGCGCCGTCGGGCGCGGTTTTTTCCTGTTCGGCGAGCGCGGCCGCCCATTCGTCGGCGATGTCGTTCTGGTCCTGGCCTGGCTCGTCACTCATGGGATGCTCCGTTCAACACGTCATGCGGATTGGTCACGATTTCATTGATCTTGATGGCGTAGCGGCCAGACGAGACGCCGTAGTGGCATTCGAAGACCGGCACCCTGTCGACTTTGGCGACGACGGTTTCGGGCAGGTCCAGGCCGATGAAGTCACCCGGCTTGAGCGACATCAGCTGCTGCACCGTGGCCTGGGTGCTGGTGAACTCCGCGGTCAGCATCACGTCGGCCGATTTGAGCTGCTGGGTCAGCAGGTTGACCCAGCGCTTGTCGGCCTGCTGCTGGTCGGCGCGCACCGACGAATAGAGCATTTCCCGGATCGGTTCGAGCGTCGAATAGGGGATGCAGATGTGCATCGCGCCGCCGGCCTCGCCGATCTCGATGTCGAAGCTGGTCGTGACCATGATCTCGGAGGGCGTCGCGATGTTGGCGAACTGCGTGTGCATCTCCGAGCGCACGTACTCGAACACCAGCGGGTATACCCCTTCCCAGGCCTTGCGATATTCATCGTTGATCACTTCGACGATGCGCTGGATGATCCGCTGCTCGGTCGGAGAGAAGTCCCGGCCCTCGATCCGGGTGTGCAGCTTGCCGGTGCCCCCGAACAGGTTGTCGATGATCGTGAAGACCAGTGCCGGCTCGCAGATCACCAGCGCACTGCCGCGCAGCGGGCGCACCGACATGATGTTGATGTTGGTCGGCACCACGATGTTGCGCAGGAACGCGCTGTACTTCTGCACCTTCGACTGACCCACCGAGATCTCGGGGTTGCGGCGCATGAAGTTGAACAGGCCCAGCCGGATGTTGCGGGCGAAGCGCTCGTTGATGATCTCCAGCGTGGGCATGCGCCCGCGCACGATGCGTTCCTGCTTGCCCAGGTCATAGGGCCGAACCCCGGTCTGTTCCTCGGCCGCAGCCTCCGGCGTGTCGCCGTTGACACCGTCGAGCAGGGCGTCGACTTCTTCCTGCGATAAGAACTGGTCGGCCATGGCTACTGGACGATGAATTGCGCGAAGTGAACGGCTTCGATCGGATTGGGATCGGCGCGGCGCTTCTTGCGCTTCTTCAGTTTCTTGTCGGCTTCGGCCTTGGCGGTTTTCGCGCCGTCCTTGGTTTCACCGTCCTTGGCCTCGGCCTTTTCTTCGCCATGCGCTTCGGCGGCGGCTTTCACCTTGGTCTTGCGCGGCTTTTCTTCTTCGTCGTCCTCGGGCGGCTCCCAGCCCAGCTGCACGCCGGCGGCAGTCGCGATCTCTTCGGCGAGCCGCTCCTTGCCGGGCACCGTGAGCAGTTCCTTGGCGAGCTTGGAGGACAGCAGCATCAGGACGGCATTGCGCACCGCCGGCATCTGCGCGGTCAGGTCGCCGCTCACCTTCGCATCGGCGACCTCGAGCACCACCGCCACCTGGATGAAGCGCTCTCCGCCCTCGTCGGCCAGGTTGACGGTGAAGGGGTCGAGGGTGGCGAAGGTCTTGACCTTGCCTTTTTCCTTGTGGGCCGCCGGCTTGTGATCGTCTTCGGCATCGGCCGATGCCTCGGGCTTGGGCTTCAGGAAGAAGAACCAGCCTGCGCCGCCGCCGCCCGCGAGCAGCAGGACGGCCGCGATGATGATGATCAGGCCCTTCTTGCCCTTCTTGGGCTTGGCCTCGGCGTCATCCTTTTTCTTGTCGTCCGACATGCTGACTCCATCACGCGGGGCTGAAGGGGGCCCCGATGACAACGAGTATTCGGCAGGTCAGGCGAAATCATTAGCGTGAATAGCAGGGGTCGGCCGCCCCTGATGCGGGCAAGCCCCGGGTCTGGCGGGCGCTCAGGCAAACAGGTCGAGCAGTCCGCGGGCGGCGCGCGGACTGCGCGCGACGGGTTCCGATCCCAAGGCCTCGCCAGCCATCGGGCCGGAGGGCCCGCCGGTCGGCGCGAAGTCGCCGGCGCCGCGCTGCGGCTGGCCGCTGCCGGAGGGATCGGTGCCCCCGCCGCTGACACTGGTCTGCGCCAGGGCAAGACCGTGCTCGGAGAGCAGGTTGCGCAAAATGGGCAGCGTCTGTTCGATGGCCGCCCGGGTCTCGGGCTGGGTCGCCGAGAACGCGATGCTGGCGCTTTCGCCCGACAGCGACAGCTCGATGCGGATCGGGCCGAGTTCGCGCGGGTTCAGGGTGATCTCCGCCCGTTCGATGCCACCGACCAGCGCTTCGCTGACCTGGCCGGCCAGGTGTTCGGCAAAGGCCGGATCCTGAACCGGCCAGGGGTTCTCCATCCGGGCTGTCTCCGGCGTCGGTGCGCCCGCGCTGGCGCCCGCCGCACTGGCCAGGTTCAGCGCACCGGCAAACGAGCCGGCCGCGCCCACCGGAGCGCCGCTGTCGCTGGCAGGGGCGGTGGCACCCCGTGACTCCTGGATGGCCTCCAGAAGCATCGTGGCTTCGCTGCGCACGCCGCCCTGAGCCTGGGCGGTCGGATCGAGATCGGGTCGCGATCCCGGATTGCGCCAGTCGAGGGTGATGGCGGTGGCGCCGGCATCCCGAGCGGCGCGCTGCAGGGCGGCGGCGCCCTGGGTCGGCCCGGGCGCGCCGCTCCCGGACAGGCGCGGCGCCGCGACGGCGACCGCGGCGCCTGCCGGTGTGCTGCCGGATCCGCCCGGCAGTTCGAGCCGGAACAGTCCGGGCTCGGCGCCGCCAGGTGCCGGCGGCACGGCGGGCCCGGCGCTTGCGGTGTCGGGTCCCGCAGCGCGTGCCGAGGGCAGTGTGGTGCGGCCCGCCGCCGCTGCCGCGGCGTCGCGGCCTGGGTCGATGCTGGGCGTCGCGTTCGCAAGCGGCTGGGTCGGCGTCGGCATGCCGCCCGGTCCCGCGGAGCCGTTCGCGGCTGCCCCGGGCAATGTCTCGGCCCCCGCGGCAGCGAGCGCGCCTTTGAGCGCGGCGGTTGCGGCGGCAGCCAGGTGCAGGGGGTCGGGGCCGGCAAGCGGAGCCGTTGCGGCTGGCATTGCGGCTGGCATTGCGGCAATGTCGGGCGGCAGTGTCTCGTGACGGCTGTCGGCCTCGAGAGGGGCGTCGCCGTCGGGTGTTGCCAAGGCGTCGGACGTGTCATGGCGATCGGTGCGCTCGTTGCGCACGGGCGCCGGCCCGGCATCCTTGACCTTGGCGGCGGACGACGGGGGCTCGGCAGGGCCGGTGCCGCCCGATGTGGAGGTTGGGCGCGGGCCAGGCGCTGGCTTGTCGGCACGGGCGGCGTGTGCGGCAGTCTGGGCCGATTCATTGACGCGCGCCTCGGCCAGGCGCTGCGCGGTGGCCTGGGCCTCGCTGCCCCGGTCGGCGAGGCGACGATGACGCACCAGCCGGTCTGACTGCGCGGCCGCATCCTGGCGTGCGGCCAGCACCTGGGCCTGCGGATCGTTGTCGCCGCGCTCGTCGGAGTCGGTGCGCGTTCGCGTTCGCGACCCATCGGGCTCCTCGCTGCGGCTGGCCGGCGCCGCATCCCGGTGCCCGGCACTGGCTGCGGCGGGGCGGGGCGGGGAGCCGAACGGGTCATCGGCCTGGGCCCGGCGCTCGCGCGCCGCTGTCAGCGCGGCATCGAAGGCGCCGGCGTCGGGCGTCGCCGCGGCGCGGTTCGAGGCGGCCGCCAGTGAAGCGGTCAGTGAAGCGGCGGTGCGAGTCTCATCGATCATGGTCGGCTTTCTGGCGGCTGATCCGGGCGTAGGCCTGGGCCGCGAACTCGTCGGTCTGCTTTTGTTCCAGCGACTCCAGGCGCTTGCGGCGCTCGGTCGCGCGGCGCAGTTCCAGGGTCTCCAGGGCTTTGACCCGGCGCTGGCGATCGACCAGGGCCAGGCGTTGCGTCTCGTTGCGCTGGGCGAGATGCTCGAGCAGCGTGTCCTGCTCGCCGATCGCACGTCCGAGCTTGCCCACGAAGGCCTCGTGAACGCGAACCCGCAGGGTGTCGGTGGCGGAGCGGCCGGACTTGGGCGATCGGGCTTCGTAGTCGTTGCGATAGTCTTTGAGCATGCGCAGCGTGCCCGCGGCCGCGTCGACGTCGCGCTGCGATTGCGCGGCGACACCCGCGACCCGGTCGCGTTCGCGCCGCTGCAGATCGATCAGCAGGCTGAGCACGGGCTGGCGTTTCAACGGTCACCCCCCGGCATCAGCACGGCTTCCAGGGCGCTCAGCGAGACGTGGAAATCGCAGCGTTCGTTCATCGACTGCTGCAGCATCTGGGCGATGCGCGGGAACAGCGCGATCGCCTGGTCGGTTTCGTGGTCGTGACCGGCCACGTAGGCGCCGACCGAGATCAGGTCGCGACTGCGCTGGTAGCGCGACCACAGTCCCTTGACCCGGCGTGCCAGTGCCATGTGCTCTTCGCTGGTCACGTTGTGCATCACCCGCGAGATCGACTGTTCGATGTCGATGGCCGGGTAGTGACCGCTGTCGGCCAGCGCGCGCGTCAAGACGAAGTGGCCATCCAGGAACGAACGGGCCGCATCCGCGATCGGGTCGTTCTGATCGTCCCCTTCGGCCAGCACGGTGTAGAAGGCGGTGATCGATCCGTGCCCGTCGGCGCCATTGCCGGCGCGCTCGACCAGCAAGGGCAGCCGCGCGAACACCGAGGGCGGATAGCCCTTGGTGGCGGGCGGCTCGCCGATGGCCAAGGCCACCTCGCGCGCGGCCATCGCATAGCGGGTCAGCGAGTCCATCAGCAGCAGCACATGGCGGCCCTGTTCACGGAAGTATTCGGCGATCGCGGTGGCATAGAGCGCCCCCTGCATGCGCAGCAGCGGCGGGCAGTCGGCCGGCGCGGCCACCACCACCGAGCGGCGGCGGCCTTCCTCGCCCAGGATGTCCTCGATGAATTCCTTGACCTCGCGGCCGCGTTCGCCGACCAGGCCGACCACGATCACATCGGCGGCGGTGAAGCGCGCCATCATGCCCAGCAGCACGCTCTTGCCCACCCCGGCGCCTGCGAACAGGCCCAGGCGCTGGCCGCGACCCACGGTGAGCAGCGTGTTGATCGCCCGCACCCCGGTGTCCAGCGGGACTCGAACCGGCTCGCGGTCCATCGCGTTGATCGAACGCCGTTGAATCGGTTCGCTGCGCACGTCCGACAGGGGCGCGCCGCGGTCCAGCGGCTCGCCTCGTGCGTCGACCACGCGGCCCAGCAGACCCTCGCCAATCGGCAGGTGGCGCATCCGGTCGGTGGTGCGGCGCCAGGGGTGTGAATCGATGCCCAGGCCGGGGGAGCGCACCGGGGCGTCGATCGGCGTCACCCGGGCGCCGGGCGACAGGCCCGTCACCTGGCCGGTGGGCATCAGGAACAATCGATCGTCGGCGAAGCCGACCACCTCGGCCTCGACGCTGGCCGAATCGCCGGTCGACGTGCTCTCGACCCGGCAGATGGCGCCCACCGGCAGGCGCAGTCCGGTGGCCTCGAGCACCAGCCCGGCGGCACGAATCAGACGGCCGTGGACCGCGATCGGCTGCGCATGGGACGCCAGGCGAAAAGTGGTGCCGAGCAGCCGCTGCAGCGCGCCCGGCATGGCGGCGGCATCGATGGTGTGGGGACTCATGGCGCGCCCGGGTCCTGTTCGTCGGCGTCGGCGGCGTCCAGCGCCGCGGTGGCCGTCGGGGGCTGGCCGATCGAGGCCAGCACGCGGTGCCAGCGGGTGTTCAGGGTGGCGTCGACCTCGGCGCCCGCCGAGGTGATCAGGCAGCCGCCCGCGGCGATCGAGCGGTCGGGCACGATCTGCGCCCCGCGCGGCGCAAGCACGGGCGCCATGACCGGGCCAAGCAGGTCCGCGTCGTCGGGGTTCAGGTGCAGGCTGAAGATCGAGCGCTCGTCGATCAGGCAGGCGATCGCCTCGCGCACGACCGGTTCGATGAGCAGGGGGTCGGTGCGCAACTGCGCGCGAATCACCTGACGCGCCAGTTCCAGGGCCAGCGCGATGGTCTGCGCGGCCACTTCGTCGCGCACCTGCGCGAGCGCGGCGTCCATGCCGTCGTGCAGCAGGGCCGTGCGCTGGGCGAATTCGTCGGCGATCGCCTGCAGCCGTTCGCCCTGTTCGCGATTGATCTGCTGGCGAGCGGCCTCGGCGCCGCGGCGCATGCCTTCCTCGAGGCCGCGTTTGAAGCCTTCCTTGTAGCCGGGCGGAGGCCCTTCGTCTTCGCGGCCGCGCAAGCGCGAGCCCAGGCCGCTCGCGCCGCGGGTCGACTGGAGGTCGTCGAGCTTGAACTGGCGCACGTCGGTGACGTCCGCGGCGCCGATGATCCGATTAGACGAAGCCATCGTCGCCGCCTCCTGCCAGGGCGATCTGTCCTTCGTCGGCCAGGCGGCGGACGATCTTCAGGATTTCCTTCTGCTGAGCCTCGACCTCCGAGACCCGCACCGGGCCCTTGGACTCCAGGTCCTCGCGCATGGTTTCGGCGGCACGCTGGCTCATGTTCTTGAAGATCTTCTCGCGCAGGTCCGGGTCGGCGCTCTTCAGCGCGATCACCAGCGCATCGCTCTGCACTTCGCGCAGCACCGCCTGGATGCCCTTGTCGTCGAGCTTGTTCAGGTCGTCGAAGGTGAACATCTGGTCGAGGATCTTCTGGGCCAGGTCGGGGTCGGATTCGCGGATCGCCTCGACGATCGCCACATCCTGGCTGCCACCCATGAAGTTGAGGATCTCGGCGGCTGTCTTGGAGCCGCCCAGCTTGGCCTTCTTCAGCCGGTCTCCGCCAGCCAGCACCTTGGAGAGCACGTCGTTCAGTTCGCGCAGCGCATTGGGCTGGATGCCGTCCAGCGTGGCGATGCGCAGCATCACATCGGTGCGCGTGCGTTCATTGAACTGCTGCAGAATGCCGCAGGCATGGTCGCGCTCGAGGTGGACCAGGATCGACGCGATGATCTGCGGGTGCTCGTTGCGGATCAGCTCGCCGACCGAAGCCGCGTCCATCCACTTCAGGCTCTCGATGCCCGACACGTCGCCGCCCTGAAGGATGCGGTCGATCAGCAGGCCGGCCTTGTCCTCGCCCAGTGCGCGGGTCAGCACATTGCGGATGTAGGCATCGGTGTCGCCGACCAGCATGCTGCTGTCGGCGGTCTCGACGCGAAATTTCTCGAGCACTTCGCCGACCTTGTCGTGGCGTGTCGTCTTCACCGTCGCCATGGTCTCGCCCAGGCGCTGAACCTCCTTGGGCGAGAGGTGCTTGAAGACTTCCGAGGCGGTGTCCTCCCCCAGGGTCATCAGCAGGATGGCGGCATCCATCAAACCATTGTCATCCATCGCTCAGCCCTCCTTGGCGACCCAGCCGCGCACCACATGGGCGACGGCCGCCGGGTTCTCGCGGGCCATCTTCAGGATCGCCTCATTGGGGTTGGGCAGTGCCGGGGTATCGGCGCCGGCCGCCGCGTCGGGCGCGGGCAGCGCCAGGTCGTTCTCGACGGTTTCGCTGACCCGTGGTGCGGGCGGCGGCGGCTTGGGGGCCAGCGATTTGATCGCCGGCCGGATCACCGCGAAGATCACGATCAATGCGAGCAGCAGCAGTCCCAGGTAGCGCGCGCCTTCCTTGGCCATGTCGATGATGTCGGGCTGCTTCCAAAGCGGCAGATCCGGCTCCTTGGCGGCGTCATCGCGCGAGAACGGCGCATTGACCACGTTGATCGAATCGCCGCGGTCCTTGGTGAAGCCGATCGCTTCGCGCACCAGCGCGTTGACGTTCTCGATCTCGGGCGCCTGCAGTGCCACATAGGTGACCTTGCCGTCGGCTGCCGTCACCTTCTTGTGGTTGACGACCACCGCGGCGGTCAGACGCTTGACGATCCCGCTGCCGGCACGGGTGACGCGCACGGTCTTGTCGACCTCGAAGTTGGTCGTGGCCTCCTTGCGTCCGGGGGCGCCGCCCTGCGCGCCGGGCTGGCCGGCGGCCTGCGGGTTCTGCGCGGCCGCATTGGCCGGTGCGGTGGCCGCCACCGGGGGCTGATTGGACATCGCGCCGGGCACGCCCTGGGTGGCCGCCCCGTTGGCGTCCTTGGCCTCGAGCGTCTGCATGCTGCGCACCGCGGCCGGTTCGGTGCCCTGATTGGGCTTGAACTGTTCGGCAGTCTGTTCGGACTGGGTGAAGTCGACGTCGGCGCTGACCTGGGCGCGCACGTTGTCGCGGCCGTAGATGGGCTCGAGGATCGCGAGGATGCGGGCGATGTGCCCGCTTTCGACCTGACGGATGTAGTTCAGCTGGCCGGGGTCCAGGCCGGTGGCGGCGGACTCGCCGTTGGCTGAAAGCAGCGCGCCGGTCTGATCGATGATGCTGACCTGCTTCGGGCTGAGATCCGGAATCGACGAGGCCACCAGATGCACGATGCCGGCCACCTGGGCACGGTCGAGCATGCGGCCCGGATGCAAGTTCAGCAGCACCGACGCAGAGGGCTTTTGCTGGTCGCGCATGAACCCGTTCTGGGCCGGCAGGGCCAGGTGCACGCGCGCGCCCTGCACGACCGGCAGGGCCTGGATCGAGCGGGCCAGTTCCCCTCCAGGCCGCGCTGGAAATTCAGCCGCTCCTGGAACTGGGTGATGCCGAAGCGCTGGTTCTCCATCAGCTCGAAGCCCACAGTGCCGCCGCGGGGCAGCCCTTGCGAGGCCAGCTTCAGTCGCGCGTCGTGGACCTGGGCGGCCGGCACCAGGATCGCGCCGCCGCCTTCGGCGTACTTGTAGGGCACGTTCATCTGCGACAGCGAGGCGACCACCGAGCCACCGTCCTTGTCCGACAGGTTGGCGAACAGCACCTTGTAGTCGGGGGTACGGGCCCACATCACCGAAGCCACCGCGATGGCCGCCAGCGCGGCCAGGCCGATGCCCAGCAGGGCCATGTGCTTGACCGGGAGCGCCGCGAAGCCGGTCGGAGCCGGTTGCGCAGTTGCGTTGTCGATCGTGGTGTCCATTCGGTGCGGTTGCCTTGGAGAGGTGTCGATGCATTCTCCTGAGAACTTGAGGCTTGCGAACCCGGAAATAGCGCGGTGATGCGGTCCTATTTCGAGGCTGCGGGCGCGATGAATTCGCTAAAGTTTCGCCATACCCCGAACGGAGTGGCACCGATGGATCTGAAACTGCTGCAGGGCGTGGGCGCCGCTGGCACGTCAGCCCTGGGCCGGGCCGCGGGCACGGCTGCCGCCGGGGGCGGCGCCGGATTTGCCAAGGCGCTCGATTCGGCCTTGAAGACGGTGAGCTCGCTTCAGCAGGAGTCGGGCAGCCTGCAGAAGCAGTACCAGATGGGCGCCGAGACGGTCAGCCTGGAAGACACCATGGTCGCGATGCAAAAGGCACAGGTGGGTTTCCAGGCAGCGGTCACGGTGCGCAACCGGCTGGTATCCGCTTACACGGACATCATGAACATGCAGGTGTAGCCGTGCCTGTCAGGCTCGTGCCCGGCTGATCCGCTCGACATCCATCACGTAGATCTGGATGGCCCGCTGCGTTTCGGGCGTGGGACGATGGAATTCGCACCCGACCCGGCTGCCGGCCGCTTCGCCCAGCAGTCCCTCGCTGACGAAACGCACTTCGAGGTCGCAGGGGATCGGGGCGTAGCCCGGAATCTCGAGCCGGCAGTGCCGCCAGATCTCGCCGCTGCCGGGCGCCGGCGCGTCGGCGCTGGCCATCAGCGCCACGCCGCTGGCGCTCACATCGAGCACCCGGTAGGTGCGCTCGCCGCCCTGGGTCGGGCGGACCACGCATTCGACCGGACGGCGCACCGGCGGGCGCACGCGAAACGCGTCGCGGCGCTGGATGCGGTGCATGCGTTCGGGCATCTGGCAGACCAGCACGCTCAGGCCTTCCTGCAGGCTGACCTGCGGATGGCGGCATTCGAACTGGATCTTGATCCGGTCCAGGAACGCCACGACCACGATGCCGGCGCTCATCAGCGCATTGCGTCGGCTTTCGTCAGTGGTGAAGTCGAGCCGGATGCCGTGGGCATCGGCGCGCAGGATCTGCGAGACGACGAACTCTTCCGGATTGGCGGCCGAATACAGCGTGATCAGCGCGCGTTCGCGCAGCAGGTCTTCGAGCACGGCCTTCATGGCCAACGGCCCCTCGACGACATAGCGCGACAGGACCTCGGCGTTGGTTTCCGGCAGGAATTGCGGTTGCACGATCGAGACCATGAAGGAGGGAACAGGCGATGGTTGCGTGGACGACACCGTGTGTCAAGTCCAGCGGGTACCCACCGGCGGACTGGTGCGTCGCGGTGCGAACATCGCGTCGATGTTGCGCAGCCAGGGCTGAGCCAGGTGCCGCAGTTCGCCGTCGATCACCAGGATCCGGCGCAGGATGCGGAACTTTTCGTCCTGGTCCTGCGCGACCAGCGTGGTCCGCTCGTCGGCGCGGCGCAGCGACTCGATCAGTCCGCGCGAGGACAGCTGCAGGCGGGAGACATGATCCCAGTCGTCGCGGCGGGCAGCTTCCAGCATTTCGATGCAGGCTCCCTCGATCGCGCGATAGTGATCGAGGATCGGATGGGTTGCGGTGTTTTCCGCCGGCCCTTCCTGGCGGTTGGAGTAGCCCATGATCAGCGCGCGGCGATCGTCGCCTGTTGAGGGCGGCGCACCGGCATCGCGGGTGCGGCACTGACCGTGTTGGGCGCGATCTGCGCCCAGGCGCTGGAGATCTTGTGCAGCAGTTCGAGCACCTCGTCCAGCGGCTTGGAGTCGTTGCGAGCCGAGGCGGCCAGCAGCCGGCCGATCATGTAGGTGTAGAGGTCGCGCAGGTTGGCGGCCAGTTCGCCGCCGCGGTCGTCGATGCTGGCGCGCAGGCCTTCGTCCAGGATCCTGATGGCGCGGGTCAATGATTCGCCCTTGGCGGCGTGGTCGGCGCGCGCCATCGCGGACGCGCCCTTGCGGATGTGCTCGTCGGCGCCATCGAACAGCATCGCGATCAGCTTGTGCGGGGTGGCATCTGCCATCGCGGTCTCCACGCCAAGCTGGCGGTAGGCAACGGCATTGCTGCGGTACGGTGCGAACATCGGTGTCTCCTCGAATAGCTGATGTTCTAGTTATCGACCCCTGCGGCGCGGTCTTGAGACGCGAATCGCCGCCGGAGTACCGTTCGATCGCCTGGCGTCAGCCGAACTGCGAACTCAGGTAGGAGGACGTGGTGTTCAGGCCGGCCATGTTCTTGTCGAGCGCCGTGTACTGCTTGATGAGTCGCGCCTCGATCTGCGTCATCCGGGACTCGAAGCGCGTCTGCTGCGCCTGCACGCTGGTCTGGCGGGTGCGCAGCGCCGTGGTCGCGCTGGTGACCGCGCCCTCGCTGCCCAGGATGCCGGTGACCAGGGAATCCAGCCGGCGCGCGATGCCCACCGCGTTCGGGTCGGTGGTGCTGCTGGCGCCGAACAGGGTCTTGAGCTTGGACGGGGTGGTCAATAGCGCGTCGAACTTGCTGCTCTTGATCGTCAGCGAACCGTCGCGCTGGACCTCCAGGCCGGCGTCGGACAGGCGGGAGATGCCGGTGCCGGACATCGCCGCCTGCAAGGTGGCGCGCAGCTGGCGCTGCATGCCGAGCACCGTGTTGTTGCCCTGCAGCGGCCCCGCGGCCTTGGAGGTCGCGTCGTACTTCGTCTGATCCGTCAGGGTCTTGTTCAGGTCGTTCCAGGCGCTGACGAACTTCTCGACGCTCTTGCGCATCGCCGCGCCATCGTAGGCGACGCCGATGTTGATCGTGCCGGTGCCGGCCTTGCGCACGTCGAGCGTGACGTTCTCGATCAGGCCTTCGACCTGGTTGGTCGGCGAACTGACGGCGATGCCGCTGACGCTGAGCAGCGCGTTCTGTGCCGCCTGGGTTTCGGTCAGGTTCTTGCCGGCGCCGGCGGCCAGCGTCGGGTCGTGGGAGAGCGACGACAGTCCGGTGGTGTCGGTGCTGTTGCCGTCGTCGTCGGTGACGGAGATCCGCGCGACGTTCGACAGTCCGGTCTGTTCGCTGCGGATCACCAGCCGCACGCCGGTGCCGTCGTTGACCAGCGAAGCGCTGACCCCGGGGTCGGCGCTGTTGATCGCGTCGCGCACCTGCGAAAGGGTCGAGCCGGCGGCGATCGTGATCGACACCTCGGGTTTGTCCGGGTTGGCGGTGAAGGTGTTGCCGACGGACGCGTAGGTGCCCAGTTGCACGCGCATCGTGCCGCCGCCGACCACGACGTCGCCACTGGCCAGTGCGCCGGTCGACAGGGTCTGGCGTTGCGCAAGCTGGGTGACGGTCAGGTCGTACGAGCCGGGAATGGCGCCGGTGCTCGCGGTCGCCTTGGCCGCGGTCTCGTCGCTGCTGGTGGCCTGCGCACTGCGCCAGGTGTCCAGCGCGAACAGCTCCTTGGCGGCATCCTGGAAAGTGGACAGCTGGCCTTGGACCTTGCCGAAGGCCGACAATTTGGTCTGGATGCCCGAGATCGACTTCTGCAACGCCGTCAGAGGCTGGCGTTCGACCGCCATCAGTTGTGAAACGATGCTGCCGACGTCGATGGCGCTGCCGATGGCCGAAGTGGTCATTGATCTCTCCTCGTGCCGTGCCCGACATCGGGAACGGAAACAGTGCGGGTCGGACCCGCGGTGTCGCTCGCGAGGACGGCACGGCACAGCGTGCCCGCGGTGGCGCCGCGGGCACTTTGCTCCATGACTCTTCTTGCGCGATACGTCAGTTGCGCAGCAGGGCCAGCACGTTTTGCGGCAGCTGGTTGGCCTGCGCGAGCATCGCGTTGCCGGCCTGCTGCAGCACCTGAGAGCGGGCCAGGTGCGCGGTCTCCATCGCGAAGTCCGCATCCATGATGCGGCTGCGCGCTGCAGACTGGTTCTCGACCGCCACCTGCAGGTTGGCGATCACGGATTCGAAGCGGTTCTGTGCCGCGCCGAACGACGAGCGCGCGGTATTGACCTGCTGCAGCGCATAGTCGATCAGCTCGATCGCGCCCAGCGCCCCGGTGCCGGCGGTGCCGGCCGAATAGGTGCCGTAATCGCCGCTGGTCGCTGCGCTGCCGCGGGTGCCCACCGACGAGATGTCGATGCTGGTGCCCACCGTGGTGGCCAGCGCGCCGTCGTTGGTGCCGGTCGTGGTCGTCGCGCCGATGATGTTGACCGCGCTGACCGAGACCTGATCGTCGGTGGTCGCGTTCGAGCCGACCTGGAAGTCGAATGCCGTGGTCTGGGTCAGCACCGCCTGACCATTGAAGCGGGTGGTCTCGGCGGTGCGGTCGATCTCGGCCTGCAGGGCCGCGAATTCGCTTTGCAGCGCGTCCCGGTCGCTCTGGCTGTTGGTGGCATTGGACGACTGGACCGCGAGCTCGCGCATCCGCTGCAGCATGTCGCCAACCTTGCCCAGCGCGCCCTCGGCGGTCTGGGACATCGAGATCGCGTCGTTGGCATTGCGCATCGCCACGTTCATGCCCCGCACCTGCGAGTTCATGCGTTCGGCAATGGCCAGTCCGGCCGCATCGTCCTTGGCGCTGTTCACGCGCAGGCCGGACGACAGGCGTTGGATCGACTGGGCCAGCTGGCCCCCGGATGTACTGAGGTTTCTTTGCGCGTTCAGGGACGGCAGGTTCGTATTGATGATCTGGGCCATGGAGCGACTCCTTCTGGAAGTAGTGGCTCAGGCACTTTGCCTCGATCATCGACACGCGCATTGCCGGAAAAGAAGGCGCGATGCCGCCCATTTGGGCGGCGGTGTTCGCCGACGCCGCGCATCGCGGCGGGCTCGCCTGATGCGGGGCGCGGGACTGGCCGGAGCCTGGCTGGCCCATGGCGGGCTCGCGGGCGCCGGCCGCGTCGCTCAGCGCAGCAGCGCCAGGACGTTGTTGGGCACCGCGTTGGCCTGCGACAGCATCGCGACGCCGGCCTGCTGCAGCACCTGGGCGCGGGACAGCGTGGCGGTCTCGGAGGCGAAGTCCGCGTCCATGATCCGGCTGCGGGCGGCCGACTGGTTCTCGGTGGCGACCTGCAGGGTGGAGATCACGTTCTCGAACCGGTTCTGGGCCGCACCGAACGACGAGCGCGCGGTGTTGACCTGCGAGATCGCGTAGTCGATCGTCTCGATCGCGCCCAGCGCGCCGGTGCCGGCGGTGCCTGCGTCGTAGGCGCCGAAGTCCGCGCCGGTGGCGGCCGAGCCGCGGGTGCCGACCGACGAGATGTCGATCGCGGTGCTGACGGCCGACGCGACTGCGCCGTCATTGGAGCCGGTGGAGGTCGTTGCGCCGGTGATGTTCACCGCGTTGATCGAGACCTGGTCGTCGGTCGTCGCATTGGCGCCGATCTGGAAATCGAACGACGTGGTGGTCGTCAGGACCGACTGGCCATTGAATCGGGTGGTGTCGGCGGTCCGGGTGATCTCCGCCTGCAACTCGCTGAATTCATTTTGCAGCGCGTCTCGGTCGCTCTGGCTGTTCGTTGCGTTGGTCGACTGCACGGCCAGTTCACGCATGCGCTGCAGCATGTCGCCCATCTTGCCCAGCGAACCCTCGGCCGTCTGAGACAGCGAGATCGCATCGTTGGCGTTGCGCTGGGCCACGTTCATGCCGCGCACCTGGGAGTTCATGCGTTCGGCGATCGCCAGGCCCGCCGCGTCGTCCTTGGCGCTGTTGACGCGCAGGCCGGTCGAAAGGCGCTGGATCGACTGCGACAGCACGTTCTGTGTCGAGGAAAGATTCCGCTGAGCGTTCAGCGAGAACAGGTTGGTGTTGATGACTTGGGCCATCGCGAGCTCCTAGAGTGACCTGACTCAGGTCAATTGCGGTCTGCACCCCGAGTGCCGGGTGGCGCTCGGATCCGGGTCCGGCCGTTGCCCTCTAGGGCTCTGGTGGACGGCGGGTTTGTGTCCCGTTGCTAGGGTTATCGGCGATGGGTGCCCGGGCTTTAGGAGAAGCGCGATCCGGGGGGCATCGGAAGAACTCCTACGAGCGTAGGAGAAACGACGGCGTTTTTCACCGAGTTCTTCTGATTCAAGAAACCCGCGCTTTTCCCGAGACTGGCATCAGTTCGAGACGCAACGCGAACATGACCAACCAGCCCCCAAGGAGAATTCTATGTTGACCGAAGACCGACTGATGTCTGAAATTAGGGATGCCAACCTTTCCTATTTGATTCTGGCCCAACGGTTGATTCGGGCCGACAGAGCGCAGGCACTGTACCGTCTGGGCATCTCCGAAGAGGTTGCGTCGATCATCGAGGCGCTGACGCCCAGCCAGATGATCAAGGTCGCTTCGGGCAATACGCTGATGTGCCGCTTCCGGTTCGACGAAGAAATGATCTGGTCGCTGCTGGCTGATCACGGCCGCCGCGGCGAACGCGAGGACGGCAACGCCTCCCGCCTGCACGCCAGCATCCTGATGGCTGGCAAATTCAGCGAGGCGGTCTGACATGGCCACGCGCAGCCTTCTCGAAGACAACAAGCAGGTCCAGCGCGCGATCGCGCTGATCGGCATGGGCGCCCGGCTGCAGCTGCTGCAGTCCGAGACCAACCTGCCGTACGAGCGCCTGCTGAAGCTTTACAAAGAGGTGGCTGGCAAGTCACCCTCCAAAGGCCAGCTGCCGTTTTCCACGGACTGGTTCCTGTCCTGGCAGCCGAACATCCATGCTTCGCTGTTCTTCAATATGTATGAGTATCTGCAGAAGGCCAGTGCGCTGGATGAGGTCGAGGCACTGATGAAGGCCTACGAGCTGTACCAGGCCGAGGTCCAGACCAACGCGGTCGAGCCGCTGCTCTCGATCACCCGCGCCTGGCGGCTGGTCAAGTTCATCGACTCGGGCATGCTCTGCCTGACCAAGTGCACCCGCTGCAAGGGACAGTTCGTCAATCATGCCTACGAGCTGACCGAGCGCTACGTCTGCGGGCTGTGCGAGCCGCCCGCCCGGGCCGGCAAGGGCCGCCGCGAGGGATCGATACACTGAACAGTGAGGCCAGCGTTGCGGTCCTCGCGCCAGCGGGGGCTGGCGCGACAGGCGATCGGGGCCGGGACCTGTGCATGCGGGATCCGACCCCGGGCGCTTGCGGACAATAGGCGGGTGAAAACCCGCCTTTTCTTTTGTCCGAAGCATCAACGGCTTGTGCAACCTACACAAGCCGCCAAACGGTGCCCCTGAATGCTCAAGTAGCAACCGGCAGGGCCGAAAGATGGCAAGAGAAGTCTTCCACTCAGGCCAGGGCCCTACATGTTCGTCATCATTGGTTACGTCGTTGTGCTCGGCGCTGTGTTCGGCGGTTACGCGCTGGCCGGTGGCAAGTTCGGCGTGATTATCAAGGCCGCGCCGATCGAGCTGTTCATCATCTGCGGTTCGGCGGCCGGTGCGTTCTTCGTGGGCAACAGCACCAAGAGCATCAAGGCCACGGTGAAGGCGGTGCCGACGCTGTTCAAGGGTTCCAAGTACACGAAGGCGCGCTACATGGAAATGATGGCGCTGCTCTACGAGATCTTGTCGAAGGCCCGCAAGGAAGGGCTGATGTCGATCGAACGAGATGTCGAATCGCCCCATGACAGTCCGATCTTCTCCAAGTACGCGGTGATCGGCCACGACCACCATCTGGTCGAGTTCATCACCGACTACCTGCGCATGATGGTTTCGGGCAATCTCAATCCGCACGAGATCGAGAGCCTGATGGACAGCGAGATCGAAACCCATCACCAGGAAGCGCACGGGCCGATGAACTCCATCAACAAGCTGGGTGACGGATTGCCCGCCTTCGGTATCGTCGCCGCGGTGCTGGGCGTGGTGAAAACCATGGCCTCGGTGGGCGCGGCCCCCGCGGTGCTGGGCCAGATGATCGCGGGCGCGCTGGTCGGAACCTTTCTTGGGATTCTGATGGCCTACGGTTTCGTGTCGCCATTGGCGAGCCTGCTCGAGCAGAAGGCGGAGGAAGCCGCCAAGGAGCTGCTCTGCGTGAAGACCACGCTGCTGGCCAGCATGCAGGGATACGCGCCGGCGATCGCGGTGGAGTTCGGGCGCAAGGTGCTGTTCTCGACCGAACGTCCGACATTTGCCGAGCTCGAGACTCACGTCAAGCAGAAGAAGGCCTGACCGCAAGAACCCGCATCGGCCTGAATCCGCGCCCGATCACCAAGGAAAAGCATGCCTCCCGGCGACAAGAAGTCCCAGATCATCATCGTCAAGAAGATCAAGAAAGGCGGCCACGGCAGTCACGGCGGCGCCTGGAAGATCGCCTACGCCGACTTCGTGACCGCGATGATGGCGTTCTTCCTGCTGATGTGGCTGCTGGGCTCGACGACCAAGGGCGACCTGCAGGGCATCGCCGACCACTTCAGCACGCCGCTGAAGGTGGCGCTGGGCGGCGGCTCGGGCAGCGGCGACAGTGCGCATGTGCTGCAGGGCGGAGGGCAGGACCTGACGCGGACCACCGGTCAGGTCAAGCGCGGCGACATCGAAGCCGATCGCAAGACGATCAACCTGCAGGCACTGAAGGCCGAACAGCGGCGTGCCGAACGTTCCCGCCTCGAGGCGCTGAAGGAAAAAGTCGAGAATGCCATCTCCAGCAACCCCAAGCTGGCCGACATGAGCAGTCAGATCAAACTCGACCTGACGCCCGAGGGATTACGCATTCAGATCGTCGACGATCAGAGCCGGCCCATGTTCGACAGCGGCGCGGCGGTGGTCAAGGATTACATGCGCGAACTGCTGCGCGAAATCGGCAAGGTGTTGAACAGCGTGCCCAACAAGGTGTCGCTGGCCGGGCACACCGACAGCGCGCCGTTCGGCAACCGCGACCGCGGCTACTCGAACTGGGAACTCTCGGCCGACCGGGCCAATGCCTCGCGCCGCGAACTGGTGGCCGGCGGCATGGAAGAAACAAAGGTGATCCGGGTGGTCGGACTGGCGGCCGCGTTGCCGCTGGATTCCGACGAACCGCGGCACCCGGTCAACCGGCGGATCTCGATCGTGGTGATGAATCGTGCGGCCGAGATGCGCCTGTTGCGCGGGGCCGAAGTTGACGAAGATTCAGGGGAAAAGTGAGGTGAAGCGATGAGCAACATGGCCGAATTGAAGTTCTTGATCGTCGACGATTTTTCGACGATGCGCCGGATCATCCGCAATCTGCTCAAGGAGATCGGCTATGCCAACGCGGACGAGGCCGAGGATGGCCAGGCCGCGCTGACGAAGCTGCGCGGCGGGGCGTTCGACTTCGTGGTGTCCGACATCAACATGCCGAACATGAACGGGTTCGAGCTGCTGACCAGCATCCGGGGCGATGCGGCGCTCAAGCACATTCCGGTGCTGATGGTGACCGCCGAGGCGCGCAAGGAGGACATCGTCACGGCAGCGCAGTCCGGCGCCTCCGGATACATTGTCAAGCCGTTTACCAAGGCCACTCTGGAGGAAAAGCTGCTGAAGATCCTCCAGAAGCTCGGCAAAGCGTGATCGGAGCTCCCATGAACTCACAGACAGGCAATGTCCCGCACGACGAAGCCGGCGGCGAGGTCCACGGCTCCGATTCGCAGTCTCCGGGTTTGCACCGGCCCGATGGATCGCTCGATGCCGAGGCCGTTTATGCCCGCCTGGGCGAACTGACCCGCACGCTGCACAACGCGCTGCGCGCGCTGGGCTACGACCGGGAGATCGAGCAGGCCGCCGTCAGCATGCTGCCCGAGGCGCGTTCGCGGCTCAGCTATATCGCTCGGCTGACCGGCGAGGCGGCCGAGAAGGTCTTGAACGCGGTCGACTCGGCGCGCGGCGAGCAGGACCAGCTGGCCGCCAACGCGCGGGACGTCGAAGCTTCGCTGAAGATGAATCCGGTTGCGGCGGTCGCCGGCGGCAGCGTGCTGAACTTCGTCACGCTGGCGCAGGGGCAGGCCGAGCGCACCAACGCCCATCTGACCGAGATCATGATGGCTCAGGACTTCCACGATCTGACCGGACAGGTGACCCGCAAGCTGGTCGACATGGTCCAGCGCATCGAGGGCGACCTGCTCAAGCTGCTGCTGGAGGCGACACCGCCGGCGCAGCGCCCGCAGGTCGACGCGGGGTGGCTGAGCGGGCCGGTGATCGAAGCCGCCGATCGCACCGATGTCGTCGATGGCCAGCAGCAGGTCGACGACCTGCTCGAGAGCCTGGGCTTTTGAGCGACGATCGGCCGACCGAGGCGTCGGGCGGCGGTCTGCCCGGGACGGCCGGCCTCAGTTCCCGAATAGGGCGGGCGGCGGCGCCCTAATCGCGGCTTTCGCCAGGGCCCGACCCCGAATAATCGGGGACGAGATCTCCTCGTCCCCGACAGATGGCCGACAACGACACCAGCCAGGAAGACCGGCAGTTAGAACCCTCGGCGCGCAAGCTGCAGAAAGCGCGCGCCGAAGGCCAGATCGCGCGTTCTCGCGACCTGGTGCACCTGGCTGTGCTGGGTACCGCGCTGGGCGGATTCATGCTGCATGGGCCTGCGATCGGACAGGCTGCGCTCGAGCTCATTCGTCACGGATTGCGGTTCTCCCGCTCCCAGGCGATGGAGCCGGCGCTGATGCCCGGGCTGCTCGGTGCGAATGCCAGTTCGGCGTTGTATGTCGTGCTGCCCTGTGTCGCAGCGCTGGCAGTGATGGCGATCATCGGCTCGATGGTGCCGGGTGGTGTCGGATTCACGACCAAGCCGCTGATGCCGGACTTCAACCGGCTCAATCCGGCGACCGGGTTCGCGCGAATCTTCTCGAAGGACAATGCGACCGACCTGGGCCGCCTGGCCCTGCTGGCCGGGGCGCTGGTGGCGACTGCGGTGTGGTTCGTGATGTCGCATTTCGATCAGTACGTGGCGCTCGGGTCCTCGCCGCTGCTGATCGCGCTGGAGAAGACCCGTGCCCAGCTGATCTCGGGCACCGGCCTGCTGGTGCTGCTGCTGTTCTTCTCGGCGATGCTCGATGTGCCGCTGCAATGGTGGCGCCATCGGGTCAAGCTGCGCATGACCCACCAGGAGGCGCGCGAAGAGATGCGCGAGTCCGAGGGCGATCCGCAGGTCAAGGGCAAGATCCGGGCACGCCAGCGCGAAGCGGCGATGGCGCGGATGATGCAGGCCGTGCCGCAGGCGGATGTCGTGGTGACCAACCCGACGCACTTCGCGGTGGCCATCAAATACGACGAGGGTCGCATGGGCGCGCCGCGCGTGATCGCCAAGGGGGCGGATCACCTCGCCGCCCGGATCCGGGAGCTTGCCCAGGCCTCGGCGGTGCCGCTGGTCGAAGCGCCGCCGCTGGCGCGCGCCCTGTATGCGCAGGTCGAGGTCGACCGCGAGATTCCCGAGGCGCTGTACACCGCGGTCGCCCAGATCCTGGCATACGTATACCAGCTTCGCCGCTGGGTTCCCGGGCGCGGCCCGATGCCGGCGATGCCGGCCGATCTGCCGGTGCCGGCGGGACTTGATCCGAAGGATGCCACCCGATGAGCGACAAGCCCGGCGGGCGCGGTACGACCGTCACGGTGCAGCTGGGCACGCTCACGCTGCGTCTGCCGCCCTGGCAGACGATGGCGGTGCCGGCCATCATCCTGCTGACGCTGTCGATGATGATCCTGCCGCTGCCCCCGCTGGTGCTCGATCTGCTGTTCAGCTTCAACATCGCGCTGGCCGTGGTGGTGCTGCTGGTCAGTTCGTACACGATCAAGCCGCTGGACTTCGCGGTGTTTCCGTCGGTGCTGCTGGTGACCACGCTGATGCGTCTGTCGCTGAACGTCGCGTCGACCCGCGCCGTGCTGCAGCACGGGCATACCGGCACCGACGCCGCCGGCAAGGTGATCGAATCGTTCGGTCATTTCCTGATCGGCGGCAACTTCGCGGTCGGCATCATCGTGTTCGCGATCCTCACGGTGATCAACTTCGTGGTGGTCACCAAGGGCGCCGGCCGCATCGCCGAAGTGTCGGCGCGCTTCGCCCTGGACGCGATGCCCGGCAAGCAGATGGCGATCGATGCCGACCTGAATACCGGTGCGATCGACCAGAACGAGGCCCGCAAGCGGCGCGCCGAAGTCAGCCAGGAAGCGGACTTCTTCGGGTCGATGGACGGCGCCTCGAAGTTCGTGCGCGGCGATGCGATGGCCGCGATCATGATTCTGTTCATCAACGTGCTGGGCGGCATTGCGATCGGCCTGCTGCAGCATGACCTGACACTGGCGCAGGCGGCCAACAACTACGTGCTGCTGGCGATCGGCGACGCGCTGGTGGCCCAGGTGCCTTCGCTGGTGATCTCGGTGGCCGCGGCCCTTATCGTGGCGCGGGTGAGCAGCGAGGACGACGTCGGCGGGCAGCTGACCAAGCAGCTGCTGTCGATGCCGCGCGCGCTCGGCCTGACCGCAGGCGTGGTGGCGCTGCTGGGTCTGGTGCCGGGCATGCCGCACTTCTCGTTCCTGCTGCTGGCGGCCGGCTGCGGCTACGCCGCCTACTGGCTGGGTGAGCGCGATCGTGCCAAGACGGCCGAGCCGGAGGTCGCCGCGCCGGCGCCGGTCAATACCGAGGCGACCTGGGACGACGTCACGCCGGTCGACCAGCTCGGCCTGGAGGTCGGGTACCGGCTGATCACGCTGGTCGACAAGGACCAGGGCGGCGACCTGCTGACGCGCATCAAGGGCGTGAGAAAGAAGTTCGCTGCCGAAGTGGGGTTCCTGCCGCCGGCCGTGCACATCCGCGACAACCTCGAGCTGCGCCCCAGCGTTTATCGCGTGACCCTGAAAGGCGTGATCGTGGGCGAGGGCGAAGCCTTCCCCGGCATGCTGATGGCAATCAATCCAGGCCACATCACTCAGGCGCTTCCCGGCACCCGGACGACCGATCCCGCCTTCGGCCTGCCCGCGATCTGGATCGACGAACGCAGCCGCGATCTTGCGATGACCGCCGGTTATACCGTGGTTGATTGCGCCACTGTGATCGCCACGCACCTTCATCATCTGATGCAGGTGCATGCGGCCCGGCTGATGGGCCGCGCCGAAGCTCAGCAGCTGCTCGAACACCTGGCCAAGCATTCACCCAAGCTTGGCGAGGATGTCGTGCCCAAGCTGATCTCGGTGGCGGTCTTCCAGCGCGTGCTGCAAAACCTGCTTGACGATTCGGTGCATGTGCGCGACCTGCGCGGCATCGTCGAGACCCTGGCCGAACACGGTGTGCGGACCCAGGATCCCGACGAACTGACCCGCGAAGTGCGGGTCGCGCTCTCGCCATCGATCGTGCAGCAGATCTTCGGGCCGGTGAAGGAGTTGTCGGTGATCGCGATCGAACCCAGTCTGGAAAATCTGCTGGTGCAAGCCCTGATCCCGGGGGCGACTTCGGCCCTGGAGCCGGGGGTGGCCGACTACGTGGTGAATGGCGCGGCTGACGCGGCGCGCATTCAGGAGGAAGCCGGCGTCGCGGCCTGCCTGCTGGTTCCCGATCGAATACGAGGACCGCTGTCACGCTTGCTGAAGAAGGGAGTGCCCCGGCTCAGAGTGCTGGGACACGCTGAGATTCCCGAATCGCAGTCGATCCGTATCGGGCGGGTCATCGGAGAGACCAAGTGAACGTGAAGCGCTTTTTCGGCCGAACCAATAAAGAAGCTCTGGCCAGACTCCGGGCCGAGCTCGGGCCCGACGCGGTGGTGCTCAAGAACAGGGCCGTGGAGGGCGGCATCGAGATCCTGGCGATGGCCGATCATGACTCGGTTCCCGATCCGCTGCCCGCGCCTGCGGCCCATGACGATGACGAGGCCGCTCAGTGGGGCGCGGAGCCCGCGTCTCGCGAACGCGGGATCGAGCCGCCCGCCAAGCCCGCGGCCGTCGTGCCTGAAATGACCACCTTGTCGTTCCAGCAGTATGTGCGCGACCGCCTGGCCCGCAAGGGCACGGCAGCCGACAAGGCAGCAGCCGGGAAGGCGGCGGCCGAGAAGGCGGCGGCCGGGAAGGCGGCGGCCGGGAGAGGGCGGCGGCGGCCGACAAGGTGGCGGCCGAGAAGGTCGCCAGCGAGAGGGTTTTCAGCGAAAGGGCGGCGGCTTCTTCCTCGAATCGGACCGATGCCCGTGCGATCGATCCGCTGGATCTGCCCGAGCTGGGCTCGTTCGAGCCCCATGGGTCCGACGCCCGTCCGGGCGCCAAGGCGACGGATGCTGCGCAGGCCGCAGCGGCACGCCGGCAGGCACCGTCCGCACCGTCCGCACCGTCCGCCACTGCACCGGTCTCGGCCGAGGCCATCGCGGAAGCGCTGGACGATGCCCGCGAATCGATCGCCGAAGCGGTCCAGCACTCGGTGCTCGCCGAGCTGCGTCAGATGAAGGCCTTCATCTCCGACCAGCTCGAAACGTTGTCGTGGTTCGAGGGCACGCGCCGCCAGCCGGTGCGCAACCGGCTGCTGCGCACGCTGATGACGGCAGGGTTCTCGCCGGCCCTGGGGCGTGCGCTGGTCAACCGGGTACCGGAGGATCTGAACGACGAACAGTCGCTGGTCTGGACCGGCAAGGCGCTGGCGCGCAACCTGCTGTGCGACACCGAGGGTTCGATGATCGACGGCGGCGGAATCTTCGCGCTGATCGGGCCGACCGGAGTCGGCAAGACCACCTCGACCGCGAAGATCGCCGCGCGCTTCGCCCTGAAGCACGGAACGCAGTCGATCGGCCTGGTCACGGTCGACGCCTACCGGATCGGTGGCCAGGACCAGCTGCGCAGTTTCGGGCGCATGCTCGGCGTGCCGGTGCATGTCGCGCACGACGCCGCGTCCCTGGCCGATTTCCTGCATCTGTACATGAACAAGAAGCTGGTGCTGATCGACACGGCCGGCATCGGTCAGCGCGACGAACGCGTCGAAGAGCTGCTGGCCTCGCTCTCTTCCAACGTGGTGCGCAAGCTGCTGGTGGTCAACGCGGCCGCCCAGGTCGAGACCCAGGAAGAAGTGGTGCTGGCCTATCGCGGCGCGCAGGCGGCCGGGCTGGTCATCTCCAAGCTCGATGAAGCGGTGCGGCCGGCCGGCGCACTCGATTGCGCGATCCGCCATCGAATGCGGGTGGTCGGCGTGGCCGACGGCCAGCGGGTGCCCGAGGACTGGGCCTGGGCCGAGCCCCAGGCGCTGGTCGACCGGGCGCTGGCGGTGCACCCGTCGCCTGCCTTCGAGCTCGACGATCAGCTGCTGAGCATGATGTTCGCAGCACCCCGGGGCCAGGCCCCGCAGGCCGCGCCGCGGAGGTCCGATGTTTGAAGCCGCCTTGGACCAGGCCAGCGGCCTGCGTCGCCTGTTCCGTCAGCGCACGATGCGGCTGCTGCCGGTCATGGCCGATCCGCGCCCCGCCGACAGCGCTTCGTTCGCCCTGAACCTGGCCGCCGCGTTCGGTCGGGGCGGCTGGAATCCGATCGTGATCGACGCGCATCGCCAGGGAGTCGCCTCGTTGCTGGGCCTGGAGCTGCGCCACGACCTGGAAGACCTGATCGAAGGCCGATGCCGGTTCGCGCAGGCGCTGCGGCGTGGCCGCGACGGCGTCCCTGTGCTGGCGGCCCAGCGCGGATTCGACGCGCTGACCCGGGATGCGCGCGCGGCCGAGGCGGTCTTCAGCGCGGTGGCCTCCTTCGAAGGCGCCTACGACGTCGCCCTGGTGCACGCGTCGGCCGCCTCGCTGGGCGCGCTGCTGCAGGCGCAGGACGTCGAGACCACGCTGCTCTGCGGTCCCGACGAGGCCGATCTGACCGAGACCTATGCCCGGCTGAAGTCGATGGTCAACGACTACCGGATGTCGCAGTTCCGGGTGGTTTTCGACGGCTTCGACTCACAGGCCGACGTGGCCGCCTGTCACCGCCGGCTGGCCGCCGTGGCCGCGCGCTTCCTCGATGCCGCCGTCACATTCGGCGGTTCGGTGGGACGCGACGCGGATCTGGACGAAGCGGTTCGCGAACGAACCAGCATTTTTGCAGTGGCGGCCCGGGGTCCGGCCGCACGAGCCTTCGAGCGCATTGCCTCGGCGGCCCATGAGTGGCGGCTTCCGGCATTCACGCCGGATCGCCGCACGATCCATTGAGCAAGGTGATCGATATGTACACCTCACGTGGGACCCTGGATCGGCAGGCTGCGATCAACCAGTACGGCCAGCTGGTGCGGCGGGTGGCCGCGCAGCTGATTGCCAAGCTGCCGGCCAATGTCGAAATGGACGATCTGGTGCAGGCCGGCATGATCGGGCTGTTCGATGCCTTGTCGCGCTACCAGGCCGACCAGGGTGCCCAGTTCGAAACCTTCGCGATGCAGCGCGTGCGCGGCGCGATGCTCGACGAGCTGCGCGGCAACGACTGGCTGCCCCGCTCGGTGCGGCGCAATCAGCGCAGCATCGAATCGGCGATCCAGCGGCTCGAGCAGCGTCACAAGCGCCATCCCAGCGACCTGGAGATCGCGGCCGAAATGGGCCTGACGATCGATGCCTATCACTCGATGCTGGGCGATGCCCGGGGCTCGCAGCTGATCTATCTGGACGAGATGGGATCGGACGATTCGGAAGAAGGGTTCCTCGACCGCCATCAGATCGCCGACAACGCCGAGCCGGTCTCGATGCTGCGCGACGAGCGGTTCCGCGGTGCCCTGATCGAGGCGATCGAAGGACTGCCGGAACGCGAAAAGCTCGTGATGGGCATGTACTACGAACAGGACATGAACCTGAAGGAGATCGGCGCGGTGCTGGGGGTGACCGAGTCGCGGGTCTCGCAGCTGCACAGCCAGGCGGTCGCACGGTTGCGCACGAAGCTGCGCGCCTGGGCCTGACGGCGTCGCAGCGGCATTCGGGGGCAACGTGCTCGACAGATTCAGAAGACGCATCGCGCCCGCGGCGGCGATCGACGCGCCCGGTCAACCGGCGACTCCGCAAGGGCTGCGCACCGCGATGTCGTCCGATGTCGTCTCGCGGCTGGCCAGCCAGGCCAGCGGGCTGGGTCGCCAGGCGGCACAGCTCAACGGCCTGATCGAGGACCTGGCGCGCGAGGGCGACGCGCAGTCCAATGGCATGCGCGAACTGGCCGACCAGATCGACCAGGTTGTCGGCGCCACCCGCGACATCGACTATGCGGCCGAAGCCGGGCGGGCCCGGGTCGACGAGGCGCGCAGCGCGGTGAATCGGGTGGGCGAGGGCGTGGGCGGCGTGGTCAACACGCTTCGCCAGGTGGCGGGCGCCGCCGACGAGATCACGCGGATCGCGCTGCAGACCCGCCTGGTGGCCTTCAATGCCTCGGTCGAGGCCAAGCGCGCCGGAGACGCCGGGCGCGGTTTCGGTGTCGTCGCCGATGCCGTCAAGGACCTGGCGGCCAAGGTCGAACAGTCGTCCAAGCTGATCATGAGCACGATCGCGCAACTCGATACCCGGGTCGGGCAGCTGGCCCAGGAAATCACCGGCGGCGAGGATGGTTCGCGCAGCGAGTTCCAGCGTGCGCTGCAGGCCACCGAAAGCTGCGTGGGCGACATCGCCCATGCCTCGCGCCAGAACCTGGCGATCTGCGTGCAGACCAGCGTGCGGATGCGCGAAATGGCCGGTCAGGTCATGGCGACCGCCGGCACGCTGACCGGTGCCCGGCAGGACACGCTGGAATTCCTGGCGGTGGCCGAATCGCTGGTCGAACTCACCGCCGATACCGGCCTTGCGACGCCCGATACTCCCTTCATCGAAGCGGTCATCGCGACCGCGGCGCGAATTTCGGCGCTGTTCAGCCAGGCTGTCCAGGAGGGTCAGATCAGCCTGGAGGACCTGTTCGACGAACGTTATGTCCCGATTGCCGGCACTCAGCCGCAACAGTGCATGACCCGATACGTCGGCTTCACCGACCGGGTGCTGCCGGCCATCCAGGAGCCGCTGCTCGCCCTGTCCGACAAGGTTGTCTTTTGCGCGGCGGTCGATCGCAACGGGTTTCTGCCGACGCACAACCGGAAGTTCTCCAAGCCGCAAGGCAAGGATCCGATCTGGAATGCGGCCAACTGCCGCAATCGGCGGGTGTTCAACGACCGCACCGGACTGGCCGCCGGACGCAATCAGCGCCGCTTCCTGCTGCAGACCTATCGGCGCGACATGGGCGGCAACCACTTCGTGCTGATGAAAGACCTTTCGGCTCCCATCCTGATCGGCGAACGCCATTGGGGCGCGGTGCGCCTGGCCTACCAGTTCTGAATCTGCGCCGAGCCCCGACCGGGGCCGGGGAGGACGATCAGGCCCGATGCAGGGCGCGCGATGGTGTCGCCAGCCCGCTCGTACCGGGCAGTCCGTAGGTGGCCGCCGGTTCGAAAATCGCGTTCAAGGCCCTCTGGTTGCGGGCAGCCGAGCGCTGCAGCAGACCGGCATTCACCACGAGCTGGCGCCTCGCCATTCCCAGGCGATCGCGGGCGCCGGCATCGGCCACCCCCGTGCTGCGCAGTCTGTCGAGCGCCTCGGCCAGCGCCTGACCGGCGTCGCCCAAAGCGCGGGCATCGCCTGAAATCAGCGCCTGACGCTGCGCCTCGAGGGCAGCCAGCAGTGGATCACCCAAGTCCGGCACGCGGTCCGCTGCCATCACTGGCTGCGGCCCGTGGCCATGGTTTCGATCAGCTCTGCGGCGGCACTGATCATCTTGTCGGCGACCGCCTCGGCGGACACGTGGAATCGGCCTTCCTGGATGGCGGCTTTGACTTCTTCCACCTTCCCGGAACGCACGGGTTGCTCGGCGCCGTCGGCAGCGGCAATGCTGCGTGACGTTGCCGACAGTTCCACCTTGTCGACCGGGACAGTGCCCGCGACTTCCTGCGACCCGGCCGTTGGCGCCCGCGTGCCGTTGGTGGCGCGCGGGACCGGTTCGGGTTGCTTGGACTCTATGTTGTTTCCGACTTTCATACCTGGCTCCCTGTCGGTAATCCGACGCTTGCGAGGCTCCTGGTGACAGTATCGGCGATGCCGGCGGAAACTTAAGCGCGAATCAGATGGGTGGAAACGGATTTGCTCTAAAGACGCACTTCGATGGTTCGGTCCCGAAGTGTTCCCGCGACGACCCGACCCGACTCCGTTCTGACACGCAGGCTTTGCCCTTCGCTGCCTGGAGTTAATGCAACACCTTCACTAGCCAACGTAAAACCTTGACCAGTAACGATAATTTGTATCGGATCTCCGGCATTGACTGACGGGGGAATCCGCAGCGCATCGACTCGCAGAGGCTGCCCTGCCGCGACCGAACGGGTCAGTTGTTTTCCGTTGAGCGATGCAGGATCGGAGACGAGCGGCACATTTTCGCGCGTCAGATCGAATTCTTCGAGGTGCACGTCGCTGGCACTGAGCGCGGTTCCGGGGGTCAGTGCGGTATTGGCGATCGCAACTTGCGCGAACGCTTGAATGGTAACGGGCAGGCGGATCGCCCAGCTCGCGCCCGCCGTGCACCGGATGCCGACCTGCGTGCGTCCCCAGAGCCGCACGCCGGGCGGCACGAACGGTTCGGCGCGCGCACATGGGGCCAGATGAACCCGGGTGTCGAGCTGTCCGACCTGGATGACCAGCCGATGGCGGGTGCCCAGTTCGCGCTCCACCAGGATGCGAACCGCGGCCTCGGTCGGGTCGGCGGCAGACGGCGCACCCGGCGCCACCAGGGCTGAGCCGGGCGCCGGTGCGACACCGCTGGCCGGGGCGGCAGGGCCCGGGGCGATGGCAGCCGGCACCGACGGGGCAGGCTGGGCCGAAGCGCCGGCGCCGGGCCATCCGCCCGCGAGCAGCAGCAGGCACACGACTGTCAGACACCTCATGGCTCACTCCCTGGAAACGATGAGGTCACTGTGCGCGCCCCAGGGACTCCCCGGGAGCCGGAATAGGCCGGCAAGGCGGCGGCTTTTCGGCACTTAAGAAATCGCCGCGCGTCCGAAGATCGGTTCGACACATCCTCAGGTACGCCTGCCGGAGAACCCGCATGCTCGACCGATTTCTCGATTCCATCCAGTTTCAGGGCCAGGCCCTGCAGTTGCGGGCCGACCGGCAGAAGGTTCTGGCCGGCAATATCGCCAATGCCGACACGCCGGGATTCAAGTCGCGGGATTTCAACTTCGCCCGGGAACTGCAGCAGGCGACCGAACGAGGGATGGCCGATCCGTCGCGCCTGGCGCAGGTTGCCGCGCAGACCGGACACCTGGCGCTGGCCGGCAGCGCCGCGCCGGGGACCGACCCGAAACTGCAGTACCGGCTGCCCGAACAGGCCTCGATCGACGGCAATACCGTCGAGCTCGACCGCGAGCGCGCCAATTTTGCCGACAACTCGGTGCGCTACGAGGCGACGCTGCGGTTCATCAACGGCGGTGTGCGGACGATGCTCTCGGCGATCCGCGGCGAATGACCCTCTGCCGGCCGCCGTTGGCCCACCGCGTCTAGCCGAATCCGCCAGACAGTCAGGAGTTCTCCATGTCGCTTTCGAAAATCTTCGACATCAGCTCGACCGCGATCGCCGCGCAGAGCCAGCGCCTGAACATCGTGGCGTCCAATCTGGCCAACGCCGACAGCGTGGCCGGGCCCGACGGCAAAGCCTACAAGGCGCGCCAGGTGGTTTTCCAGGCACGCCAGCCCGAACGGGTCGACGGCACCGCGGGTGTGCGGGTCAGCGGAATCATCGAGGACGACACGCCCGGCAAGCGCGCGTTCGACCCGAAGCACCCGCAGGCCGATGCCGAGGGTTACGTGACCTCGAGCAACGTCAATGTCGTCGAGGAGATGGTGAACATGATCTCGGCCTCGCGCTCGTACCAGAACAACGTCGAGGTCCTCAACACGACCCAGCAGCTGCTGATCAAGACCTTGCAGCTCGGCCAATAAATCGAAAGCACGCCATGACCACCGCGACATCTTCCGTGACCGACCAGACCGCCGCCCGACTGGCGCAGGTCGTCGGCGCGTCAACGCTGAACAATCCGACCGAGTCCGCCTCGGCCAGCGGCACCACCGCGGCCGACACCGAAGACCGGTTTCTGAAGCTGCTGGTGGCCCAGATGCGCAACCAGGACCCGTTGAACCCGCTGGACAACGCCCAGGTCACCACCCAGCTCGCCCAGATCAACACCGTGCGCGGCATCGAGACGCTGAACGCCTCGGTCAGCAAGCTGGTCGATCGGGGCGCGACCTCGTCGCCGCTGGATGCGGTGGGCATGCTGGGGCGCCAGGCGCTGGTCGCCGGCAACACGATCGAGCGGGCCGATGGCGAGTCCGGCACCCGGATCGGCTTCGAGCTGTCCAGCGCCGGCAAGGGCGCGCTGGCCGAAGTGGTCGATGCGGCGGGCAAGGTGGTTTTCAGCAAGCTGGTCCAGGCGCCGGCGGCCGGTGGCACATGATCGACTGGGACGGCACCGACGGCCAGGGCAGCCCGGTGCCCGCCGGCAGCTACCGGCTGCGGGTCAGCGCCACCGACGGCACCAACGCGATCGCGGCGACCGCACTGACCCCGGCCCGGGTGATCGGCGTGTCGCAGGCCGCCGATGGCGTGCGGCTGGACCTGGCGGGACGCGGTCCGGTTCCGGCGAACTCGGTCAAAGCCATTCTGTAACTGTCGCGCGGGCGCGGCCCGCACGAAATCATTCGGCAATACCTCAGGAGCAACTCATGGGTTTTCAGCAAGGATTGAGCGGTCTGAACGCCGCTGCGCGCAATCTCGACGTCATCGGCAACAACGTCGCCAACACCAATACGGTCGGTGCCAAGTCGGCGCGCGCCGAGTTTGCCGACCTGTACGCCAACTCGCTGCTGGGTGGCGGCAACAATTCGATCGGCATCGGCGTGACCTTGTCCGATGTGGCGCAGCAGTTCACGCAGGGCGACATCGCGACCACGAACAATCCGCTGGACGTGGCGATCAATGGCGCGGGCTTCTTCCAGATGTCGACCAATGGCACGCTGAGCTACACCCGAAACGGCCAGTTCAAGCTGGATTCCCAGGGCTACATCACCAATGCCCAAGGATCTCGCCTGCAAGGCCACCTGCTCGATCCGGCGACCAATGTGATGGGCCAGATCACCACCGACCTGCGCCTGACCGTCAGCGGCATTCCGCCCAAGGGCACCGACGGCGCGACCGCGGCGCTGAACCTGGATGCGCGGGTGACCGCGCCCGCCAACGCCTTCGACCCGACCGACCCGACCACCTATTCGGGTCTCACCTCGATGACGGTGTACTCGCCGCAGGGCCAGGCACATACGCTGGCAATGTACTTCCGCAAGACGGCCGACAACGCGTGGGATGTCAATGCCTCGCTCGACGGCACCGCGTTCGCCGGCAATCCGATCACGCCACTGACCTTCGCCGCCAATGGCACCCAGTCGCCGGCGCCGGCGCCGGTGTCGATCACCGTGCCGTTTCCGGTCTCCGAGGGGGGCGACCAGGCGGTCGATCTCGACCTGACGGCCGTCACCCAGTACGGCTCGGCCTTCGTCGTCAATTCGCTGGACCAGACCGGCTACGCGGTCGGCGACATGGCGGGCTTCAGCATCGGCGCCGACGGATCGGTGCAGGCGCGCTACACCAACGGCCGCACCCAGGAGCAGGCGGAACTGACGCTGGTGAACTTCCGCAATCCGCAGGGGCTGCAGTCGATGGGCGCCAACCAGTGGGCCGAGACCACCGAGTCGGGCACGCCCAACCAGCCCCAGACGCCGGGCACCGGCAACCTGGGCGTCCTGCAGGCGGGCGCGCTGGAGCAATCCAACGTCGACCTGACCGGCGAGCTGGTGAACATGATCACCGCGCAGCGCGTCTACCAGGCCAACGCCCAGACGATCAAGGCGCAGGACCAGCTGTTGCAGACCATCGTCAACCTGCGCTGATCGGCGCGGCGTAGACGAGGGCGACGGAGGAAACGATGGACCGCATGATCTATCTGGCGATGTCGGGCGCCAAGGCGCTCTCGCAGCGCCAGGAGGCTCTGACCAACAACCTCGCCAATGCGAGCACCAGCGGCTTTCGCGCCGACATGATGACTTTTCGCTCGGTGCCGGTCCGTGCCGAGGGCACCGCGACCACCCGGGTGTTCAATCTCGAGGCCACGGCCGGCTTCAGCGTCGAGCCAGGCCCGGTCAGCACCACCGGGCGGTCGCTGGATGCGGCGATCCGGGGGCAGGGCTGGTTCGTCGTCCAGACACCCGACGGCAACGAGGCCCTGACCCGCAACGGCAATTTCCATATCGGAGCCGACGGCACGCTGCAGACCGCCAATGGCCTGCCGGTGGTCGGCGATGGCGGTCCGATCACCCTGCCGCCCAATGCCGAGGTGCTGTTCGGCGCCGACGGCACGATCACCGCCCGGCAGGGCAACCAGCCGCCGCTGCAGGTGGGCAAGCTGAAACTGGCCAATCCGGAGGCCAACACCCTGGCCAAGGGCGCCGACGGGATGGTGCGCATCACCGGCGGCGACCCGCCCACCGACGACCCGGCGGTGCGGATTGCCGATGGCGCGCTGGAAGGCAGCAACGTCAATGTCGTCGAATCGATGGTCGGGATGATCGCGCTGGCCCGCCAGTTCGAGATGCAGATGAAGCTGCTGTCCAACGCCGAGCAGAACGAACAGCGGGCAGCGCAGTTGCTGTCGCTGAAGGGTTGAGCGGCGCGCGAGCGCCCAGAAGGAGCCACACCATGATCAGATCACTTTGGATCGCCAAGACCGGCCTGGATGCGCAGCAGACGCAGCTGGACACCATCACCCACAACCTGGCCAACGTCAGCACGGTGGGCTACAAGCGTTCGCACGCGGTGTTCGAGGACCTGCTCTATCAGAACATGCGCCAGGCGGGGGCCCAGAGCACCCAGCAGACGCAGCTGCCCACCGGCCTGCAGCTGGGCGTGGGCGTGCGCACCGTGGCGACCGCGCGGGTCTTCACCCAGGGCGTGCTGCAGCAGACCGACAACAAGCTGGACATCGCCATCAACGGCAACGGCTTCTTCCCGATCCAGCAGCCCGACGGCACGGTGGCCTACACCCGCGACGGCCAGTTCCGGGTCGATGCGCAGGGCCAGCTGGTGACCTCCAACGGCATGCCGATCGCCCCGCCGATCACGATCCCGGCCAACGCGCTGGCCGTGACCGTGGGTGCCGATGGCGTGGTCAGCATCAACACGCCCGGTCAGACCGCGTCGACCACGGTCGGGCAGATCCAGCTGGCCAGCTTCGTGAACCCGGCCGGCCTGGACCCGCACGGCCAGAATCTGTTCGTCGAGACCACCGCGTCGGGCACGGCCACGCTGGGCGCCGCGGGCACCAACGGCACCGGCACGCTCAAGCAGGGTTTCGTCGAGACCTCGAATGTCAACGTGGTCGAGGAACTGGTGAGCATGATCCAGACCCAGCGCGCCTACGAGATCAATTCCAAGGCCATCCAGACCTCCGACCAGATGCTGGCCCGGCTGGGTCAGCTGTGAGATTGACCGTCATGTACGCCCTGATCGCACGCCGTTTCGGCAATCGCTCCCGCAATGCCGGGTGGGAACTCGCCCACACCGGTCGAATCGTTCGCGGACTGGCTCTGCTGGCTGCCTGCGGTGCGCTGGCCGTGTCCGCAGGCTGCACCGACCTGTTTGCGCGTCCCACCGTGGATGTGCGCGAACCGACCACCATTCGCCCGCCCGCGCTGGCGGCGTCCACGCCTGGCGCGACGACGGCCGAGCCGGGCGCGATCTTCGTGGCCGGCGCGCACCGCGGGCTGTTCGAGGATCGGCGCGCGCGCCTGGTGGGCGATGTCATCACCATCCAGATCCAGGAGAAGTACTCGGCCAAGCAGAGCTCGAACAGCTCGGTCGAGCGCCAGGGCTCGGTCGACGCGAAGGTCGGCCTGCTGCCCTTCTTCACCCCCAACGCCACCAAGCGCCTGTCCGCGCAGGGCAGCTCGGCCAACACCTTCGAAGGCAAGGGCGAGACCGGCACCGACAACGAGTTCACCGGCGTGATCACGGTGACGGTCATCGAAGTGCTGCCCAACGGCAACCTGGCGGTGGTCGGCGAGAAGCAGGTCGGCATCAATCAGAACGTCGAACGGCTGCGGTTTTCCGGGGTGATCAATCCGGCGACGATCCTGCCGGGCAACACCGTCAACTCGACCCAGGTGGCCGACGCGCGCCTCGAGGTGCGCAGCCGAGGCGACATCGATCGCGCCCAGACCACCGGGTGGCTGTCCAAGTTCTTCATGAGTTTCCTGCCGATTTGAGGCTTTGCCCGACATGCGTTTTCCCCCTGTGTTCCTGAAGTACTGCCGTACCGGCTGCCGATCGTGGCTGGCCCCGATCGTTCTGGCCGCCATGGCGGCGGGCCTGACCGTGTCGGGCGCGCCTGCCCGCGCCGAGCGCATCAAGGAGATCGCCTCGATGCAGGGCGTGCGCACCAACCAGCTGCTGGGCTACGGCCTGGTGGTCGGTCTGGACGGCAGCGGCGACCAGACCACTCAGGCACCGTTCACCGCCCAGAGCGTGAACTCGATGCTCTCGCAGCTGGGAATCCAGCTGCCCCCCGGCGTGACGCCCCAGCTGCGCAATTCGGCTGCGGTGATGGTCACCACCCAATTGCCGGCCTATGCGCGCCCAGGGCAGCCGATCGACGTGACCGTTTCGTCGCTGGGCAATGCCAAGAGCCTGCGCGGGGGCACGCTGCTGCTCACGCCGCTGCGCGGCGCCGACGGCCAGATCTATGCGATCGCCCAGGGCAACGTGATCGTCGGTGGCGCCGGCGCGTCGGCTGGCGGCAGCAAGGTTCAGATCAATCACCTCAGCGCCGGCCGGGTACCGGGCGGAGCGACCGTCGAGCGGGCCGTCGCCAGCCCGGCGCTGACCGGGCCGACCGTGCGGCTGGAGCTCACCCAGACCGATTTCACCCTGGCTGGCAAAGTGGCTGCCGCCATCAACAAGTCCCTGGGTACCGAGGGCGCCGCCCTGGCGCAGGCGCTGGACGCCCGGGTGATCGAGGTGCAGCTGCCCGCCGAAGCCGACAAGCGGGTGCCGTTCCTGGCGCTGCTCGAAAACGTCGACGTGACCCAGGACCTGCCCTCGCCCAAGGTGGTGGTCAATGCCCGCACGGGGTCGGTGGTGATGAACCAGACGGTGACCCTGGCGCCCAGCGCGGTGGCTCACGGCAACCTCAGCGTGACGATTTCCTCGACACCGGTCGTCTCCCAGCCCGGCGCTTTCTCTCAAGGTCAGACGGTTGTTGCCGAAAAAGCGGATATCCAGATCAAGCAGGACGGGGGGGCCGTCATCAAGCTGGAAGGCGGGGCCAAGCTCACCGATGTGGTCAAGGCCCTGAACACGCTGGGTGCGACTTCCGGTGACCTGATCGCCATTCTTCAGGCATTGAAGGCCGCGGGCAGCCTGAAAGCCGAACTCGACATCATCTGACGGACGTTTCTCATGGACCCGCAACCGCTGTTGGCTACCGATGCGCGCTCGCTCGATGCGTTGCGCCGGCAGGCTGGCGCCGATCCGAAGGCGGCGGTGCGCGCGGCTGCCGGGCAGTTCGAATCGGTGTTCATGCGCCAGATGCTCAAGGCGATGCGCGACGCGGTTCCCAAGAGCGGCATGTGGGATGGGCCGGCCCAGTCGACCTACACCGACATGCTCGACCAGCAGAGCCGCGAAGCCCTGCCCGTTGCCAACCCGGTCGTTGCCAACAACGCCCTGATTCGGCAGGCGCTGGCGGCGTTTGCCGCCACTGCCGGAGCTCCCGCGACGACGCCAGCCGACCTGTCCGGTCCGCTGGCCGGCGCCAATGCGAGCGCCGCGGCGACGGCCGCCGCCGGCACTGCGCGCTGGACCGGCCAGGCGGGCCCGGTGTACTCGCCGGCGCAACCCAATGTCGCCAACCTGAGCGGCCCGCAGGCCGATTTCGTCCGCAAGGTCTGGCCGCACGCGCTGCTGGCGGAACGCTCGACGGGCGTGCCGGCCGCGTTCATCGTCGGCCAGGCGGCCCTCGAATCGGGATGGGGCCGCCACGAGATCCGCAATGCCAATGGCACCGGCAGCTTCAATCTGTTCGGCATCAAGGCCGGCGGCGCCTGGAAGGGCGATGCGGCCTCTGCCAGCACCACCGAATACGTCGGCGGCCAGGCGACCCGCCGGGTCGAGCGCTTTCGGGCCTACGGCTCGTATGGCGAAGCCTTCCAGGATTGGGCCGGCATGATGGTCCGCAATCCGCGCTACAGCCGGATCCTTCAGTCGGGTGGCAGTGTGCAGGCCTTCGCCGCCAACATGCAGCGCGCCGGTTATGCGACCGATCCGGCCTACGGGTCGAAGCTTGAAAAAGTCATCCAGAAGACGCTGACCCTTCAGCGGCTGGTGACCTGATGCAACACCACGAGGATCGACTCCCATGTCCGACCTGCTCAATGTAGGTGCCTCGGCACTGCGTGCGGCCTATTCGCAGATGCGTACGACCGGCCACAACATCTCGAATGTCAACACGCCCGGTTACAGCCGCCAGGAGGTGCAGCTCGCGACCGCCGAGGGCACCTTCAGCGGCGGCGGATTCGTCGGCCGCGGCGTGGTGGTCGAGACCGTGGTGCGCCGCTACGATGCCCACCTGACGGCCGAAGTCGCTTCCGGACTGGCGATGTCCAGCGCCGACACCGTCCGCGCGGGCCAGCTCGAGCGCCTGGACCGCGCGTTCGCCGACACCGAAAACGGCATCGGTGCGGGTCTGGACGATCTCACCAGCGCGATGGCCGATGTCGTGAACCGGCCGGCGGACCCGTCGGCGCGCACCGTGGCGGCCAATCGCGCCAACATGCTGGCCGAGCGCTTCAGCGGCATGCGCGATCGGCTCGAGGACATCCATGCGCAGGTCGACCTGCGGATGGGCGAGGGCGTGAACAAGGTCAACGAAACCCTCAAGCAGCTGGCGGCGGTCAACGAGCAGATCGCCAAGAGCAGCGGCAGCGGGCAGCCGTCCAACGACCTGCTCGATCGGCGCGACGTGCTGGTCGAAGACGTCAACAAGCAGATGAAAGCCACCGCGTATGTCAACTACGACAACACGGTGAGCCTGTTCTCGGCGTCGGGCCAGGCGCTGGTCGTGGGCAAGTCGATCGCCAACTTCTCGCTCAGTGCCGATACCCTCGATCCGCGCAGGCTGACGGTCTCGCTGAACACCTCGGGGCGTTCGATCGCGATGGAGAGCGACTCGCTGGGCGGCGGCGAACTGGCCGGCCTGATCCGGTTTCGCGACGAGGACCTGGCCGCGGCCTCCGGGCGGCTCGGCCAGCTGGCCGCGGCCGTCGGCGCGGCCTACAACGCGCAGCAGGCGCTGGGCCGCGACGCCACCGGCGCGGTCGGCGCGCCGATGTTCGACATCGGTGACCCGCGCGCCTTCGGTTCGACCTTGAACACCGGCAATGCGGTGCTGGGCGCAACCTTGATCGATGGCACGCAGGTGAGCAACGGCGACTACGAGATCAACTACGACGGCACCAACTGGTCGGCAACCCGGTCCAGCGATGATTCGGTCGTGCCCATTGCCGGCTTCCCGGCGACCATCGACGGCATCCAGATCAGCCTGACCAGCGGTGCCGCGGTGGCCGGTGACAAGTTCCTGGTCCGGGCGGCCTCCGAGTTCGCCAACGACTTCTCGATGGTGCTGCCGTCGCCCTCGCGGCTGGCCACCGGACTGGCGGCAGCCCCTCAGCTGGGTGCCACCAACGCCGGCGATGCCGGGGTGTCGGCCTTCCAGGTGACCAGCAACGATGCCAACCTGACCGCTGCGGTCAGCATCCAGTTCACGAGTCCGACCACGTTCAATGTCACTGGCACAGGTACCGGCAATCCGACCGGGGTCGCCTACACGCCGGGCATGACACTGAACTACAACGGCTGGCAGATGACCTTGAAGGGCACGCCGGCGACCAACGACACGATCAGCGTGTCGGCGACCCAGAACCCAGCGGTCGACAACCGCAATGCGCGGGCCATGGTCGGCATCGCCGACCGTCTGCTGGTCGGCGGACAGCGCGCCGTCGATGCCTATGGCGACCTGACGGCCGATGTCGGAATCCGGACGCAGTCGGCGCAGTCGTCGCTGGCCCTGTCGTCGCGGACCCTCGAGGACGCCCAGGCCGCGCGCTCGGAGATATCGGGAGTCAATCTGGACGAAGAGGCGGCACGCCTTCTGCAGTACCAGCAGGCATATCAGGCCGCAGCCAAGCTGATCGCCACAGCGCAGACGGTGTTCGACACCCTGCTGCAGGCCGCCGCCTGATCGGTATTACCACCCCAAATCCCGTCGGAGACCCACCGTGCGCGTATCCACCGCCTTTGCCTACCAGACCGCGATCGACGCGATGAACGATCGTCAGTCCAAACTGGCGCGCACCCAGACCGAGCTGTCGACCGGGCGCAAGCTGCTGAGCGCCAGCGACGATCCGATGGCCGCTGCCGCGGCCGAGCGCACCCGCTCGGCGCAGCGCCGGATCGAAACCCAGACCCGGATGAACGAATTCGCGAGCACCATCCTGAAGCAGGCCGACATGACGCTCGGTCAGGTCACCGAGGTGATGCAGCTGCTGCGAGAAGGCGTGGTCCAGGCGGGCAACGGGACGCTGTCGGCCCAGGATCGCGCAATGCTCGCCACGCAGTTCCGAGGTTATCGCGACGAACTGCTGACCCTGGCCAATCGTCCGGACGGCTCCGGCGGATACGTCTTCGGCGGGCAGGGCACCAGCAGTGCGCCGTTCGCCGACGGCGCAAGCGTCACCTATCAGCCGCAGGTCGGCGAGCAGCAGGTAGGCCTGGACGCCAGCACGCCGACCAGCCTGGACGGGCGCCAGACTTTCATGAATCTGCCCAATGGCGCCGGCACCCAGAGCGTCTTCGACCTGCTGGACAGCACCCTGAGCGTGCTCGAAGACAGCGCGGCGACGCCCGCCACCGTCACCGCCACGGTCACCGCGGCGCTGGCCGGCATCGACGTGGCGATCGATCGCGCCACCTCCAAGCGCACCGAGGTCGGCGAACACCTTCGTTCGCTGGAGAGCCGCACCAGCCTGGCTGAAGCGGGATCGATCGAACTGGCCGCGCAGATGTCCGATCTGGTCGACGTCGACTTCGCCAAGGCGATCTCGGATTTCCAGAACAACCAGACCGCCCTGTCGGCCGCGATGAAAACCTACTCCCAGATCTCGAAGATGTCCCTCTTCGACTATCTCTGATACCGCACGCCTGATGGCGCCACAGCCGGCCTGAATCAACCCGAAACACCGAACGGAACCACGTCAAGATGGCTACCGCAGCAATCTCCAGCACACTCCTGGGTTACGAGCCGATTGTCGACCGCACCCGCAAGGCGATCGCGATGCGCTTCACCTGCCGCGCGCGCGGCGGCGAACCCGCCGATCTCACCCGCCTGTACGGCGACCTGGCCAAGCTCTGGCCGGCCGACGGCACGCCGGTGCTGTTGCGCATCGACGGCGAAAGCCTGCCGGCGACCCTTCTCGAGCAGGCGGTCTTCAAGCACCTGTGGATCGAGGTGCCGGCCGCGCTCACCGGTTCGGCCGAAGGCCTCGAGATGATCACCCAGCTGCAGCGCCGCGGCTACGGGCTGGTGCTGGGCGGTCGGCCCGTGAGCACCTTGCCCGGTTCGATGCTGTCGGCCTTCAAGATGTCGATCATCGAGGTGGTTGCCGACCGCCGGCTGCGCGACGGGGAGCCGGGGCAGGACCGCGGCTATTCGCGCTCCATTCCGTACGCGCAGGCGGGGGTCAAGAGCATCGGCATGCTGAAGAAGAGCTTCGAGACCGGAGCCCTGGCCTGCATCGGCTGGCCCTTCGACGACGCGATCCAGCATGCCAAGCCCAGCGACTCGAATCCCGACTTCGGCACGATCACCCAGCTGCTGTCGATGATCGACCGCGATGCCGACCCCAGCGATCTGGAAAAGACCATCCGGCGCGATGCCGCGCTGGCCTACCGGCTGCTGCGTTACATCAACTCGGCCGCCTTCGGGCTGCCGGTCGAGATCCAGTCGTTCCGGCATGCGGTGATGATGCTGGGTTACGAACGCCTGAAACGCTGGCTGCTGCTGATGCTGATGACGGCAAGCAAGGATGCGAACATGCAGCCGGTGATGTTCGCGTCGTTCCGGCGCGGGCTGTTCATGGAGCACCTGGTCGGCCAGGACGGCAACGACGCGCAGCGCGACGAGGTGTTCATCCTGGGCGTGCTGTCGCTGATCGACAAGCTGTTCCGCGAGCCGCTGCCGGTGCTGCTCGAAAAGCTCTATGTGCCCAGCAGCATCCGCGAGGCGCTGATCGAGCGCACCGGCCCGTTCACGCCTTATCTGAATGTCGCCGAGGCGGTCGAGCGGCCTCCCGATCGCAAGCTGGCCGACAGCCTGGACAATGCACTGCTGTCGATCGAGCAGTGCAACCGTGCGCTGATCAAGGCGGTGACGGTGCGCGAGCTGGCCGCGGCCTAGACGCGGGCCAGAACCGGGCCAGACGCAGGCCAGCCCCATGCCAGCCCGGGCCAGCCCCATGCCGCCCCGGGCCAGCCTCCGGCCAGCCCCGGGCCAGCTTTGGCGGCGCGCCAGGAATCCCGGCTATGAACCAGGACGATCTCAAACGCGCCGCCGCCCGCGCGGCCCTCGCCGAACTGGTGCCCGGCACGCTCGTGGGCGTGGGCACCGGCTCGACGGTCAATTTTTTCATCGATGCGCTCGGCGAGACGCCCGAGCGCTATGCCGGCGCGGTGTCGAGCTCCGAACGCAGCACCGAGCGGCTGCGGGCCGCCGGCATCACCGTGTTCGACCTCAACCATGCGGTGCAGGGCGGACTGCCGCGGCCCGTGTATGTCGACGGCGCCGACGAGATCGATCCCGGGCGTCACATGATCAAGGGCGGGGGCGGGGCGCTGACCCGCGAGAAGATCGTCGCCAGCGCCTTCGAGCGGTTCGTGTGCATCGTCGACGCCTCCAAGCAGGTCGCGACCCTGGGCGCATTCGCGCTGCCGATCGAGGTCATCCCGATGGCGCGCGAACTGGTCGCATCCCGGGCCCGCGCGCTGGGCGGCGAGCCCGTGCTGCGTGCCGGTTTCATCACCGACAATGGCAACCAGATCCTGGATGTGCGGGGCCTGCGCATCGCCGACCCGGTGGCCCTCGAAACACAGATCGATCACTGGCCCGGTGTGGTCTCGGTCGGGCTGTTCGCCCTGCAGCCCGCGGCGGTCGTGCTGGTGGCCACCGCCCTGGGCGTGCAGCGGCTGGCTTAGTCCTGAGGCGGCACGAAGCCGGTGGGCTTGTCGGCCCCTTCGCCGAAGAAGTACTTCTCCATCTGAGTGGCCAGGTACTTGCGGGCGCGAACATCGGCCAGATTCAGGCGGTTTTCATTGACCAGCATGGTCTGGTGCTTCAGCCAGCCCTGCCAGGCCTCCTTCGAAGCGCTTTCCCACAGTTTTTTGCCCAGATCACCCGGATAGGGCGGGAAATCGAGGCCTTCGGCCTCCTTTTGCAGCTTGACGCAGAATACGGTTCGAGCCATGGAACGTCCTGATCGGGTAAGAAGGCGGATTGTTACAGGTTCTTGATCAGCACCTGGGATTTCCGCTGCCAGTTGTAGAGATTGCGCCGTTCGCCCGGCAACTGATCGACGTCCGCGGGCACGAAGCCGCGCTTCAGGAACCAGTGCATCGTGCGGGTCGTCAGCACGAACAGCCGCCGCAGTCCGGCGGCGCGGGCGCGCTGCTCGATGCGCTTCAAGAGCCGTTCGCCGTCGCCCTTGCTCTGCACCTGCGGGTTCACCGCCAGGCAGGCCATCTCGGCGATGCCTTCGTCCGGATACGGATACAGCGCGGCGCAGCCGAAGATCACGCCGTCGTGTTCGATCACGGTGAAGTTCTCGACTTCGCGCTCGATGCGGGCCCGGTCGCGGCGCACCAGGGTGCCGTCTTCCTCGAGGGGGCGGATCAGCGCGATCAGCCCGCCGACGTCGTCCGGCGTGGCCTCGCGCAGCGCCTCGAGGGTTTCTTCGACCACCATCGTGCCCACGCCGTCGTGCTGGAAAAGCTCGAGCAGCATGCTGCCGTCCAGGTTGTAGGGAATGATGTGGGCACGCGCAACGCCGCCTTCGCAGGCGCGCAGCGCGTACTTCAGATAGTCTGCCGTCTCGGGCGGCAGTTTGCCCTCGCGCAGCAGCTGCTGTGCGTCGGCTTCCGACACCTCGCCGACCACGCGTCCCTCGGCATCGAGCACGCCAGGCGTCTCGGCCACGAACACCAGCTTGTCGGCGTCCAGCGCGATGGCGGTGGCCGCGGCGACGTCTTCCATGCTCAGGTTGAAGGCCTCGCCGGTCGCCGAGAACCCCAGGTTGGACATCAGCACGATCGAGCCGCTGTTCAGCGCGAAATTGATGGTGTGCGCTTCGACCTTGCGGGCCAGGCCGGTGTGTTCGTAGTCGATGCCCTCGACGATGCCCACCGGCCGGGCGCTGATCAGGTTGCCCGAGAGCACGCGCACCGCCGAATGCGCCATCGGGGTGTTGGGCAGGCCCAGCGAAAACGCGGCTTCGATGTCAAGCCGGATCTCGCCGGAGGCTTCCTTGGCACACTCCAGTGCCACCGAGTCGGTGATCCGCATGCCGTTGGCATAACGTGCCTCGACACCGCGCAGGCGCAGCTGCTCGTTGATCTGGGGGCGTGAGCCGAACACCACCACCAGACGCATGCCCATCGCGTTGAGCAGGCTGATGTCCTGGACCAGGGCCGCCAGGCGCCCGGTCTGCACCAGTTCGCCCGGGAACGCGACCACGAAGGTCTTGCCCCGGAAGGCGTGGATATACGGCGCGACGCGGCGCAGCCAGTCGACGAACTGCTGGGAGTCCGGAAGAGCGGGAGAGGTGGTCATGGCAATCATTATAATTTCGCGGTGAGAACTGACCTGCGACCCCTGCCTTCGTTCGAGTTTCCCGAGTCGCTGCCCGTCAGCGCGCGCCGCGACGAAATCGCCGACGCCATCATGGCGCACCCGGTCGTCATCGTCTGCGGCGAGACCGGATCCGGCAAGACCACCCAGCTGCCCAAGATCGCCGCGGCCCTGGCCGGCCGCGGGCGCGCGGGCCTGATCGGCCACACCCAGCCGCGCCGGCTGGCCGCCACGACGGTGGCCAAGCGCATCGCCGACGAGCTCGGCTCGCCGCTGGGCACCCACGTCGGCTACAAGATCCGCTTCAACGAGAAGTTCACCCGCGGCGCCTGCATCAAGCTGATGACCGACGGCATCCTGCTGGCCGAGAGCCAGGCCGATCCGATGCTGCGCGCCTACGACACGATCATCATCGACGAGGCCCACGAGCGCAGCCTGAACATCGATTTCCTGCTGGGTTACCTGCGCCAGCTGCTCGAAGGGGCCGCGCCGCCACGACCTGAAGGTGATCGTCACCTCGGCCACGATCGACGCCGAACGCTTTGCGAAGCATTTCGCGCTCGACGACGTGCCCGCGCCGGTGATCGAGGTCTCGGGCCGCCTGTTCCCGGTCGAGATCCGCTACCGCGACTTCGACGAGAACGCGCGAGACGACGACGACGAGGACGATCTGCCCTCGCGCATCGAAGAAGCCATCGACGAGCTCTGGCGCGAGCGGCCGGGCGACGTGCTGGTGTTCTTCCCGGGCGAGCGCGAGATCCGCGACGCCGCCGAGCACCTGCGCCGCGCGCACGCCCGCGCCACGGCGGCGCGCAGCCCGGCGCCGCTGGCGCGCGGGCCGCTGGAGGTGCTGCCGCTGTTCGCCCGGCTGTCGGCGGCCGACCAGCAGCGGGTGTTCAGCGGCTCCACCGGCCGGCGCATCGTGCTGGCCACCAACGTGGCCGAAACCTCGCTGACCGTGCCCGGCATCCGCTATGTCATCGACACCGGCACGGCTCGGGTCAAGCGCTACCGCTATCGCAGCAAGGTCGAGCAGCTGCAGATCGAACCCATTTCGCAGGCCGCGGCCAATCAGCGAGCGGGCCGCTGCGGCCGCGTGTCCGACGGCATCTGCATCCGGCTGTATTCCGAGGCCGACTTCAACAACCGGGTACGCTTCACCGATCCCGAGGTGCTGCGTTCCTCGCTGGCCGCGGTCATTTTGCAGATGAAGGGCCTGCGGCTGGCCGAGATCGAAGCCTTTCCGTTCCTCGATCCGCCGCCCAGGAAGGCGATCGCCGACGGCTACGCGCTGCTGCACGAGCTGAACGCCATCGACGGCCAGAACACGCTCACCGACATCGGCCGCCAGCTGGCGCGTCTGCCGGTCGATCCGCACATCGGGCGCATGCTGCTGGCCGCGCGCGACGGGCAATGCCTGCGCGAGATGCTGATCATCGCTGCGGCGCTGTCCTCGCAGGACGCGCGCGAGCGGCCGATGGACGCCCAGCAGGCGGCCGACCAGCAGCACAAGCGGTTCGCCGACGAGCAGTCCGACTTCATTTCGTTCGTCAGGCTGTGGGACTACTGGCACACGGCCATCGCCGAAAAGGAAAGCAACCGCCGCCTGCAGACCCGGCTGGAGCGCGAGTTCCTGTCGCCGCGCAAGCTGCGCGAGTGGTCCGATGTGCACTCGCAGCTCCTCGAAACCGTCGAACAGATGCACTGGAAGCTGAACGGCCAGCCGCCCACCTACGAGCAGCTGCACCAGGCGCTGCTGACCGGCATGCTGGGCAACCTGGGGCAGCGTCCGCCCGACGAGCCGCAGTACCTGGGCACCCACGAGACCCGCTTCTCGATCCACCCCGCGTCCTGGATGGTGCGCAAGGCGCCCAAGTGGCTGATGGCGGCCGAACTCGTCGACACCGGTCGTCTGTATGCGCGCACGGTGGCACGCATCGAGCCGGTCTGGATCGAGCGTGCCGCACGGCACCTGGTCCGCACGTCCTACAGCGAGCCGCACTGGGAGCGCAAGGCCGGCCAGGTCGTGGCCTTCGAGCGCGGCGTGCTCTACGGCCTCACCATCTGGTCGCAGCGCCGCGTGCACTACGGCCCGCGCGACCCCCGGCTGGCGCGCGAACTGCTGATCCGCGAGGCGCTGGTCGCTATGGACTGGGACAGCGAGCTGCCGTTCTTCAGGCGCAACCGAAAGCTGATCGCCGAGGTTCGCAAGCTCGAGCACCAGATCCGCCGGCCCGACCTGCTGGTCGACGAGAGCTGGCTGGCGGCGTGGTTCGATGCCCGGCTGCCGGCCGAGGTGTTCTCGGCGGCCACGCTCGAGGCCTGGTATCGCGAGGCGGTCAAGGCCCAGCCGGGACTGCTCGAACTGTCGCGCGACGAACTGATGCGCAAGGACGCCGAGGGCGTCGACAGCGATTCGTTTCCGCGCCGGGTGACGATGCGGGGTGTGCATTTCGACCTCGATTACCGCTTCGACCCGGGGTCGTCGGACGACGGCGCCATGCTGAGCGTGCCGCTTTATGCGCTCAATCAGGTCGATGCGGTGCGTTGCGAATGGCTGGTGCCCGGCATGCTGGCCGACAAGGTCACCGCGCTGGTCAAGTCTCTGCCTCAGAAGCTGCGCCGGCACGTGGTGCCGGTGCCCGACTACGTCGCCGGCTTCGTCAAACGCTGGTCTGGCGATACCGGCCCGCATGCCTGGGGAAGCCGCGCGCTCACGCAGGCCCTGATCGACGACTTCTGGCAGACCTTTCAATTGCGTGCCGCGGCCACCGACTTCAAGCTCGAAACGGTGCCCGCACACCTGTTCATGGGATTTCGGCTGGTCGACGAGCACGGCGCCGTGCTGGCGGTGTCGCGCAATCTGGCCGAACTGCGGGCTCAGCATGGCGCGCGCGCGCAGGGCAGTTTCCAGGAGGCCCTGCGCCACATCGCCGAACGCGTGCGGCCGGCGCCGGGCGAGGCGGGCGCCGAGACCACGGTCCTGGCTGAGGTGCCCGAGGGCGCGCCGGGGGCACCGCCGCGGGTCCTGCGGGGCGCACAGCTAGCGGCGCAACCGGCTGGCCATCCGCCGTCGCGCGGGGGCGGGCGGGCAGGCATGCCCGAGCACGGCGATTCCCGCGCGGCCCGTGCTGCCCCGCTCGCCGATGCTCAGGCCGAACGCTCGGCCGTGCTGGCGCTGCAGGCCGGCCAGCGTTATCGCGACTGGTCGTTCGGTCCCTTGCCCGAACTGATGGAGCTGCGCCGCGGCCGCGAGACCCTGATCGGCTATCCGGCGCTGGTCGACGGCGGCGACGCCGTCGAACTGCAGGTGTTCGATGCGCCCGAAGAGGCTGCGCTCGAACACCGGCGCGGCCTGATGCGCCTGTTCGCGCTCGTGCTCAAGGAGCCGCTGCGCTTCTTCGAACGCAATCTGCCCGAGGCCCAGAAGCTCGCGCTGCTGTACGCGAACTTCGGCAGCCCCGAGGATCTCCGCCGGGAACTGATCGCCGCGGTGATCGAACGCGCCTGCCTGGCCGATCCCCTGCCAGCGGACGCCGAGGCCTTTGCGCAGCGAGTTGCGCAGGCGCGCCCGCGCCTGAACCTGATCGGCCAGGAAGTCGCGCGCTCGCTGCTCGCAATCCTCGTCGAATACCAGGCCGCGCTGCGCAAGCTGCCCCAGGCGCGCAGCCAGCCGGCAGTGGCCGCGGACATCGAACAGCAGCTCGAGTCGCTGTTTCCGGCGCGCTGGTTCAACAGCACGCCGGCGGTCCAGCTGGCGCACTATCCGCGTTATCTGAAGGCCATCGTCCTGCGCATCGACAAGCTGCGCACCGAGCCCGCGCGCGATGCGCCGCGACTGGCCGAAATCGGTCCGCTGCAGGCGCAGCTGCGCCGGGCGCTCGCGCACCGACGCGGTCAGCTCGACGCCCGGCTGGAAGAGTTTCGCTGGCTGCTCGAGGAGTTGCGGGTGTCGCTGTTCGCCCAGGAGCTGCGCACGCCGATGCCGGTGTCGGTGAAGCGGCTGCAGAAAGCCTGGGCGGCGATCATGTCGGGGCACTGACCGCCGGCGTCGGTGCGGCGCAGTAGGCGGGTATTGCTCCAGCTGTTCGGATCATCAATCGATGCCGCCATCAGGCAAATTCGCACAGTTGTGTAGGGAAATCTCCTGCACAAATGTGCGGAGATCGCAATAACAGCGCGCAGCACGCGTTCCGATCGTTGCCTGGAGCCCTCTTTCTATGCGGATTGTCTTCAACCGGCCCCTTCGCGGGCAACTGGCCCTTGTCGTCGGGCTCCTGGCGATCACGATTGCCGCCCTGCTTGCCGCATCGATCGGTGCGGTCAGGCTCGCCGATCAGGACCTGCAGGCGGTGATCGGAAACCGAGTGCTGCCGCTGCAGCGCCTGAAGAGCATCGGCGACGCGTATGCCATCGACATCGTCGACTCGGTGCACAAGCTGCGCGACAACACGATCGATTTCGCCCGGGGCGCAGCCAACATCGACCGGGCCGCCAGAGTCATCGCCGGTCAGTGGCAGGCAGACCGCCAGCAGCGCCTGAGTGTCGACGAACTGGCGCTTTCCGACGCGGTTCAGGAGGCCATGCGCCATGCGGACGTCACGCTCGCGGAAGTCGTTCGGCTGGTGAATGCGCAAGATCGCGACGGGCTGGCGCGCGTGGCCAGTGCCACGCTTTACCCGGCTTTCGATCCGGTCGGCATCCAGCTGAATGCGCTCGTCGAGTTTCAGCTCGAGCGGGCTCAGCGCGACTACGAACGCTCCTCTGAACGTCTCGGACAGATGATGATCGCGCTGGGCGGGCTGGCGCTGGCGCTGCTGGCGATCGCTGGCGGCCTGTGCACGGCGATCGCGGCCAATGTCATGCGGGTGCTGGGCGCCGAGGCGGCGACCCTGCGCCAGGTCGCCAACCGGATCGCCCAGGGCGACCTGCGTGATCCACCGGTCATCACCCCGGGCATGCGCCAGGACAGCGTGATGGCCGCCATGGCCCGGATGAGCGCCTCGCTGACCTCGCTGGTGCGCGACATCCAGGCGGACGCGCAGGCCATCGGCAGTGCCTCGGAGCAGGTCAGCGCCGGCAATCACCAGCTTACGGTGCAGACAGTCGCTGCCGCCGATGCGCTGCGCACCAACGCCACGAGTGTCGCCCGGATCAGCGGCAGCAGCTCGCAGGCGCAGGCGCTGATCGAGGACGCGAATCGGCTGGCGGCCGAGACGGTGACGATGGCTCAAGGCGGCGGCAGTTCGGTCGATGCGGCGGTGGCGACCATGGCCGAGGTCGGCGTGAGCTCGGCTCGCATGTCCGACATCATCGCGACGATCGATGGCATCGCGTTTCAGACCAATATTCTCGCGTTGAACGCCGCCGTCGAGTCGGCAAGGGCCGGCGAGCAGGGCAAGGGCTTCGCCGTGGTGGCCACCGAGGTGAGGGCGCTGGCGCAGCGCTCGGCCACCGCTGCGCATGAGATCCGGGGCCTGATCGCCGCGTCGGAAGCCAAGGTCGTCGACGGTGTGCGCATGGTGAGCCAGGCCGGCACGACCATGCGCGAGATCGTCGGCGGCATCGACACGGTGCGTACCCAGATGGATGGGATCGCCCGGGCCGCCCGCGAGCAGGATGCCGATCTGGCGGATGTGGCGCGCCTGCTCGCCAATCTCCAGGACGCCGTGGCGGCCAACTCCCAGCTGGTCGAGCAGACGGCGGCGGCCGCCGGCGGACTGCAGACCCAGGCGAGCGCCATGGTGGCGTCGACGGCCCGATTCCACCTGCCCGTGCAGCACGAGACGACGGCCTGAGTCCGCAAGGCCGGCGGCGGCGCCTGGCGCGGCGCCGGCCAACACCACGCTCGTCGCGAGGCGCTGGCGTCGATGGCGCTCAGGGCGAGCGCAGGCCCAGCATCCAGATCACGAACGACACGCTGACCAGCGACAGGAAAGTCCCGACCAGGATCGCGGCACTGATGTCGCGGGCATCGACCCGGTAACGCTCGGCGATGATGAACGTGTTGCTGGCCGCCGGCAGGCTGGCTGCCAGCACGCCGATGGCGGCCGCATGATGGTCGACACCGAGCACGCCATACAGCAGCAGCGCTGCCAGCGCCGGGTGCGCGACCAGCTTGAGCAGCATCAGGCCCGTCACGGTCCGATCGACTACGATGCGCCGATCGCCCAGCGAGGCGCCGATGGCGAACAGCGCGCACGGCCCAGCGGCGGCGCCCAGGATACGGCTGAAGTTGTCGAGCACGCCCGGCAGCGGCTGCGCCCAGAGGGACCACAGCAGGCCGAGCGCGATCGCCACGACCAGCGGACTGCGGGCCAGCCCGAGCGCGACAGTTTTCGTGACCGGTACGCGGCGCTCGCCGCGGACCGCCGGCCGGCCGCGGCGCCGGTCCAGTTCGAGCAGCGCGATGCCCAGCGTGATGACCAGGAAGATGTCGCAGATCATGGCCAGGATCAGTGTGGGCAGATAGTCTCGGCCCAGTTCGAGAACCAGTGGAATGCCCAGATAACCGATGTTGCCGTGAGCGGTATTCAGACCGAAGGCGGTGGCCTGGGAGCCAGCCGCGGCGCGGGCCTGCGGATCGTCGTCGCGCCAGCCGGTGCGCGGGGGCAGGGCGGCGCTGCGGGTGAACAGGAACACCGCCACCGTGGCAAGGGCATAGCCGAGCGCGAAGCGCCCATCGCTGAAACTGGCCGGCTTCTGGGTGGCGACGACCCGGAACAGCATCGCGGGCAGTGCGAAGAAGAACACGAAGGCGTTGATGCCCTGGACGGCCCGGGCGGGCAGCAGCTGCCAGCGCTGTCCGAAGAAACCGCAGAATACCAATGCGAATACGGGGAGGGTGACTTCGAGTACGCGCAACATGGGCAGGCCTGGATGCGGCAGTCTAATAGAATGGCGGCCGGGGCGTTGCGGCGTGGTTCCTCTTTCCAATCGGGTTGACCACATGAAACCGTGGTCTTTCTTGCGCCGACTTTCCGGCATGCTCGCGCTGGCGCTCGTCTGCGCGGGCGCTTCGGCCCAGGCGCAAGTGGCGATCGTCCTCAATTCGCGCGATGCCACGGTGTCCCTGGTCGACCAGAAGACCCTGACGGAAGTCGGCCGGGTCGATGTCGGCAAGGAGCCTCATCACCTGTACCTCAAGCCCGACGGCAAGAGCCTGATCGTGGCCAACGCGATCAGCAACGACCTGCATTTCCTGGATCCGGTCAGCGGCCAGGTGCAGCGCCGGGTGCGCAACATCGACGATCCCTACCAGATCGCGTTTTCCCCCGACAACAAGTGGTTCGTGTCGGTCGGGCTGCGGCTGGACCGGGTCGATCTGTACCGCTACGACGGTGCCGATCTCACGCTGGCGCGCCGCGTGCCCGTGGGCAAGGCGCCCAGCCATGTCTGGTTCTCCGCCGACAGCCGGTTTGCCTTCGTGACCCTGCAGGACAGCGACGAAATCGGGGCGATCGACCTGTCGACGCAGACGCTCGCCTGGAAGATGAAGGTGGGCCGCCAGCCCGCCGGCATCGTGGTCACACCGGACGATCGTCACCTGATGGTCGGCATCATGGGCGAGGACTATGTCGAGGTGATCGACTGGCGGGCCCGCAAGAGCGTGGCCAGGATCCGTACCGGCAAGGGTGCGCATAATTTTCGCGGCGCCGGCGATCGGCGTCACCTGTACGTGTCCAATCGGGTGGACAACACCGTGTCCAAGATCGATATGGGCACGCTGCAGGTCGTGCAGACCATCGCGGTGCCGGGCGGGCCCGATTGCATGGAAATCACCGCCGATGGCCGCCAGATGTGGGTCACCTCGCGCTTCGCCCGTCAGGTCACCGTCGTCGATCTGGTGGCCGGCAAGGTCGTCCGGGCCATTCCGGTCGGCCGATCGCCCCACGGGGTCTACCTCCACAACCGGGCGCCCGTCCTCTGATGTCAGCGCTGGCACTGCCCCTGACATGTGCGCTGGCGCTCGCGATCGGCTGGCCGGATCGGCCGGGGCCGCCGCCGAATGCCGGGGCAAGGTCTACCTGACCCTGGATACCGGCAGCATGAGCCAGGCGGAGCTGATCGCGCAGACCCTCCGGCGCCACGCCGTGCCGGCCACCTTCTTCCTGGCCAACGAGCCGACGACCCGCGGCGACCATTCGCTGGACGACAGCTGGGCGCCCTACTGGAAGGCGCGGGCGGCCGAGGGGCATGCGTTCGGATCGCACACCTTCGATCATGTCTACCTGCGGCCGGTTGCCGATCCGGCCGATGGCGCGGTCGTGATGGCCAAACCGCAGTTCGGCGCGCGGGCCGGCCGCCAGGTGCGCTGGGATGCCGCGGCCCTGTGCGAAGAAATCCGCCGTGTCGACGCCCGCTTGCGGCAGCTGGCCGGGCGCGGGGTCGATCCGCTGTGGCGGGCGCCGGCCGGGCGTGCGCCCGCCTCGGCGCGGACCGCGGCGAGCGCCTGCGGGTTCGCCCATGTGCACTGGTCGCCCGCCGGTTTCCTGGGCGACGAGCTCCCCTCCGAAACCCACCCCAATCGGCGCCTTCTCGAGCAGGCGCTGGCCACGATTTCGCCGGGCGATATTCTGGTGGCGCACCTGGGCATCTGGTCGCGCAAGGACCCCTATGCGCCGATGCTCGATCCCCTGATTGCCGGCCTGAAGGCCAAGGGCCTGTGTTTCGCGACCCTGCTCGAGCATCCTGACTATGCGCGCCGCTGATCGCTTTTGCTTCGTCGCGGTTCGGCCATTGCCATGACGATCCTCGATGGCCTCATGTCGATGATTGCCCGGACGCAGGGCTGGCTGCACGAGCAGCTGGTCCAGCCGGTGCTGTTCGAACTGGGCATGATGCGCTTCGCCGAACAGGCGTTCGACTCGATCGAGTGGGTGCTGGTCGGGCTGCTCGAGATTGCCCTGCTCGCGCTGATCCTCACGCCGCTGGAGCGCCGGTACCCGGTCGAACCGGTCAGCGACCCGCGCGCCGTTCGCACCGACGTTCTCTACACGCTGCTGCACCGGCTGGGCGCGGTGCCGCTGGCCGCGTTCGCCCTGTTCACGCCGGGGTTCGACTGGCTCGAGGGCGAACTGCGTCTGCTCGGGTTTTCGCGCATGAACCTCGACCAGGTCTGGCCCGGTGTGACCGATGTCGCCTGGGTGAGCTTTCTGATCTATCTGGTGGTGCTCGATGGACTCGACTACTGGATGCACCGCGCTCAGCACGCCTGGTCCTGGTGGTGGGCGCTGCATGCCGTGCATCACAGCCAGCGCCAGATGACTTTCTGGAGCGATGACCGCAATCACCTGGCCGACGACCTGTTGCGCGATGGTCTGCTGGCCGTCGCGGCGCTGGCCATCGGTGTGGCGCCCGATCAGTTCATCGCGCTGGTGGTGGCTTCGCGGGTGCTGCAAAGCCTTCAGCACGCCAATCTGCGCTGGTCCTGGGGGCGATGGGGCGGACGCCTGCTGGTCAGCCCGGGCTTTCATCGCCGCCATCACGGGATCGGCGTCGGGCACGAGGGGCCGGCCGGAGGCTGCAACTTCGCCGTGCTCTTCCCGGTCTGGGACCTGCTGTTTCGCACGGCCGACTTCCGCCCCGGTCTGGAGCCGACCGGCATTCGCGATCAGCTGACCGGGCGCGACTATGGCGCGGGATTCTGGGCACAGCAGTGGCTGGCCATTCCGCGTCTGTTCGCGGCCATGCGCGCCGCGCTGCCGGGTCGACCTTCCGGCGAAGGCGGTGGCGGTGGCGGTGGCGGTGGCGCGGCCGGCCCGCTGCGGCCCCGATAGCGGCATGGCGATGCAGCGCGTCCTGTCCGCATTCCTGCGCGCCCTGGTCAGCCAGTTGCACCCGAAGATGCTCGGGCTGCTGCTGCTTCCCTTCGCGATGGCGCTGGTCTTCTGGATCCTGGTCGCCTGGTGGATCTGGGATCCCCTGAACGACTGGCTGCGTGACGCGCTGTTCGGTGCGACCCGCAGTGGCCTGGTTGCCGGATGGATCGATGCGACCGGTGTCAGCGGCTGGGGGGCCTGGCTGAGCGCGCTGGTGGCCGTCCTGCTGCTCGCTCCGCTGATGTTCGTGGCGGCACTGATCGCCGTCTCCGTGGCCGCGATGCCGATCGTCAATCGCCACCTCAGCCAATCGGCATACCGGGACGTCAGCCGGGGAGGCGGATGGTCGGTGGCGCAGAGTCTGTGGGTCGCGGCGTCCGGAGTCGCCGTTTTTGGGCTCGGTTATGTGCTGACGATGCCGCTGTGGCTGGTCCCGCTGCTGGGCCTGCTGGTGCCCTGGTTGTGGTGGAGCTGGCTGACCGCGCGGATCATGCGCTTCGACAGCCTGGTCGAACACGCCGACGCATTCGAGCGCGATGCCCTGATCGGGCAGCATCGCCGCGAATACCTGGCGCTCGCGCTGCTGGTCACCGCCCTGAATTACGTGCCGCCGCTGTTCCTGATCACGCCGGTGCTGTCGGCACTGGCATTCGGGCACTTCTCCCTGTCTGCGCTTCGCCAGCTTCGAGCGCAGCGCGAGGGGCAGCAGCAGCGGATCGCGGATCGGGATCCCCCGCCACCGCGGGCCATCCGCTGAGAACACTGAGGACGCCCCATGCGTTTTGGACTGATCATCATCGGCGACGAAATCCTGTCGGGCAAACGGCAGGACAAGCACTTCGCGAAGATCCTCGGGCTGCTCGACGCCCGCGGGCTCGAGCTGTCGTCGGTTGTCTACCTCGGTGACGAGCGCGACCGCCTGAGCGCCGCCTTGCGCGCGTCGTTTGCAGCCGGCGAGCCCGTGCTGTCGTGCGGCGGCATCGGCGCGACCCCCGACGATCACACCCGCCAGGCCGCGGCCGCCGCGCTCGGCGTGCCGCTGCGCCTGCACCCGCAGGCCGAGCAACTGATCACCGAGCGCACCGTCGAGATGGCCCGCGAGGGCAAGGGCAGCACCGACATGTCGACCCCCGAGAACCGCCAGCGCCTGAAAATGGGCGAGTTCCCCGAAGGGGCGGCCATCATCCCCAATCCCTTCAACCGCATTCCCGGCTTCTCGATTCGCCAGCATTATTTCGTCCCCGGCTTTCCGGTCATGGCCTGGCCGATGATCGAGTGGGTGCTCGATCACGACTTCGCCCACCTGCATCATCGCGAACCGCGCGGCGAACGTTCGCTGCTGCTGTTCGAAGTGCCCGAATCGGCGGCCACGCCGCTGATGGAGGCCATCGAAGCCCGCTATCCCGGCATCAAGGTCTTTTCGCTGCCCTCGGTGGGCGATGCCACGCTGCGCCGGCATATCGAACTGGGCGTCAAAGGGCCGACGGCGCTGCTGGACGCCGCCTGGCGCGACCTCGAGAGTGGCGCCCGCGGCCTGGGCGAGGTCGTCCTGCCGGCGTGATTCGGCCCCCCAGTCTGGCGGGTTCGAACCCTCGCCGGAGCAGCGTTCGATTCATCCGAACACGGGGCTTGTCGGCCTGCGTGCCGGCTCGCATACTGCGCAGCCATGACTGCGGGGTGCGTGTGAGGCAGATCGTCGACCGGATCGGGGCCATCCTGGCGCTGTACTCGTTCGAGCAGCCGGAATGGGGCGTGAGCGAGATCGGCGCGCGCCTGGGGCTGCCCAAGAGCAGCGTCAGCGAACTGCTCGCGAGTCTGGCGGCCCAGGGCATCGTCGAGCGCACGCCCCGCGGCCGCTACCGGCTCGGCTGGCGCCTGTTCGAGTTGAACCACGTGCTGCTCGAATCCAAGCCGCTGGTGCGCGAGGCCCGCCGCGGCATGCAGGAACTGGTCGAGCGTCACGGCGAGTCGAGCCACCTGATGGTGCTCGACCGCCATCAGGCGGTGATCGTCGAGAAGGTCCAGGCCACGCTGGCCACCCAGATCCTGATGTCGCGCGTCGGACTGCGCCTGCCGGCCCATTGTTCGGCCTGCGGCAAGCTGCTGCTGGCCTGGCGGTCCTGGGACGACGTTGCCCGAATGTTCGAGCAGGTCGAACTGGTTCGTTTCACGCCGGCGACGCTGGTCGATCTCGATGCGCTGTCCGTCGAACTGCGGATGATCCGCCAGACGGGAGTGGCCTTCGATCACGAAGAGATCGTGCCGGGTCTGTCCTGCGTGGCGGCCCCCGTGCGCGACGAGACGGGCGAACCGGTCGCCGGCATCAGCCTGTCGGTGCCGACCTACCGCTTTGTCGGCGGGGAAGACGCCTACGTGCGGCTGATCGCCAATACCGCCTATCGCATTTCCTGCCGGCTCGGCTATGCCGGGCCCCCGCCCGATGCCATCGATCTCGACCGGGCTGTGACCAGCCAGCCCGGCGCGGTCATGGCGCGTCCCTGATTCCACTGAAGGTTGCCGCCATGAACATGCCCACCGACCCCGGCCTGCGCGAGGTTTCCCTGGACGACAAGTACGACGCCAGCGAGGGGCGGGTGTACATCACCGGTACCCAGGCCCTGGTGCGCCTGCCGCTGATGCAGCGCGAACGCGATCTGGCCGCGGGCCTGAACACGGCCGGTTATATCAGCGGCTACCGGGGCTCGCCGGTCGGGGGTTACGACCAGGCGCTCTGGAAAGCCCGCAAGCAGCTTGAGTCGCACCACATCCGATTCGTGCCCGGGCTGAACGAAGATCTCGCCGCGACCGCGATCTGGGGCACCCAGCAGGTCAACAGTTTTCCGGGCGCCAAATACGACGGCATTTTCTCGATCTGGTACGGCAAGGGGCCGGGGGTCGATCGCAGTGGCGATGCGTTCCGGCACGCCAACCAGGCCGGCACGTCGCGCCACGGCGGCGTGCTGGCGGTGGGCGGCGACGACCACGGCGCCAAGTCCTCGACTGTCGCTGCGCAGACCGACTTCATCTTCAGCGCGGTCAGTATCCCGGTGCTGGCCCCGGCGACCATCCAGGACTACATCGACCTGGGCCTGCACGGGTTCGCACTGTCGCGGTTCTCGGGGCTGTGGGTCGGCATGAAGGCGGTCACCGACACCATCGAGACGGCCGGCATCGTCGAGGTCGGTGCGTCGCGCGTCCTGCCGGTTCTGCCGGTCCTGTCCGACATGCCGCCCGAGGGCTTGAACCTGCGCCTGCCCGAGGACCCCTTCCTCAAGCTCGAAGAGCGCCTGGCGCGATACAAGCTGCCGGCCGCCCTGGCCTACGGACGTGCCAACCGGCCTCGACGCCAATGTGTTCGGTCGCGACGACCAGCACCAGGGCGGCGGCCCCTGCCGCCTTGCGATCGTCAGCACCGGCAAGAGCTGGCTCGACGTGATGCAGGCACTGGCCGACCTGGGCATCGACGATGCCAGTGCCCGGCGCATCGGCCTGAAGGTCTACAAGGTGGCCATGCCCTGGCCGCTAGAGCCGCAGGGCATCCGCGAATTCTGCGCCGGCGCGGCCGAGGTGCTGGTGATCGAAGAGAAGCGATCGCTGATCGAAGCCCAGATCAAGGAGCATCTGTACGACCTGGCCGAACGTCCGCGGGTGGTCGGCAAGCGCGACGAGCAGGGCGCGCCCTGTGTGCCCGACTTCGGCGAACTGTCGCCGGTGCTGTGCGCGCGCCTGATCGCCGCGCGGCTGCGGCTGCTGGCCGACAGCAGCCCCGCCGACGAGCAGCGCGGTGTGTACGCCGACGATGTCCGGGCGCGCGTCGACGCCCGGCTGGCCATTCTCGAGGCCAAGGAGCGTGGCGGCGCGCGGCACTTCGAGATCATCGAGCGCATTCCGTACTTCTGTTCCGGCTGCCCGCACAACAGCTCGACCAAGGTGCCCGAGGGCTCGCGCGCCGGCGCGGGTATCGGCTGTCATTACATGGCGCAGTGGATGGACCGCTCCACCTCCACGTTCACCCAGATGGGTGGCGAGGGCATGAACTGGGTCGGACAGGCGCCCTTCACAAAGACCCCGCACATCTTCCAGAACCTGGGGGACGGCACCTACAACCACTCGGGCGCGCTGGCGATCCGGCATGCGGTGGCCACCGGCACCCGCATGACCTACAAGATCCTGTTCAACGATGCGGTGGCGATGACCGGCGGGCAGACCCATGACAGCCAGCTGACGCCGGGCGCGATCGCCCGCCAGGTGCGCGCCGAGGGGGTCCGCAAGGTGGTGGTGGTGACCGACGAGCCCCAGAAGTATCCGGCCGGTTACTTCGAGCGCGACGTCGCGGTCCACCATCGCAGCGAGCTCGATACCGTGCAGCGTCTGCTGCGCGAAGAAGAGGGCGTCACGGTCCTGATCTACGACCAGACCTGCGCCGCCGAAAAGCGGCGCCGGCGCAAGCGCGGCGCGTTCCCCGATCCCGATCGGCGTGCCTTCATCAACGAATCGGTCTGCGAGGGCTGCGGCGATTGTGGCGTGCAGTCCAACTGCGTGTCGATCGAGCCGGTCGAGACCGAGTTCGGCCGCAAGCGCGCGATCAATCAGTCCTCGTGCAACAAGGACTTCTCGTGCGTCAACGGCTTTTGCCCGAGTTTCGTCACAGTCGAAGGGGGGCGCGTGCGCCGCGGCAAGGGCGCCGAGGTGGCGCAGGACGCCGCCGCGATCGGTCTGCCCGATGTGGTTCTGCCGGCCTTCGACGATGCCTATTCGCTGCTGGTCACGGGCATCGGCGGCACTGGCGTGGTCACGATCGGTCAGATCCTCGGAATGGCGGCGCACCTGGAGGGCAAGGGTGTGACCGTGCTCGACATGGCGGGGCTGGCGCAAAAGAACGGCGCGGTCATGAGTTTCGTGCGCTTCGCCCGTTCGCCCGATCGGCTGTTCGCGCCGCGCATCGGCACGGCCAGCGCGGATGCGGTGCTGGGCTGCGACATCGTCGTCACGGCCAGCAAGGACGCGCTGGCGCGGATGGCGCCCGGCCGAACACGGGTGGTCGCCAACGTCGCCAGCACGCCGACCGCCGATTTCACCCGCAATGCCGACTGGAAATTCCCGCTGGGCAGCATGGAGGGTGCGATCGCGGCCGCGGCCGGGCTCGAGGCGGCGTCATTCGTCGACGCCACCCGGCTGGCCAATGGCCTGATGGGGGACGCCATTGCGGCCAATATGTTCATGCTCGGCTATGCGTTCCAGAAGGGCCTGATTCCGGTGTCGGCACGCTCGATCGATCGGGCCATCGAATTGAACGAAGTGGCGGTCGAGTCGAATCGCCGCGCCTTGCTGTGGGGGCGGCGCGCGGCGGCCGATCTGGCACAGGTCGAAGCCGTGGCGGCGCCGCCGGCGTCGCTGCCGGTCAATCGGAAGCGCTCGGAGTCGCTCGACGAACTGATTGCGCGCCGGGTCGACTTCCTCACCGACTACCAGGACGAGGCCTGGGCCCGGCGGTATCTGGCGCTGGTCGAGAAGGTGCGCCATGCCGAGCGGGCGCTGGGCGCCGCGCCGCTGCCGGCGCTCGAGCCGGGGGAAGTCCGGCGCGATCTGCGCGGCGAGACCGCGGGCACGATCGGGCAATGGCCGCTGACCGAGGCCGTGGCCAGTTACTTCTTCAAGCTGATGTCGTACAAGGACGAATACGAGGTCGCCCGGCTCTACACCCGGCCCGAGTTCAGCGCACGATTGCGCGAACAGTTCGAAGGCGAACCGCGCCTGCAGTTTCATCTGGCGCCGCCCCTGCTGGCCAAGCGCAAGCCCAATGGTGAATTGATCAAGCAGGTCTACGGACCCTGGGTGTTGCCGGTTTTCCGGGTGCTGGCGCGCCTTCGCCGCCTGCGGGGCACCGCGCTCGATGTGTTCGGACGCACCGCGGAGCGGCGCGGCGAGCGCGCCCTGATCGACGAATACGAGCGCACCATCGGCGCGCTGCTCGATCGGCTGACACCCGAGCGCCGCGCGCTGGCGATCGAACTGGCCAGCGTGCCGGAACAGATCCGCGGCTTCGGGCACGTCAAGGAGCGTCACCTGGTGACGGCCCGTGCGCTGCGCGAGCAGTTGCTGGCCCGCTACCAGGCCGATGCGCCGCCGGTCGGCCGGTCGGCGGAACTCGCCGGCGCGGTGGGCGACTGAGGGCAGCGCGGGCCCGGCGGTGACACGCCGCGGCCGGGCCTGACGCGGGGCGTCACCGTGCCGGACCCTGCCGCGGCAGCCGTCCCATGTCGGTGACGCTCAGGGGAGCGGCTCGGCTGATATTTCCGAACGCCCAAAATAAAACAGCCCGGTTCGCGAGAACCGGGCTGAAAGCATCGCGGTGAGGAGGGTGAAGCGTCCGCGATGCCCTGAGGAGACGATCTGACGACGAGGTCAGGCAGCCTTCTTGACCACCGGACGAGCCGATTTGGCCGCTGCCGCCATGTTCGCTTCGGCCACTTCGACCGCTTGTTTGGTCGCTTTGTTGACCTGTTCGTACGCATTGTTGGCTGCCGACACAGCCTGCTTGACCAGGGTCACCATGCCTTCGGTCCCAGCCGGGGCATTCTTGGCCATCGCGTCGATCGAAGCGGTCAACTGCTTGTTGCTTTCGGCGAACTGCTTCTCGACGAGTTTAGCAATCTCCGTGCCAGTCTCGCTGGTGATGTCGTAGAGGTGCTTGGCGTACGCGCCCACCTTGTCGGCGGCCGGCTGGGCCGACACCATCGACCAGTCGGTCAGTGACTTGGCATCCTTGGCGGACATCAGCGACTTCATCTGCTCGGCGCTCTCTTCGATCGAGGTCTTGGCGGCCTGGATGTTGAGTTCGGCCAGTTTTTCGAAGCCTTCGAGCGATTTCAGGGCGACAGCCTGGAAAAGGTCGAACGTCAGTTTCTGGGCTTGGATGAATTGCTCGGGGGTATTGACCATGGATGCCTCTTTCTGCTTGCTGAATAGGTGTTCTGAATGGGGTGTTACCGACTGCTTCGGGTGAGCAGTTGCGGTGATTGCTGCACCGCACAAAGTGAATTTTAGGGCGCTGTCAACAAAAGTCAAGCGTTGTTGCATTGTGGAATCCTGTTTCTGGTGCATGTCGTCTGGACGCCAAGAGTGTTGATATCTATAGCCTTCATGGTGGCGGGCCGATTGGCAGCAATGGGTTCCTGTGCTCCGTTCCCGGGCGTTGCGAGGCTTGGCAAGCATCACCCGATTCCTTGGAACGCCCCTCTTGATGCCATGGTCGCTGCGCCGCAGCGAACGCAGGGAATTCTGCTTCGGGCATGCTTTGGGCCGGTCATCTCTGGCCCATTCCCGTGCACGCTTTCTTCACCGACCACTTCACGCTGCCGCTGCCCGCGGGCCACCGGTTCCCGATGGCCAAATACGGACGCCTGCGCGATCAGGTTCAGGCTGTGCTCGCGGATGTCCGCCTGAGCGAGCCCGAGCCGGCCTCCGACGGGGTGCTGGCGCTGGCCCATCATCCCGACTACATCCGACGCCTGGTCGCCGGGGATCTGAGTGCCACGGAGCAGCGCGCGATCGGGTTTCCCTGGTCACCGGAAATGGTCGAGCGGTCGCGCCGCTCGACCGGTGCGACGATCGACGCCTGTCGGGCGGCCCTGCGCGACGGCGCTGCGGCCAATCTGGCGGGGGGCACCCATCACGCCTTCGCGGCGCGAGGCGAGGGGTTCTGCTGCTTCAACGACGTCGCGGTCGCCGCCCGGCTGATGCAGGCCGAACGGCGGGTCCGTCGGGTGGCGATCGTCGATCTCGATGTCCATCAGGGCGATGGCAGCGCGTCGATCCTGGCGGGCGATCCGTCGGTGTTCACGCTGTCGGTGCACGGCGAGCGCAATTACCCGTTTCGCAAGGAGACGAGCGACCTCGATGTGGCCCTGCCCGATGGCACCGGCGACGACGCCTACCTTGACGCGCTGGCGCCCGCGCTGGCCGTGCTGCGGGCGAGTTTTCGGCCCGATCTGCTGATCTACCTGGCCGGTGCGGACGTGTACCAGGGCGATCGCCTGGGACGGCTGTCCCTGAGCCGCGACGGGGTCGCGCGCCGCGATGCGAGCGTCTTCGCGTACGCCTTCGATCAGGGGCTTCCAGTCGCCGTCGTGATGGGCGGGGGTTATTGCCCCGCGATCGACGACATCGTCGCGATCCACCTCGAGACCGTGCGTCAGGCGGCTTGTCATGCCCGCTCTATGACCGCTGCGGGCTTCCGATCGGGTGTTCTACCGGCGCGCAACAGCTGAATTGCGCCGGTTTTGGCGGCTTGTTCGCGAGTTCTGAAGACAACGGGTGAGCAGTCACTCGTAACAGTCTATTTTTACTCATCTTTTTGCTACACTTCCATCTGAGCACCGTGTTAGCGTCGAGGGCCTGTCGAGACCGCTCGCCGACACGCTGTCATCCGATGAGAGGAACCGTTTTGTTCAAACCATGGATTGCCGCTGCGCTGCTGATCGGCGCCTCCTTCAGCCTGCCGCCCTCCGATGCCCTGGCGCGTGCGCCCGAGGCCAGCAGCCGAGCGGGCAGTTCGAAGGCCGCGCCGGCACCCGTTGCCACTCGGGCTTCATCGACCCGGGCGGCGGCGCCCAAGTCGACCAAGGCCGCTGCCGGGCAGCCGCGGCTCGCCGGGAAGGCGGGTGTCGGCACACGGTCCACGGCTGCGCCCATGGCTCCACGGGCGGGCGCCATGACCCCGCGGGCAGGCGCCCGGTCCGCGCTGGCCGGCTCGCGATCGCCGGTCAAGGCTCGTTCGCTGGCGCTTGCCGCGCCGAAAACGGCGAAGGGACGCGCCCAGCTGCGCAAACAGATGCAGGCGGCCGCGCGCGATGAACCGGCGCGGCTGTCCGTCGGCCAGGCGACCGGGCTGCATGCGGTCGACGATCCGCTCGACCTGCGCTCGTCGGTCGCCCTGGTCACCGACCAGCGCACCGGCGAGGTGCTGCTGTCCAAGAACCCCGATGCCGTCCTGCCGATCGCCTCGATCACCAAGGTGATGACCTCGCTGGTCGTGCTCGATGCGCAACTGCCGCTGGCCGAAGCGGTCGAGATCAGCGCCGAGGACATCGACACCGAAAAGGGCTCGCGCTCGCGCCTGCGGCCCGGCACCCGTCTGACCCGAGCCGAGCTGCTCCAGCTGGCGCTGATGTCTTCCGAGAACCGGGCGGCGCACGCGCTCGCACGCCATTATCCGGGCGGCATGCCCGCGTTCGTGGCAGCCATGAACGCCAAGGCCCGTCAGCTCGGCATGACGGCGAGCCGATTCTCCGATCCCACTGGTTTGTCGGACCGCAATGTGTCCAATGCGCACGACCTGGCCCGCATGCTGCGCGCGGCGTACGACTATCCGCTGGTGCGCCAGTTTTCGACCGCGCCCGAGCTCACGGTCGACGCCGGGTACCGGATGATCAGCTTTCGCAACACCAATCGCCTGATCGACCATTCGTCGTGGTCGATCGGTCTGCAGAAGACCGGGTACATCGCCGAAGCGGGGCGCTGCCTGGTGATGCAGGCCAACATCGAATCGCGCCCCGTGCTGATGGTGCTGCTCGATTCGGCAGGGCGCTATTCGCGATTCGGCGATGCGCAGCGGATCCGCGACTGGCTCGAGACCGAGCATCGCAGCCCGACACTCACCCGGGTGCGCAACGGCGCGGCGGCGCGCGGTGTCACCCCGGCGCCGGTTTACGTCTCGACCGGCTCGTAGCCCAGCGCGCTGGAGATCTGACCCGCGGTGCGGCAGAGCTGGTCGATCCAGTCGTCCTGCACGAAGTCGGCGGGCGCCGAAATCGACAGGCCAGCGACCAGTCTCCCGGAGTCGTCGCGGATGCCCGCGGCGATGCAGCGCACGCCCAGTTCGAGTTCTTCGTTGTCGCGGGCATAGCCGCGCGCCCGCACCAGGGCCAGTTCGCGCTCCAGGCGCACGATGTCGGTGATGCTGTTTCGCGTATGGCCGGCCAGTCCGGTGCGTGTGGCGTAGGCGCGCACGTTGCGCGCCTCGTCGGCGGTCAGGAACAGCTTGCCCACCGATGTCAGATGCAGCGGCGCGCGCCCGCCCACGGCTCGCACCACCTGCATGCCCGAGCGCTCCGACACGGCGCGTTCGATGTAGACGATCTCGTCGCCCTGGCGGATCGACAGGTTCACCGGCTGGCCGGTGGCGCGATGCAGTTCGCGCATCGGGCCCAGCGCGGCGTCGCGCACGTTCAGCCGTGCCTTGACCAGGTTGCCCAGTTCCAGCAGCCGCATGCCCAACTGATAGGCGCCCGGTTCCGACCGGTCGACGAAGCGCGAAGTCACGAGATCGTTGAGGATCCGGTGCGCGGTCGAGGGGTGCAGCCCGGTGCGCAGGGACAATTCCTTCAGGCTGACCGAGTCCGGTTGCGCTGCCAGCGCGTCCAGCAGGGAAACCAGGCGTTCGATGACCTGAATCGCGGTTTTACCGTCTTCGTGGGGGGTGCTGCGGGGTCTTGGCATGACGGTAGGGGCAAGCGGCATGGCAGCCCTGATGAGTTGATCGCGAAGCCAGTGTATATCACCTTATGAAACGCAATTGCGCTGATTGTCACAGAATGTGCGCCGTTGGTGTCTCTCCGGGCGCCGTTCGTCGGTGATCTGCCGCTGGTCGGCCGCCTGCCGCCGCGGTCTCAGACGATCAGCCGTTCGCTCTGGCCGCCCTGGAAGGCGGGCTCGGAAAATCGGGCGAGCGCCAACGAACGAATGTCGATGAACGGCTCCTGCCCGCACGCCAGCTGGGCGACCAGCCGGCCCACGGCGGCGGCCTGCTGCACGCCGTGGCCCGAAAAGCCGCAGGCATTGATCCAGCGCGGTTCACTCGGGTCCGTACCGATGATCGCGTTGTGGTCGGGCGTGATTTCGTAGTACCCCCACCAGGATGCCCGGCGATCGAGCGCGACCTGCTCGAACCAGGGGAAGCGCGCCAGCGACGATTCGACCACGGTGTCCAGCCAGGGCCAGTCGATCCCCTCCGAGAACCCGACGTCGCGCGGATTGCTCTGGCCGAAGATCAGGCGCTGGCCTTCCGAGCGGAAGTAGAACCCGCTGGCCAGGTCGATGGTCAGCGGATAGGGCTGTGCGCGCTGCAGAGCGGGCGGCAGGGGCGCGCTGGCGAACACCACCCGGCGGGCTGCGTCGACCGGCACCCGCAGCCCGGCCAGCGCGGCAACCCGGCCGGACCAGGCGCCGGCGGCATTGACCACCCGAGTCGCCCGAATGCGTTCGCCGCGGGTTTGGATTTCCCAGTCGCGGGCGCCGCGCTCGATCGCGGTCACCTCGGCGCCGAACACCATGCGCGCTCCGAGCGCGCGTGCTCGGCCGGCGTACCGCAGGCAGATCCCGTGCGGGTCGACCACGCCGTCCAGTGCGCACCAGGTCGCGCCGGCCAGTCCGCTGCCATCGACCGGCACGATGTGGGCAGCCTGCGCGACGCTCAGGACCTGAACCGGAGCGCCATGACGACGCTGCAGCGGGACTGCGGCGCAGTGCGAGCTCCACTGCTCCTGCGGCACGAAAAAGAGGTAGCCGATCGGCCGATAGCCGGCCTGCGGCATCTGCCGATATTCCGCCAGGCTGTGTGCCGACATCAGCACGTTGGTCTCGTCCGAGAACTGCAGGCGCACGCCGGCCGCGCTGCGCCCGGTCGAACCCATCGCCGGCGCATGTTCGCGCTCGATGACCACCACCCGAAGGCCCTGTTCGGCCAGCCGGAACGCGCTGGCGCAGCCGACAATGCCGGCGCCGATCACCGCCACATCGAAGTCGTTCGAATCGCGGCTCATGGCCGGGTACCCGCCGGAGCGTGCATCGTCCAGGCCAGGCGGGCCGCGGCGAGATCCCACAAGGCCTGACCGACGCTCTTGAACACCACCGGCGAGCCGGGCCGGGGACGCGGCGCATCCGGCGCGACCGCTTCGAGTGCGCCGACCAGACGGAAGTCCAGTCCCGCCTGCAGCAGGTCACCCGCTTCGTGGCCTGCGCCGGCCAGGTCATCGACGAAAACGACCGCGCGCCGAATGAGCGAGGACGGCAGTTCGCACATGTCGGGCCGATAGGCGCCCACGGCGGCCACGAAGGCATCGTCGCGCACCGCGTCGGGCATCACCGGAGCATGCGCGGTGGTGGCGGTGACGACGAGCGGCGACGCGGCCAGCGCGGCGCCGACGTCGCCAGCAAGCTCGGCCTGCAGACCCAGGCCGCGGGCATGTTCGACCAGCTGGCGGGCATGGTCCGGATCGCGCGAGGTGATACGGACCTTCGTGACCCCGAGCAGGCTGGCGAAAGCCTCGACATGAGCCCGCGCCTGGACGCCCGAGCCGATCACCAGCAGTTCACCGCCCGCGCGGGCCCCCAGGCGGCGCCCGGCCAGCGCGCTCAGCGCGGCGGTGCGGCGGGCGGTCACGGTCGGCCCGTCGAGCATCAGCAGCCGCTCGCCTGTGTCGGCGCGCATCAGCAGCACCTCACCCAGCAGGCTGGGCAGGCCGCGCTGCGGATTGCCGGCGTGCACCGTCACCAGTTTGGTCACCGCAAATTCGCCGTCGCTGGCCGGCATGGCCAGCAGCACGCCGCCGGTCAGCGGCACCACCAGGCGTTCGGGTGCGATGGTGTTTCCGTCGCGCTTGCGCGCGAGCATCGCGGACAGCGCCTCGGCCAGCGCCGGATAGGGCAGGGCGCGGGCAGTCGCTGGCGCATCGAGAACGGAGAGGGTCATGGCAGGACTCGGCGCGGTTGGTTTTGAAGGTGGCGGGTCTGACGCGCGATAGCCGCGTCGCGAGGGGGCGCGCCCGGCGGGTCGGCCCGATGCAGCCCGCCCGACAGGCCGCGCATCAGGAAGGCCGGACGGCCGCGGGCGCCGCTGGCCTCGTAGTCGGCACGGATGGCCTGAGCGATGGCGTCGCGCGCGCAGGACGTGCGTTGGAAGTGGGCACTTCGAGCCTCGAGTCCGCCCGGGGTGTGCTTCATGGCCACTTCGGGCCATGCCGGCCACCTCGCCGCCCACCTCGTCGCCCACTTTAGCCCACCTCGTCGCCCACCTCGCCGGTCAGCCATTCGTGCACGAGCTCGTACAGGCGTTCGGCCGCCACGCGATGGGTTGCGTCGGTGCGGGCGTACAGCCAGTCGGAAAAGGCCATGAAGCGGGCAAACGGCCGGGCGCCCAGCAGCAGTTTCAGACTGCGCGGGAATCGTCCCGAATTGGCGACCAGATCCCAATAGCGGGCAAATCGGGTCAGGCGCTGCAGCTGCGCGAACGACAGCGCGCCGGTGCTCAGCACGTTGTAGGGCGGTGCCGGATTGAAGCGCAGGTCATGGGACGCCGTGTGCCGGGCGATCGGCGCGCCGCGCAGCCGCTTCAGGATGCCAAGCTGGATCTCATGCGGGCCGAGCGCGGCGAGCCGGTCGAAGCCGGCGCCGAAACTCGCCATGTCCTCGCCCGGCAGGCCGGCGATCAGGTCGACGTGCAGGTGCGCCTGCGTCTCGCGCAACAGCCAGCGCAGGTTGTCGGCGGCCCGATCATTGTCCTGACGTCGGCTGATCAGTGCCTGGACCTGCGGATTCCAGGTCTGGATGCCGATCTCGAACTGAAGGCAGCCCTTGGGGAAACGCACGATCAGCGCGCGAAGCGCGTCGGGCAGATGGTCGGGCACCAGCTCGAAGTGCGCGAACACCGGATCGTCGGGCTCGGCCTCGATGCGCGCCAGGAAAAACTCAAGGATCGCCGCGCCCGTGGCCGCCTTCAGATTGAAGGTCCGGTCGACGAAACGGAAATGGCGGGCTCCGCGCGCATGCAGCGATTGCAGCGCCTGCAGCACCCGGGGCAGTTCGAACGGCCAGGCCGTCTTGTCGAGCGCCGACAGGCAGAACTCGCATTTGAACGGGCAGCCGCGCGAGGCTTCGATGTACAGGTGCCGTTCGCGCAGATCCTGGTCGCTGTACTCGTCGTACGGCAGGGCCAGGGCCGCCAGGTCGGGCGCATCGCCCGGCACGACCTTCATCAGCGGGCGAGGTCCATCGAGCAGCTGCCCGGCCAGGCGGGCGAAGGCTCGTTCTGCCGATCCGGTGACGATGTGATCGGCCAGCGCGCAGATCGGCTGCTCGGCGGTCTCGTGGCTGACCTCCGGGCCGCCGAGCACGATCGTCACGGCCGGCGCGATCCGGCGCAGCAGCTCGACCAGCCGGGTCGTCTGCTCGACGTTCCAGATGTACACGCCGAACCCGATCACCCGCGGCCGCAGCGCCAGCAGCTTCTCGGCCATGTCCTCGGTGCGCGCGCCGATCACGAACTCGACGATGCGCGAGCGCGCGCGCAGTCCGCCCAGGTTGGCCCGCAGGCAGCGCAATCCCAGCGACGCGTGGGCGTGGCGGGCGTTCAGGGTGCAGAGCAGCAGTTCGGACATGGGCGGGCGCAACGGACACGCCAATCGCGCCCGGGTTGCGGCAGAATCATACCCATGGCAGACAACGCACCCCACACGCACCCCAACGCACTGTCGGACATGGATGTCCGGGTGCGGGCCCTCGAGACCCTGCTCGTGCAGAAGGGCTACATCGATCCGGCCGCGCTCGACGAGCTCATCGACACCTATGAGCACCGGGTCGGTCCGCACAACGGCGCGCGCGTGGTGGCACGCGCCTGGAGCGACCCGGCCTACAAGGAATGGCTGCTGCGCGATGCGACGGCCGCGGTCGGCGAGCCTGGCGGGTTCGGATTTGTCGGGCGCCAGGGCGAGCACCTGATCGCCCTGGAGAACACCCCGCAGGTCCACAACCTGGTGGTCTGCACGCTGTGCTCCTGCTATCCGTGGCCCGTGCTGGGCCTGCCGCCGGTCTGGTACAAGTCGGCGCCCTACCGTTCCAAGGCGGTCATCGACCCGCGGGGCGTGCTGGCCGATTTCGGCGTCAGCCTGCCGGCGCAGACCGAGGTCCGCGTCTGGGACTCGACCGCCGAACTGCGTTACCTGGTGCTGCCGATGCGTCCCCCCGGCACCGACGATTTTTCCGAAGCGCAGCTCGCTGCGCTGGTCACGCGCGACGCGATGATCGGCACCGGCATCGTGACCTTGCCGCGATCGGCCGGAGCACAGGCATGAACGGCGCGCAGGATCTGGGCGGCATGATGGGATTCGGGCCGGTGCTGCCGGAAGCCGACGAGCCCGTCTTCCATGCCGAATGGGAGCGCCGAGCCTTCGCGATCACGGTGGCGAGCGGTTTTTGCGGGCGCTGGAACATCGACATGGCGCGCTCGGCGCGTGAAAGCCTGTCGCCGCCGCAGTACCTGGCCAGCAGCTACTACGAAATCTGGTTCGAGGGCCTGCGCCGCCTGCTGACGGCCCGCGGCATGGTCGGCGCCGACGAACTCGAATCGGGAAGTGTGCTGCGCGCGCCTCTTCCCGGCATTTCGGCCGTCCCGCGCGATCGGGTGGCCGAGGTCCTGGCGCGCGGCGGCCCGACCGAGCGGGCGGTCGCTTCGCCGGCGCGTTTCCGCGTGGGCCAGTCGGTTCGCACCGGCAATCTGCATCCAACCGGCCATACCCGCTTGCCGCGCTACGCGCGCGACAAAGTCGGCACCGTGGTGGCGCTTCATGGCGGCCACGTCTTTCCGGATACCAACGCCCGCGGCGAAGGCGAATCGCCGCAGTGGCTCTATACCGTGGCATTCAGCGGGCGGACGCTTTGGGGCGAGCTGAGCAGCGCCGATTCGGTGCGGGTCGACTGCTGGGAGTCCTATCTGATGGACGCCGACGCACCGGACGAGCGCCAGGGCGCGCGCGCGGGCGGCCCGGCGTGAGCGGCGCACCTGGCGATCTGTCGCCGCGGCTGGCCGACCTGCCCGCGGGCATTCCCTGTGGCGCCGAGGGGCCGATCTTCCGCGAGCCTTGGGAGGCCCAGGCCTTCGCCATCGTCGTGGCCCTGCATCAGCGGGGCGTATTCGAATGGACCGAGTGGGCGCAATACCTGTCGCGGGCGATCACCCAGGCGCAGGCGGCGGGCGATCCCGATACCGGCGAGACCTACTACCGCCACTGGCTCGACGCGCTCGAACGGCTGGTGTCCGACAAGGGCCTTGCGCCGCCTCTGGCGCTGGGCGCCCTGCGCCAGGCGTGGCGGGTGGCCGCCGAAGTGACACCGCACGGTCAGCCGATCCAGCTGGCCGGCGGCATCCTGGCCATGAGCCGGCGCGGCTGAACGCCGCGCGGCACACCGCCCGCGGATTCACTCGAAGGGCGGTTCGTCCCACCAGGGGAAGAACGCAGGCATATCCCGCGAAACCTTGTCGGGATAGACCGGCTGACGCTTCTCGAGGAACGAGCTGACCCCTTCGCGGGCATCGGCCGACTGGCCGCGGGCCTGGATCGCCCGGCTGTCGATCCGGTGGGCCTGCATCGGGTGATCGGCGCCAGCCATCCGCCAGAGCATCTGGCGGGTCAGTGCAACCGACACCGGCGCGGTGTTGTCGGCGATCTCGCGCGCCAGGGCGCGCGCCGCCGGCAGCAGGTCGGCCGGCGCGTGCAGCGATCGCACCAGTCCGCGTTCCAGGGCTTCCTGGGCGTTGAACACCCGTCCGGTATAGCACCACTCGAGCGCCGTCTGCATGCCCACCACCCGCGACAGGAACCACGACGAGGCCGCTTCGGGCACGATGCCGCGTCGGGCGAAGACGAAGCCGAAGCGCGCGTCGGTCGAGGCCAGGCGGATGTCCATCGGCAGCTGCATCGTCACGCCGATGCCCACGGCCGCGCCATTGATCGCGCCGATCACGGGCTTGAGGCTCTTGAAGATGCGCAGCGTCGTGACCCCGCCGCCGTCACGGTAGACGTCGCCCACGCGCATCGCTTCGCGCGCCGCATCGCTGCGCGACGCGTAGTCGAAGGTCTTGCCGCCGGAGGACAGGTCGGCACCGGCGCAGAACGCGCGTCCGGCACCGGTGATGATGACCGCGCGGACGGCATCGTCGGAGTCGGTTTCGTCGAACAGAGCCACCAGTTCGTCGCGCATCTTGACGGTGAAGGCGTTCATCTTTTCGGGACGGTTCAGGGTGATCGTGGCAATACCGTCTTCGACGCTGTAGAGCACGGTCTCGAGAGGCTGAAGGGCCATCGGTAATCTCCGATTGAGGCTGCGCGAAATGCGCGGACTGCCCCTGAGCCTACTGGATTCGCCGCGCGCTCGCCGCCTCCGGCGGCCGCCCGACTTCACGGTTCGAAACGGCGGGCCCGACGAGCGGGTGTCAATCATTGTTCCGGACCGATGCCGCCGGCGGTCCAGACATTCCCTTGGGACGCGCGGTGCACCATGATCGCCGAAGCGCTTTTCGCCAGACGTTCTCGGCTCTGTCAACTGTCAAGGAACACACCATGTCACACCCCGTTCGACGCAGCCTTTGCGCCCTGGCCCCGATGGCCGCGCTGGTCCCATGGGCCGGCCTGGTCTGGCCGCTGAGCGCGCTTGCCGCGCTGTCCGAACAGGACGCCGCCTCGGGCATTCGCGCCACCCTCGAAAAGGGTGCGCTCGCCGCCGTCGAACTGCTGGGTGTCAACGACGGTTTCCTGGGCAACCCGAAAGTGCGCATCCCGTTGCCGGACAGCCTGCGCAAAGTGCGCGGCGCGGCCCGGATATTCGGCCTGGACGATGAATTCGAGGCTTTGGAGGTCGGTATCAACCGGGCTGCCGAAGCGGCTGTGCCGCAGGCCAAGGCGCTGCTGGTCGACGCCGCCCGCAAGGTCACGGTTCGAGATGCGCTGGACATCGTTCGTGGAGGCGACGATTCGGTCACGCGGTACTTCCGCAGCAGCGCCGGCGAGCAGATCGGCGAACGATTCCTGCCGATCGTCTCGCGCAGCATCGGCAAGCTCGAGCTGGCGAAGAAGTATGACCGCCTGGCGTCGCAGGCTGGCCGGCTGGGCCTGGTGAAGGAGGACCAGGCCTCGCTCGATCGCTATGTGACCGGCAAGGCGGTCGACGGGCTGTTCCTGGTGATTGCGGAAAAGGAGCGCTCGCTGCGCGCCGATCCGATCGGCAGCGGCAGCGCGATCCTGAAGAAGGTATTCGGCGGGCTCTGAGGCAGGGGCAGCGGGCCGCTCAGGCGCGCATCACGGCACAGATCCGCTCGAGCAGCATCTCGGTCGAGCCGTCGACGAAACCGGCCACCCGGGCGCCCATCAGATGGCGGGCGAACGGGTAGTGCTCGCGCAGGCCTTCGGCCCCCATGGCCTGCGCGAGCGCGGGCAGCTGCCGGTCGGCCATGCGGGTCGCCAGCAGCTTGGCCTGGGCGGCGGCCAGCTGCGCATCCCGGCCTTCGTCGATCAGCGTGGCGGCGTGCGCAACCATCAGGCGGCACGCGGCCAGTTCGCTGGCGGCTTCGGCCAGACGCCAGCGCCAGCCCTGGTGATCGGCCAGCGGTTTGCCGAAGGTGTGTCGCTGCTCGCCGAACTCGCGCACGACGCGCAATGCATCCCCCACCATGCCGCAGCACATCGCGGCGATGTAGGTGCGCGCGCCATTGATCGAAGACAGCGCCGCCTTGAATGCCTGCCCGGGCGGATGCAGCATCTCCTCGTCGCGGGCCAGGTAGCCCTCGAGCCGGAATCCGCCGGTGCCGATGGTGTGCTGCCCGCCCAGCGCGAAGGCCGGTTCCCGCACGAAGCCCGGGCGCCGGCCGTCGATCAGGAAACCCGCGATGCCGCGGCCGCCGGAGCCCGGCTCGGTCTGGGCATAGAGCACGACCACATCGGCCTCGCCGGCGTTGGTGATCCAGGCCTTGGCCCCGTCGATCCGCCAGCCGCCCTCGACCCGTTTGGCCAGGGTGGAGATCGCGGCGAAATCGGAACCCGCACCGGGTTCGGTCAGCGCGGTGCAGCCCAGCCGCCGGCCGGCGATCAGGTCCGGCACATAACGCGCCGCGACTTCGGCCGGGGCATCGCGAGCCAGTTTGGCGGCGATGTTCTGGGTATTGATCAGCGACATCGTGAAGCCGAAATCGCCGGCGCCCAGCACATCGGCCAGCTGCGCCTTGCATGAGAACGACATGGCCAGGCCGCCGAACGCCAGGGGGACCTGCAAGCGGGTCAGGCCGATCTCGACCGCGGCTGAGAGGCCCTCGTGGCCGATCCGGCGTTCGCGCTCCCAGCGCGCGGCATTGGGCGAGACGATGTCGCGTGACAGCGTGGCTGCGCGCTGCAGCAGGGCATGTTCGGCGTCGGTCAGGGGCATGGTGTCGGTCGGTGGCGGCGGTCGGGGGAGGGGACGATCTTACGTGAGCAGGCTGCAGCCCGCGTTCCAACTTGGGCTCGCCGCTGCGCGCCGGCCGAACGGCCAGGGGAACTGTCCGCCGGCCGGGGTTCCTCAGCCCTGCCAGACCGCCCAGCCCTTGTCGCGAAGCTCCTGCGCCAGTTCGATTTCCATCTGCAGCGCGGCGCGATAGGGCATCGGATTGAACACGGCGTAGATCTCGGGCATCAGCCGCAGGCCGTACAGCCGCACGTAGCGGTTGCCGCGGTTGCCGGCCTTGTGATTGGCCAGGCGCTGCGCCGGCGTCAGGCCGGTCGCCCCGACATAGACGCAGGGCAGGAAGCGGTCGAAGCGCGGATTGGCCCGCGCGAAGCGGCCTTCGTAGAGCACATCCTTGTGCAGTTCGACCACGTAGACGTGGTGATGGTGACGGGGCGCGCCGACCACGGCCGCGACCGGATCAGGCGCGCATCGCCTGCCGCGCCAGCGCGACCGCGCATTCCCTGACCAGCGCCGGGCCGCGATAGACGAGGCCGGTGTAGATCTGCACCACCGTGGCGCCGGCATCGATCTTGGAGCGGGCATCGGCGCCCGACATCACGCCGCCGACGCCGATGATCGGATAGCCCGCGGGCAGACGGGCGCGCAGCGCGGCGATCACCCGGTTCGAGGGCGCCAGCACCGGTGCGCCGGACAGGCCGCCCGCTTGTTCGGCATGCGGCAGGCCGGCCACCGCGTCGCGCGACAGCGTGGTGTTGGTGGCGATCACCGCATCGAAGCCGTGGCGCGGCAGCGCCTGGGCGAGGGTGTCGATCTGGGCGTCGTCGAGGTCGGGTGCGATCTTGAGCGCCATCGGCACCCGGCGACGGTGTTCGACGGCCAGTTGTTCGCGTGTCTGCGCCAGACCCTCGAGCATGCGCTGCAGGTCGTCGCCGCCCTGCAGCTGGCGCAGGTTCTTGGTGTTGGGCGACGAGATGTTGACGGTGACATAGCTGGCATGCGGATAGACCCGCTGCAGGCAAAGCCGATAGTCGTCCAGCGCCCGCTCGATCGGGGTGTCGGCATTCTTGCCGATGTTCAGGCCCAGCACCCCGCGGTAGTTCGAGCGTGCGATGTTGGCCAGGAAGGCGTCGACGCCCTCGTTGTTGAAGCCCAGCCGGTTGATCAGCGCACGCCGTTCGGGCAGGCGGAACATCCGGGGCCGCGGGTTGCCGGGCTGGGCACGCGGAGTGACGGTGCCCACCTCGATGAAACCGAATCCCATCGTCTGCAGGGCCGCCAGGTGGGCGCCGTTCTTGTCCAGGCCGGCGGCCAGGCCGACCCGATTGGCGAAGCGCAGGCCCATCACCTGGACCGGATCGCTGACCGGCGCACCGGCGACCAGTCGCATCGCACCGCAGGCCGCCGCGCGGTCGATCTGGCCCATCGTCAGTTCGTGGGCGCGCTCGGGATCGATCGCGAACAGCAACGGTCGCGCAAAGGGATACAGGTCCATGGGAATCAGCCGGGGATGTCGGTGGGCGAAGCATCCGGGGGCGGTTCGGCTTCCCAGCGCCCCTGGCGCAGATACTCGAGCGGCCGGTAACCGGCCTTGTAGGCCATCTTCGGGCTTTGCGCGATCCAGTATCCCAGGTACAGGTGCGACAGGCCGAGCTGGCGGCACTGGTCGATCTGCCAGACGATATTGAACGTGCCATAACTGGCGCGCGGCATGTCCGGATCGAAGAACGTGTACACCGACGACAGCCCGTCGTTCAGGATGTCGATGATCGAGACCATGCGCAGTCGCCCATCGGCCTCGCGGAATTCGACCAGCCGGGTGTTGACCTTGCTTTGCAGCAGGAACTGCGCGTACTGCTCGCGGCTGTCGTGATCCATGCCGCCGCCCGAATGGCGCGACGACTGGTAGCGCAGGTAGAGGTCATAGTGCTCGGCGGAAAACCCGAGACGCGCCACCAGAGTGCGAAGATCGGCGTGGCGGCGGCGCGCGCGCTGCTGGGCCCGCGAGATCTGGAATTCGGCCACCGGCAGGCGCACCGGCACGCAGGCCCGGCAGCCGTCGCAATGCGGCCGGTAGGTGAACACGCCGCTGCGCCGAAATCCGGCACGGACCAGTTCGCTGTAGATGTCGGCGTTGATCAGATGATTGGGCGTGGCGACCTGGCTGCGCGCCTGTCGGTTGGCCAGGTAGCTGCAGGGGTAGGGCGCGGTGGCGTAGAACTGGAGCGCCGAGAATGGCAGCTCTTTGAGGTGCGTCATGCGTCGGGTAGCTCGATCTGAAGGGTCGACCAGTCCGGCGGAGTCATGGAGACAAGTTCGTCGACCTGACGCAGAAACGAGTGCCGATCGATCTCGTGTGCGCCCATTGACGCGAGGTGCGACGTGTTCTGCTGGCAGTCTATCATGCGGAAATCGCAGCGCCGCAGCAGGGCGACGAGGCCCGCCAGCGCGACTTTCGAGGCCTCGGGTTGGCGCGCGAACATCGATTCGCCAAAGAACATCCGGCCGATGCTCACGCCGTACAACCCGCCCACCAGGGTGGCGCCGTTCCAGGTCTCGACCGAGTGCGCGAACCCCATGCGATGCAGTGCGCCGTACGCATCACGGATCTCCTCGCCGATCCAGGTGCCGTCCTGGCCGTCGCGCGGCGCGGCGCACTCCCGCATCACCCGGTCGAAGGCGGTGTTCAGGACGAAGCTGCCAGCGCGCCTCGCGCCGGATCTTGCGCAGTGTCTTGGCGAACGAGCGGGTGATCACGAAGTCGTCCAGCTCCAGCACCATGCGCGGATCGGGTGACCACCAGAGCACCGGCTGGCCGTCGCTGAACCACGGGAAGATGCCGTGCCGATAGGCTTCGAGCAGCCGTTGCGGCGACAGATCTCGTCCCGCCGCCAGCAGTCCGTTGGGCTCGCGCAGCGCGCTGCCCGCTGCCGGCAGGGCCTGGTCGGGTTCGATCCAGCGCAGCTTCACGGTCGTTGGAGGGCCATCGGTCGAGCCGTGACGCGCACGCGGGCGCTCAGGCGGCGGGCCGGGGCTCGTATCGGATGATCGATGTGTGCAGCCGCCAGGCGCCGGCACGCCGATCCTCGAAGAACCAGCGAAGCGTCTGCGACACGGTGCGAAAGGCCAGCTCGTTCCAGGGAATCTGGTCCTCGGTGAAGAGCTTGACCTCGAGGCTCTCGGGGCCGGGATCGAATCGGGTATCGAGCACCTTGGCGAGGAAGAACAGATGCACCTGCTCGACCTGCGGCACGTCCAGAATCGAGAACGGTTCGCCCATCTCGATGCGGGCGCCCGCTTCCTCGATGGTTTCCCGATGGGCACCCTCATTGGTACTCTCGCCGTTTTCCATGAATCCGCCGGGCAGAGTCCAATAGCCATAACGCGGTTCGATCGCGCGGCGGCACAGCAGGATCTGATCACCCCAGACCGGCACCGTCCCCAGGACCATGCGCGGGTTCTGGTAGTGGATGGTTCCGCATCCGGCGCAGCAGTAGCGCGGACGGTTGTCGCCGGCCGGCACCGACTGTTCGACCGTTTGGCCGCAAGCTGAACAAAATCGCATCCGAAGGGACTCTGCGTGAGGAGTGAACGAGTGTAGCGCAGCAGGCTGAGTCTGTAGGTGGATGCACGATCGGCATGAATACGGAAGGCTCGGCTTGCGCGATCGGTAAATATCGGTTCTAATCTATCTCTTACCGGACGCGGGGTGGAGCAGTCTGGCAGCTCGTCGGGCTCATAACCCGAAGGTCGCAGGTTCAAATCCTGCCCCCGCAACCAACGAACAATCGGTACCCGAACAGAAATCGCAGCGCGCGTGCCACGGCGCTGAAGCAGCAACGCAGGTGCCGCCAGGCGCCCATGGCGCCACTCGATGGCCCCTGGTACCCGGCGCGGCAGCCACGCCAGACCTCCCGATCAGACTCGCCGCGGTTCCTCAGCGGCCCCGTACGGGGTGTTTCGCGAGATGCGCGTCCTGACCCGGCTTCTCTGTCCCGGCATGACTATTCGGCAGGTGTCTCTCTGATTTTCCATGACATGCAGTCTGTGAGCGGGCCGATGCCCGGGCACGGATTTTCTCGACAACTTTGACCGGTACTGCGGGCTCGGGCACGCGGATGGACATCGCTCAGGCGAAAATCGTCATCGAGGCGGCATTGCTGTCGTCGGTTCACCCGTTGAACATGGGTGAGCTGCGCAAGCTGTTCGACAACGAGCTCGCTGCGCCGGTCATCGAATCCGCGCTGGCCGAGCTTGCCCTGGACTGGCAGGACAGGGGGGTGCGGCTCGTGACATTGGCGAGCGGGTGGCGATTCCAGACCGCGCCCGAGCTGGCTTCCTACCTTTCCCGCCTGAATCCCGAGAAGCCGCCGCGCTATTCGCGCGCCGTGATGGAGACCCTGGCCATCGTCGCCTACCGTCAGCCGGTCACTCGCGGCGACATCGAAGACATCCGCGGTGTCAGCGTCTCCTCGCAGGTGGTCAAGACACTGGAAGAGCGGGGCTGGATCGAGGTCATCGGCCACAAGGATGTCGTTGGTCGCCCGGCACTGTTTGCGACCACTCGTCAGTTTCTCGACGACCTCGGTCTGCGCTGTCTGGATGATCTGCCGGCCCTGACCGAAGGTCGGACTGCGGAGCAGGTCATCGAACTCATCGGGCAGCAGGCCATTGCGTTCGAGCCGGACGCAGGCGGGCCGCCTGCGAGTGCATCGCCGGACATTCCCCCGGATCCCGATCCCGATCTCGTTTCTGTCGCGCCGGCACACGACCCGCTGGCGCTGGTCTTGCCCGGGTTCGAGCCTGTCGCGGACGATCCGCCGGGCGAAGCACCCCCCGAAGCGCCCCAGCCGGCGCTGTCAACTGAGTCCGTAGTGGGCGAGCCCGAAGCGTCGGCGCCGCCGAAAGGAAGTGACCTTGAGCACTGATTCGCACGACGTGCCGTCGAACGCGCCGCCTGCCCTGTCTGCCGAGTCCGGCGGCGACCAGCCGAGCGCGCCACGCCGCGCACCTCGTCGGGCCATCCGCCCGCGCCCCGAAGGCGAAGACTTTGCGGCCTCGGGCGAAGCCGGCCAGGCGCAAGCCTTGCCCGCCGGGCTGGCGCCGACCAGCCGTCGGACGCTGTCGCTGACCCAATCGAAGCGCAAACCTCCTCAGCCCGAA